>NZ_AP017470.1:1262500-1617500 GCF_016592575.1 Thermotomaculum hydrothermale | reverse complement strand
CAGGTGATCTATCCTTGTCCAGGGTGAAGTTCCGGTGACACGGGATGGAGGCCCGAACCAATGTGGGTTGAAAACCGCTTGGATGAGGTGAGGATAGGGGTGAAAGGCCAATCAAACCTGGTTATAGCTCGTTCTCCCCGAAATAGCTTTAGGGCTAGCCTCACATGATGCCTTACGGAGGTAGAGATACTGGATGGACTAGGGGGCATACCAGCCTACCGAATCCAACCAAACTCCGAATGCCGTAAGGTTGCAATGTGGGAGTCAGACTGCGTGCGATAAGGTTCGTAGTCGAGAGGGCAAGAACCCAGACCGTTGGCTAAGGTCCCGAAGAGTGTACTAAGTGGGAAAGGATGTAGTGGTGCTAAGACAACCAGGAGGTTGGCTTAGAAGCAGCCATCCTTTAAAGAAAGCGTAACAGCTCACTGGTCAAGTGCCACTGCGCCTAAAATGGACGGGGCTCAAGTACACCACCGAAGCCACGGTACCGACGCAAGTTGGTAGGTAGGGGAGCGTACCCTAGGCCTGTGAAGTCGTGTTGTGAGACACGGTGGAGGTATGGGTAGTGACTCTGCCGGCACGAGTAGCGAAAACTCGGGTGAAAAACCCGGGCGCCGTAAGCCTAAGGCTTCCTGTCCAATGTTAATCAGGGCAGGGTTAGTCGGCCCCTAAGGCGAGGCCGAAAGGCGTAGCTGATGGGAATCCGGTTAAAATTCCGGAACCACCTAATGTTTCGAAGGGGTGACGCAGAAGGGTATGCCTACCCACTGATGGATTAGTGGGGTCAAGCGTGTAGGGTGTCCCGGCAGGCAAATCCGTCGGGATAGACCTGAGGCGTGATGACGAGTCGCTTATAGACGAAGTGGCAAATCCCCCGCTGCCGAGAAAAACCTCTAAGGTAAGGCATTAGGTGACCGTACCGCAAACCGACACAGGTAGGCGAGGAGAGAATCCTAAGGCGCTTGAGAAAACTCTGGCTAAGGAACTCGGCAAATTAGCCCCGTAACTTCGGGAGAAGGGGTGCTCTAAGTAGGTGAAACCTCACGCAGGTGGAGCCGAAAGGAGTTGCAGTGAAGAGGCCCAGGCGACTGTTTAGCAAAAACACAGCACTCTGCGAACTCGTAAGAGGACGTATAGGGTGTGACGCCTGCCCGGTGCCGGAAGGTTACGTGGAGGGGTTATCTCGACTTTGTCGGGAGAAGCTCCGAAACTAAGCCCCGGTAAACGGCGGCCGTAACTATAACGGTCCTAAGGTAGCGAAATTCCTTGTCGGGTAAGTTCCGACCTGCACGAATGGCGTAACGATCTGGGCACTGTCTCGGCCAGAGACTCAGTGAAACTGTAGTAGCGGTGAAGATGCCGCTTACCCGCAGCAAGACGGAAAGACCCCGTGGACCTTTACTACAGCCTGGTATTGGTATCTGGTACATCATGTGCAGGATAGGTGGGAGGCTGTGAAGCCGGGACGCCAGTCTCGGTGGAGCCGCCCTTGAGATACCACCCTTGATGTATTGGATACCTAACGGAGGGGAGTGAATCCTCCCCCCGGACAGTGACAGGTGGGTAGTTTGACTGGGGCGGTCGCCTCCTAAAGCGTAACGGAGGCGTGCGAAGGTTGGCTCAGGCTGATTGGAAACCAGCCGCAGAGTGCAAAGGCAAAAGCCAGCCTGACTGCGAGACCGACGGGTCGAGCAGGGACGAAAGTCGGCCTTAGTGATCCGGCGGTTCCGAGTGGAAGGGCCGTCGCTCAACGGATAAAAGGTACCCCGGGGATAACAGGCTGATCTCCCCCAAGAGTCCACATCGACGGGGAGGTTTGGCACCTCGATGTCGGCTCATCGCATCCTGGGGCTGAAGCAGGTCCCAAGGGTTCGGCTGTTCGCCGATTAAAGCGGTACGCGAGCTGGGTTCAGAACGTCGTGAGACAGTTCGGTCCCTATCTGCTGTGGGCGTAGGATACTTGAGGGGGCCTGACCCTAGTACGAGAGGACCGGGTCGGGGGTAGCGCTAGTGTACCGGTTGTTCCGCCAGGGGCAATGCCGGGTAGCTATCTACCACAGGATAACCGCTGAAGGCATCTAAGCGGGAAGCCGGCCCCAAGATAAGGTATCCCAATGAGGAACCTTGGAGACTACGAGGTTGATAGGCCGGAGGTGTAAGGGTGGTGACACCTTTAGCTGACCGGTACTAATCATCCCACTGGCTTGACCATAAATCCTGTTTTGCATTCTCTTGATTTAAGATATTGCCTGGTAGCCATACCGAGGGGGCCACACCCGTACCCATTCCGAACACGGTAGTTAAGCCCCTCAGGGCCGATGATACTGCGGCGTTTAGTCGTGGGAAAGTAGGTCGCTGCCAGGCTTTTTTATTTTATGAAAAAGGTAAAAATCCTTTTTTAAAAGATTTTAAATTCTAAATTCTGAATTCTTGATTAAGGTTAAACTTTAATTTAAAGAATCCCTTCCTCAATCCAACATTCAAAATCCAAAATCTAAAATCTAAAATTTATTAAATAGCTTGTCTCCTCTTTTTTCAGGATGGGGCAGTTTAATTTCTATATTTTTTTTCTTGACAGTAAATTAGTATTTGGTAATATTGCCAAGCAAGGGAGGTGTAATGGGTTCTAAAAAAACAAAGGCAGAAGAAATGGCAAAAGTAATGAAGGCATTAGGTCATCCAAGCAGGGCTCTTATTGTTTTAGAGTTAGGAGATGGGCCTCGGTGTGTTTGTGATTTAACTGAGTTGGTTGGGGCAGATATTTCAACCGTTTCAAAGCATCTTTCTATTTTAAAGAAAGTTGGAATTGTGGAGTCTGAGAAAAAGGGTTTAATGGTTTTCTACCAGTTAAAAAGTCCATGTATTTTAAATTTTTATTCGTGTGTTCATAAGGTTGCCACTAATAATAAAGAAAGTCACCAGATAGAAAAAATATCATCAGTGAATAATGTGGAGGATTTTTAATGAGTTTTAAGTCTGAAAAGTTAATTTTAATTCTAATAATAGTTTCTTTTCTTTTTTTATATTTTCTTCCCGTTGGCAATCCGAGGTTTGATAATGCAGTTTTCGAAGCAATGGCTCTTGCTAAATGGTATGCAAGGGAGCATGTCATTCTCTGTTTGATTCCCGCTTTTTTTATTGCAGGCGCTATTTCAGTTTTTCTAAGTCAGGATTCAGTAATGCGTTATTTAGGACCTGATGCCCCTAAATTAACTTCCTACGGTGTTGCCTCAGTTTCAGGAACAATTCTTGCCGTTTGTTCCTGTACAGTCCTTCCATTGTTTGCAGGAATTTACACCATGGGCGCAGGCCTTGGTCCCGCAACTGCATTTCTCTATTCAGGCCCAGCCATAAATATCCTTGCAATTGTTCTTACGGCAAAGGTTTTGGGGATGAAAATAGGGATTGCAAGAGCGATAGGGGCAATTTTGTTTAGTCTGGTTGTTGGTGGGCTTATGGCTTTTATCTTTAGAGATAGTGAGGAGAAAAGGCAGGCGGCACATGTTAAGAATGTTAATTCTGACGGCGGAAGACCGTTGTTGCATAACGCCTCTCTTCTTTTTGCAATGGTGGGAATTCTTGTTTTTGCAAACTGGGGAAAGGCTGATGATACAAGCAGTGTTTTTCATTTCCTTTATGTGTGGAAGTGGGTAATTACTTCTGTTTTTGCTGTGATTCTTGGTGTTATTTTAACAGTTTGGTTTGGTATCAAAGCCTGGAAGCTGTTGTTGACAGGTGTTTTAACAGTAATTGCCTGGCTTCTTTTCCCTGATCAGTATGCATGGATTTTTGTTGTTGCAACAGTAGGAGTAACTATCTCAGCTATGACAACTGAGGGTGAAATGAAGGAATGGATTAATTCTACATGGACTTTTGCTAAACAGATTTTGCCTTTGCTGTTGATTGGTGTTTTAATTGCTGGTTTTGCTTTTGGCCGTCCAGGTCATGAGGGGATAATTCCTTCAACATGGGTGTCTTCTCTGGTTGGCGGAAACTCTTTAACTGCTAATTTGTTTTCATCGGTGGTAGGTGCCTTTATGTATTTTGCAACATTAACTGAGGTGCCTATTTTACAGGGGTTACTTGGCAGTGGTATGGGTAATGGGCCTGCATTGGCTTTGCTTCTTGCAGGGCCGGCATTGTCTTTGCCAAATATGCTGGTAATAAGAAGTGTGTTAGGTACCAAAAAAACAATTGTGTTTGTTGCAATTGTGGTTGTTATGGCAACCATTAGCGGTATATTGTTTGGAATGTTTGTTTGAAAATTTGTAAATAAAAGGCTTAATCTAAGTTTATTTGCAGGTAAAAAGAAATTATAAGCAGGAGGTTTTAAATGATTGAGTTAAAAGTTTTAGGGACAGGATGTCCTAAATGTCGCCTTTTAGAAGAGAGGGCTATTAAAGCGGTTGAGGAGTTGGGCATCCCCTATGAGTTAAAAAAGGTTACAGATATTCGGGAAATTATGAGTCACGGTGTTATGATGACTCCCGCGCTTGTGGTTAATGGTGAGGTGAAATTTGTTGGGCATGTGCCTATGGTTAAAAAAATTCAGGAAGTTCTAAAAGAAACGGGAGTTTAATATGAAAAAGATTTTTGTAATGGTTATGGTTGTTTTAACAGCTTTCTCTTTTGCTTTAGCTAAGGGTACTATAAAGGGTGCTTCATCTTCTGTGAAAAAGCACTCATTTGTTTTATATTATTTTTACTCTTATCCAAGGTGTTCCACCTGTAAGGCAATTGAGGCAAATGCAGATTTTGTGGTTAAAGAGCATTTTAAAAAAGAATTGAAAAAAGGTGTTCTTGCCTGGAAGCCAGTTGATGTGGATAAGCCTGAAAATAAGCATTTTATCAAGGAGTTCAAGCTTTATACAAAATCCCTTGTATTAGCCAAAATTAAGAATGGAAAGGTTGTAAGGTATAAAATCCTTCAAAAGGTATGGCAAGTTGTCTATGAGCCTTATGAGTTTGAAAACTATATAGTTAACTCTGTAAAAAACTTTATGAAGGAATGAGTTAATGATTAGCAGTATGGTTGTAGCAGTTGCAACTGCTTTCTGGTTTGGGATTCTAACATCAATTAGCCCCTGTCCCCTTGCTACCAATATTGCTGCAGTATCATATATCAGCCAGGATATAGATTCCCCGATTAAAACAGCAATTAACGGTTTACTTTACACACTTGGCCGTACAATAAGCTATACAGTACTTGGGGTTCTCCTTGTTTCAAGCATTCTTGCAGTTTTTGATGTGGCGACCTTTTTGCAACAGCGTATAAATGAGGTGTTGGGTTTTATCCTAATTTTTGCCGGATTTTTATTACTGGACATAATTTCTCTTCCTGCATTTGGTGGGGATTTTCTTCAAAAATCCTCTAAAAAACTTGTGAAAATGGGAAGAATAGGGGCATTACTTTTAGGTGCACTTTTTGCATTGTCGTTTTGTCCAATTTCTGCGGCGTTGTTTTTTGGAAGCCTTATTCCCCTTGCAGCAAAATTTAACTCAGGAGTTATTTTTCCCGCAGCATTTGGAATAGGGACGGCTCTGCCTGTTCTTATTTTTGCAATAGGCATTGCTTTTGGGGCAAAGAGTGTTGGCAAGGCGTTTAATAAAATAACACAGCTTGAAAAATGGTTTCGGAGAGCAACAGGGGTTATTTTTGTTGGAGTAGGCGGTTATTATATTTATGTGTATTTAATTGTTCCAAAAATTTTACAGTAGAGTTTTTTTGCTTTGTTTTATTATAGTGTTAAAATTAAATTAATTGGGGGGACGGATGCCTGCCGAATTCTGGCATCTAATTACGCCTACCTTTTGGTAAAAATTATTTTTAATTCCGTCCCCTTTTACTTTATTAAACTCACAATGAAAACAGATTTTATCCTGTTTTAGTTATAACGCTTTGCAAATACAATTTAAATTTTATTGTGATATTATAGGAATGAAAAAACATTTCTGGAGTGTGCTATGGCTTACATTGAGAGGATAAATTCTCCTTATGATTTAAAAAAGATTGATAAGAAAGAGCTTGAAACTCTGGCAAAGGAGATAAGGGAGTTTATAATTGACTCTGTTTCAAAAACAGGGGGGCATCTTGCATCATCTTTAGGGGTTGTTGAAGCAACCATTGCCCTTCACTATGTTTTTGATTTTAAGAAAGACAGAATTGTCTGGGATGTGGGGCATCAGGCTTATGTTCATAAAATATTAACCGGGAGAAAAGATAGATTTCATACTTTAAGGAAGTTTAACGGGCTTTCCGGTTTTCCAAAGATTACAGAAAGCGAGTACGACCATTTTAATACAGGACATTCTTCAACCTCTATTTCTGCCGCCCTTGGAATGGCTATTGCAAGGGATTTAAACAATGAAGATTATCAGGTTATTGCATTTATAGGGGATGGCTCTCTAACTGCAGGGCTTGCTTTTGAAGGAATGAATCAGGCAGGGCATTTAAAGAAAAAGATGATGGTTATTTTAAACGACAATGATATGTCTATTGCCCCTAATGTTGGCGCTTTAAACGGATACCTTAACCAGATTCTTTCAGGCCAGTTTTACAAGAGGATGAGAGACAGGATTGAACACATTTTAAAGTCAATGGGGACAATAGGCACTCCAATGATTAAGATGGCAAAGGGGATGGAAGAGACAATAAAGAGGCTTTTTGTTCCTGGAATGCTTTTTGAAGAGTTGGGTTTTAAGTATGTTGGGCCTGTTGACGGACACGATATTGAAAAATTAATTGAGGTTTTTGAAAAGTATAAAGATTACGACGACCCTGTTTTAATTCACATAAAAACAAAAAAGGGGAAAGGGTATAAGTTTTCTGAAAAGATGCCTGAAAAATGGCACGGTATTTCCCCCTTTGACAGGGAGACTGGTGAGGTTTACAAATCATCAAAGGGTACTCCAAGCTACACTTCTGTTTTTGGAAAAACAATTATTGAGCTTGCTGAAAAAAATCCAGATATAGTGGCAATTACTGCTGCAATGCCCTCTGGCACAGGCTTAACTGAATTTGCAAAAAAATTCCCTGAAAGGTTTTTTGATGTTGGAATTGCAGAGCAACACGCTGTAACAATGGCAGGGGGGCTTGCAATTAAAGGTAAAAAGCCGTTTGTTGCAATTTACTCAACATTTTTGCAAAGGGCTTACGACCAGGTGATACACGATGTTTGCTTAATGAACCTTCCTGTTGTTTTCTGTATGGATAGAGGTGGTGTTGTTGGCGCTGACGGGGAAACACACCACGGGCTTTATGATATTGCCTATTTAAGGCCTTTACCAAATATTGTTATGATGGCACCAGCAGATGAAAATGAATTAAGACATATGCTTTATACAGCAAGCAAGCTTTCCTTCCCCTGTTCAATCAGGTATCCGAGGGGAAGTGCAGAGGGAGTTAATTTAGATAAAGAATTAAAAGAGATAAAGATAGGAAAAAGCAGGGTTTTAAAAGATGGAGATGATGCGGTTATCTTTGCTATTGGCTCAATGGTATGGAAGGCAAAGAGGGTTGCAGATAAACTTGAACAGGACGGCATATTTGTAAAAGTTGTTGACGCAAGGTTTATTAAGCCACTTGATGAAAGCGAGATTTTAAAATCTGCCGAAGAGTGTGGAGTGGTTGTAACAGCAGAAGAGGGAATTTTAAATGGCGGTTTTGGGAGTGCGGTTCTTGAATTGCTTCAGGATAACAACATTCTTGTGCCTGCTTTAAGGCTTGGAATTCCAGACAGAATTGTTCATCAGGGAAGCCCGGAAGAGTTGCTGGACGAGTTAAAACTGACTGAAACACACCTTTATTACAGAATTAAGGATTTTGTAAAACAGTACCGATACGCAAAAAAGAAAAATAGGGGGGAAATTGAATGAGCATTATAATTGAGCCTTTCAGAATTAAGGTTGTTGAACCAATAAGACAGACAACAGAGGAAGAGAGGGTTGAGATATTAAAGAATGCGCACTATAATCCTTTTTTAATTAAGTCAGACGATATATTGATAGATTTTCTTACAGACTCCGGTACAGGGGCAATGAGTGACAGGCAATGGGGTGCTTTAATGCAGGGGGATGAGTCCTATGCGGGAAGCAGAAGCTTTTTCAGGTTTGAATCAGTTGTAAAAAAAATAACAGGTTTTAAGCACATAATCCCCACACATCAGGGAAGGGCTGCAGAGAGAATTCTTTTTTCAATTATGGTGCAAAAGGGAGATATTGTTCCCAACAATACCCACTTTGATACAACAAGGGCGAATATTGAGTTCAACGATGCAGAAGCAGTTGACTTAGTAATACCTGAGGGGAAAATTCCAGAATTGGAGCATCCATTTAAAGGCAATATGGATTTAGAAAAGTTAGAAGAGTTGCTTGAAAAATACCACGACAGAATCCCCCTTGGAATGGTTACAATTACAAATAACTCAGGTGGTGGCCAGCCTGTTTCAATGGAAAATATTAGAGAGGTATCAAGGCTTCTCCACAAATATAATATGCCGTTCTTCATAGACGCCTGCCGTTTCGCTGAAAACGCATACTTTATCAAGTTAAGGGAAAAAGGGTATGAAAATAAATCAGTCCTTGAAATTGCTCAGGAGATTTTCTCTTATGCAGACGGATGCACAATGAGTGCAAAGAAGGACGGGCTTGTAAATATAGGCGGTTTTCTTGCAATGAATGACGATGAACTTGCAATGAAAGCAAGGACTTTGCTTATACTAACCGAAGGCTTTCCTTCCTACGGTGGGCTCGCAGGTAGAGACCTTGAAGCACTTGCAGTTGGTCTTGAAGAGGTTTTAAACGAGGATTATCTGAAATACAGGCTGAGAACTGCAGAGTATATGGGTGAGAGATTGCTTGATGCAGGAATAAGCATAATAAGGCCAACAGGGGGACACGCTGTTTACATTGACGCAAAGGCATTTTATCCTCACATTCCACCGTCACAGTTTCCAGGCCAGACTCTTGTTTGCGAATTGTATAAAAAAGGCGGTATTAGGGGTGTGGAGATTGGCAGCGTAATGTTTGGGAAAAAGGATAAAGAAACTGGAGAGGAGATTCCAGCACCAATGGAATTGGTAAGGCTTGCCTTTCCAAGAAGGGTTTATACCCAAAGCCATTTTGATTACGCTATTGAAAAGATTATTGAAACCTTTAAAGACAGAGAGAATGCAAAGGGGATGAAGATTACCTGGGAGCCTCCATTTTTAAGGCACTTTACAGCAAAGTTTGAGCCTGTTGAATAGGGGGGTAAAATGGAAAACATAGTTGAAAAGGCTGAAAAACTTGTAAATGAGTATGTAAAAAGCGATTCATTGAAAAAGCATCTTAAAGCGGTTGCCTGTTCAATGAAATGGTATGCAAGAAAGTTTGGGGAAGATGAAGACAGGTGGTATGCCTGCGGATTATTACACGATTTTGATTATGAAAAATACCCTGACGCAGAAAACCATCCGTATCGAGGAGCAGAGATACTTGAAAAAGAGGGGTTTGACAAAGAGTTTGTTGAGGCTGTTTTAGGCCATGCGTCATACACAGGGGTTGAAAGAAAAACTTTAATGGCAAAAACACTCTTTGCTGTTGATGAATTAAGCGGTTTTGTAATTGCAGTTGCCCTTGTAAGGCCTTCAAAACTTATTGGTGATGTAAAGGTTAAATCGGTTAAAAAGAAGATGAAGGATAAGGCTTTCGCAAGACAGGTAAACAGGGATGAAATAAAACAGGGGGCAGAGGAATTGGGAATCCCCCTTGAGGAGCACATTCAAAATGTTATTACAGCTTTAACAGAGTGTGCTAAAGAGTTGGGATTTGAGGGATAATTTACTCTAAAAATAAACTTTTCCTTTAAAAATAATAATTTTGTGTTAAAAAAAGAATGGGTTTTTGAAAAAAGTAAGGGGAGGAGATTGTGGCTATACCAATTGATAGAGAACTTTTTAAAAAAAGATTAAGTGAAAGTTCAATAAACAGCCTTTCAACCGCTTCAATCAGGGAAATAAAAAAGCTTGCAGACATACTTGAAAGGGATACTGGAGAAAAGTTTATAAGAATGGAAATGGGAATTCCAGGCCTTCCACCTTTGAAAGAAGGGGTTGAAGCACAGATTGATGCTTTAAAAAAAGGGGTTGCTGCAATCTATCCAGATATTCAGGGTGTTCCTGAATTAAAAAGAGAGATTTCAAGGTTTGTAAAACTTTTCTTAAACATAGATGTTGACGCTGAGCATTGCGTTCCAACTGTTGGTTCAATGATGGGGGCTTTTGTTTGCTTTATGACAATAAACAGGATGTGGCCGGACAGGGAAGGCACGCTTTTCATTGACCCGGGGTTTCCAGTTCAAAAACAGCAGTGCAAGGTTTTAGGCCACGATTATATGAGTTTTGATGTTTACAATTACAGGGGGAAAAAGTTAGAGGCAAAGTTGAGGGAATTCCTTGATACCGGGAAGGTTTCCTCAATTTTGTATTCAAATCCAAACAATCCAACCTGGATTACATTTACAGAGGAAGAGCTTGAAATTATTGGCAGGCTTGCAAATGAATACGATGTTATTGTTATTGAAGACCTTGCATATTTTGGAATGGACTTCAGAAAAGATTACTCAAAGCCTGGAGAACCTCCATATCAGCCAACAGTTGCAAAGTATACAGATAACTATGTGCTTCTTATCTCTTCTTCAAAGTTTTTCTCCTATGCAGGGGAGAGAATTGCAATGATTGTTGTTTCAGACAAGTTGTGGGATAGAAGGGAAAAAGGGCTTTTAAGGTATTACACTTCAGAAAAATTAGGAGATGCTTTAATTTTCGGTGCTGTTTACTCCCTTTCTTCAGGCACCTCTCACTCGGCACAGTATGCACTTGCTGCAATGCTTAAAGCGGCAAACGACGGCAGGGTAAACTTTGTTGAATATGTTAAGCCTTATGGAGAAAAGGCAAAGATTATGAAAAAGTTGTTTACAAAGTACGGATTTAAAATTGTTTACGATAAAGATCTTGACAAGCCTATTGCTGATGGATTTTACTTTACCCTGTCCTATCCTGGGATGGATGCTGAAAAGTTACTTGAAGAGTTGTTAATTCACGGAATAAGTGCAATTTCTCTGATAATTGCAGGAAGCGAGAGAAAAGAGGGAATAAGGGCCTGCACTTCCCTTATTCAAATGGAGGAAATGCCCATACTTGAAGAGAGGCTTAAGATTTTTGCGAAAGACAATCCTATTACATAGAATTTTGGATTCTTGATGTTGGATTCTGGATTGAGGCATGATTTCTTTAAATAAAAGGATTTTTACCTTAATCCATAATTCATCAACCAAAATCTAACATCTTCTAATAAAAAATTTTGAATTTTGAATGCTGGATTTTAGATTAAGGAAAAATTTTCCAACAAATTAATTTGTAAAGAAGTCGAAAATATTGCCCAGAGTGCTTGAATCTTTTGCGTAAAATTCAGTGTACCCGCAAACTGTACAACTGATGGTTGTAAACCTTTTATTTTGTACATCAAAAATTTTACTGAAAAAGCCGCCTGTTGCTCTCATTTCACCCTTTTTGTATTCCCTGTTTCCGCATTTTGGACAAACATATCCTTCATTCATTTTTCCCTCCTAAAAAAACTTACTTTATTTTATACGAAGATTTTCTTTTTTGTGTTTTCGGAAAACAAAAAAGGCGGGTAACCCCCGCCTATGTGAAAAAATAATTGTGGATTGTTAAAACTTATACATCACCCTGAACCAGACAACTTTTTCATCCAGTGTCGGGTTATTTTCGTAATTTTTTGCATTGTAAAATGCAGCTTTAGCAAGGCAACTTAAATTTTTATTGATTTTTCTAACAACCAGAATGTCAAGTTCATCTCCGTACTTTTCCCCATATGTTACATTTTCATTTGTATCAAAGCTGTGGTAAACAATTACAAGTTTGTGTTGATAGATTTTTGTTGAAAACTGGACAAAGTAATCGTCAAGTCCATTAACAAGCTTTCCACCATTTGTTCCTAAAAACTGGTCTGCCCAACCATTAAACTTATGGGCGGTTGAGAAAAGGGTGTCAAATGGCCTGTCGTTTCCATCCTGTCCAGAGATTAAATTGCAACCTACTCCAAGTGCAAAATTTTCAAACTTGTATTCAATAAAGGCGTTAACCATATCTCCGCCATGATTTTCACCATCAGCAAAATCATTCTGGATAGCGTATGTTAAGTCGTAGTTGAAATTGTTGATTGAACCTAAAAACCTTAATCCGTATGTGCCACTGTCTCTTGAATCAGGGGAGTCGCTTTCTGTGTCAAGCAGGTAGGCAAATGCTGTAATCTTCATATTTTTGTTAACCTTAAATGTATCGTGTACTGCATAAAGCCCATCAAGATCAACATGGGTTAGAAGAATTGTATTTACCCTGTAAATGTATGCGAAACTTAAATTATTTCTATCAGTATTTACAGCAAGTACCGCTCCGTCAAAAGACTGGCCATTCTGCCTCCAGCCTACATTGCCTATTAACCTTGCGTCATCAAAAATAATCTCCTGTCTTCCAGCTTTAATTGAGAAAATATTGTTAAATTTGTAGGTGAAAAAGAATTGATGCACCCTTGAGCCATCAGGGTCAGCAATAACATCGTATGCTGGGTCTCCACCGCCAGGCCATCTGTAATCATCAACTATTTGAGAAAGGTTGTGCATCTGTAAAAACATTGAAAAACCGTTGTAATCTGCTGTTTTAAAGCCTAATCTTGTTCGTAAGTTAAGCCCTTTTGCACTGTCTAAATCTGCAGGGTCGTCTAAATCTGAGTATTCAAAACTGAACCTTAGTTCAAGTGTTGCCTTGCCGTCTTTTATTGAGTCAAGAAAACCACCTGCAAATGCGGGAATAAATGTAAACATTAATAAAATTGAAATAATGGATAATAGGTATTTTTTCATTTCTGGCTTCCTCCTTGATTTTTTTTAAATAAAAAAGGGGGGATTCCCCCCTTTTTACGGTATCATAAAGGTGCACTTGACATTACAAATGAAACTTCTTCAATCTTGTTATGCTTAATTCTGTAATTATAAATCTCCTGCATATCTTTGAATACCTGGAATAACTGGAAGAATCCATGCCAGTGGGCGTAATCAGGCCCATTCATTGCTGCTCCCATTCTTGCCCTTCTTCCAACATGGTGCCATAAGAAGTAGTAAAGTTCCTGGAAAGAATCTGACCATGGGTCTTTTTTAAGTAAGCCTTTTGCCTTTAAGTCTTTTAACATTTTATCTGCTTTTTCAAAATATTCATTGTAAAGAGCAACTGAATCATCAAGAGTTTCAAATGTTGCATCTGTCTGAGTTTTTGAGTGGCAATTCTGACAAACCTTTTTCATTAAAGGTCTTCCTTTTTTCCCGTTTCCTCTTTCTCCGCTTCTTACAACACTCTTTTTATGCATCAAATCCCAGTGCAACCTTTCGTTAACATTGTGAGTTGTGCTTAACTCTCCAATTCCGCTCATATGGCAGGTTGCACATGTTGGTGCTCTATAATCTCCAGGCTCCCACGCATCAGGGGCTGAATCCCAATTCCACTTTTCACCATCTGTTAAATACATCTGACCGTGCTTGCTCTCGAGATAAATCTCTATATTTGGATGGTCGGGGCCTAAGTGGCAGGATGCGCACGCTTCTGGCTTCCTTGCCTCTTCAATGGAGAATCTGTGCCTTGTATGGCAAACAGAGCAGTTTCCTATGCCTCCATCAGGGTATCTTGTTCCTACACCGGCAGGCCATGTGCCGTTTATTGGTTTTCCGTTTTTAACCTCAACCTTTGTTCCGTGGCACATCTGACAGCCGGAACGCCTTGTAGCAGTATTTTTCCCTATTCCCTTTTTTACACCCATAAATTCTCCACCTTCAAAATGGTACATAAGTTTTTGAAACTTTGCTTTGTCAACCACTGGAGCAGCGGCTAATTTGGCATGTCCACTTTTAAGGAATTGTTCAACTTCAGTTGGATGGCATTTTTGACAGGTTTTTGATGACACCATTGGAGAGATGTAAATGTTTGTCCCCTTAACTCCAGGACATTGAGATGCCATGGGGTTTGACTTTTTAACAACATGGCAGTCATAACAGGAAACCCCTGCATGAGCCATTCTTCCGTCTTTCCAGTCTGCAACTATCCCTGGTGTCTTTTCAGAGTGGCATTGAATACACTTCAACGCTTCTTTTGAATAACCTCTCTTAATTTTTAGATCCGCTTTTGAAAGGTTTGGATAGTTGTTACCTTTTGTCGCATTATTCTCCCCGTAGGCAAAAAGGGCAGTAAATGCGAATAATACCAGAATTAAGACACCTTTTCTCATAAAGCCTCCTTGTTAACAATTTTATTTGAGAGTTTAAGTTTTAAGTCACCGTGCCCCACATCCTGATGGCAGGATATACAGGTTTTATTTGTCTCCCCTAATTCATACTGTCTGTGGGCTTTAAATGCTTTGATGGGAATTCCCGGAGCAACTAAATTTACATGGCACTTTTTGCAACCTGACTCATAGGTAAACTCTTCCCTTCTTTCAAGGTTTTTGATCCAGTCAGGCTGGTAACCGAATATTGTGGCAACAGTATCCTTTGTACCAGAAACACCTTTAGCCCATAGATAATGCACTAAATTGTCGTGGGGAAGATGACAGTCAACGCACCTTGCCACAACAATACCTTTTTTCCCTGTACCGTGTACCCCCTCTTCCCATGCTACATGAAAAACTTCCATTGAATGACAACTGGCACAGAATTCAGGTGTTGAGGTGTGTTCAATTATTCCTATTTGAAAGATTATGAAAACGGTGGCAAATATAACCCCCACAATTAATCCTTTTACAAAGATCCTGTCTTTAAAAAATGATTTAATTTTTTTTATTAACCCTTTTTTTTCATCCAAAATAAACTCACCTCCTTTCCGTTAATTTAAGTTTAAAGTTAATTATGTAAATAGGGTGTTAAAGTGTGTAAATTTTGTTAAGCTATCTTTACATTACTTTTTTTTAATGATAAATTTTACTGTATGGAAAAAGTGAAGATTCTTATATGTGAAGATGATAAAGAGTTGTTGGAGATTTTTAACCTTATTTTAACGATGGAAGGTTTTGAAATCGATATTGCGGAAAGAGGCATTGACTTTAAAAATATGCTTGAAAGAGAAAAATATAGTTTGATATTACTTGATTTAGGGCTTCCTGATATTGACGGTGAGCATTTGTGCAAATTTGTCTGCGAAAACTATGATATTCCGGTTATTGTTGTTTCTGCAAAAGATAATGTTGCAACAAAGGTGCTTTGTCTTGAATATGGGGCGGATGATTATATTGTAAAACCTTTTGAAACTGTTGAGTTGGTTGCCAGAATAAAAAGTGTTTTAAGAAGGAGCAAAAAGAGATTTCTGTCTGAGAATAAGGAAGATTTGCAAAAAAGAATCCGATGGGGGGAGCTTGAAATAAATCCTTTGGGAAGAAAAGTTTTGAAAAAAGGAAAAGAAATTGCTCTTACCCCAAAAGAGTTTGATCTAATATTGTTTTTTGCCAAAAACAGAGGGAAAACTTTTCAGAGGGAAGATATTGTTGAGACTCTTTGGGGAGAAAAATCCCTTTATAGATGGTCAAGGGCTATTGATGTACACATAAACCATTTAAGAAAAAAGATTGAAGACAATCCTGCAAATCCTGTATATATTCAGACAATACCAGGTGTAGGTTACAGGGCAAAAAAATGAAATTAATTTTAAGATTAACAGTTTTTCTTTCAGTAATAATTCTGGTGCTTTCAATCTTTCTATTTTCTATTTTCAAAAATTTTCAGGAGGAAATGCTTTTAAATATTGCAAAAACAAGGGCAAAAACCTTATTTAATATGCTTGTTTTGACAAGACAATGGGTTGCAGACAGAAGAGATGAGGTAAAGCCTGTCCCTGCAATTGTAACCAAGGAATTATCCAATTATGCAAACAATTACTCTAATTTCTCTTTCCACATAACAAGTGATAAATTAATAAATCCAGAAAACAAACCTGATGAATTTGAAAAAAAAGCGATTGCTTTTTTTAAAAAAGGTAGCAAAGAGGTTTATTCTTTTAAAACAGATAAAAGTGGAAAGGTTTTTTTCAGGTATATGGCGCCTTTGTATATAAAGAAAACCTGTTTAAAGTGCCATAGTTATCAAGGTTATAAAGTAGGTGATTTCAGAGGTGGAATATCAATTACAATACCAGTTGAGGATTTAGAAAATTATGTTTACAAAAGCAGTTTTTTTCTGACTTCTTCGATAACCTTGCTCTATATAGCAGTAATTTTCTCTATAATTCTTCTTGTTTATTTTTATGTTATAAAACCTGTTCTTTTAATTAAGGATGCAGCAAAAGAAATTGAGTCAGGAAACTTCAATGTAAAAGTTAATATTAACTATGACAATGAGATAGGAGATCTGTCAAATAGTTTTAACTCAATGGTAGGGAAACTTGCTAAAAGTGAGGAAAAACTAAAAGAGGAAATTAAAGCATTATCGGAAAAATATGACAGGGTTATAAAAGAATTGGAGTTAAAGAGTTTAAAACTTAAAAAAGCTAATACTTATAAGAGTGAGGTGCTTGATCTTATTGCACACGAGATTAGAACACCTATGACAAAAATAATTTCCTACTCAGAGCTTTTAACTAAACCAGAGGTGAAAGAGAATAAAGAGTTGTACCATAAAATAGTAAATACAATTCAGAGAAACGGAAAGATATTAAGCCAGTTATTTGATAATATTCTTGTAATGACCAGGGTTGATTCAGAGTATAAGATAGAGCCTGTCGCAGTTGATATATGCAGGATGTTCATGGATATTATCCAGAGATTCAAAGATGAAATTGAAAGAAAGGGAATTAAAATTGAGATAAATTGCCATAGAAAATTATTAGTTTGTGCAGATGTTGATTTACTCCCCTATGTTTTTATTAACCTTATTTCCAATGCTATAAAGTTTAATAATGAGAAAGATGGTTTAATAAAATTTGAAGGTAGAAAAGTAAAAAATGGTGTAGAATTTTCTGTTTTTAACACAGGTGTTGGTATTGATAAGAGTAAAATAGAAAAGATTTTTAAAAGATTTTTCAGAGATAGGGAAAACTCTGGCAAGGTTGAAGGAGTTGGATTAGGTTTGTCAATTGTATCAAGGATAGTGGAGAGACATAACGGGAATATTACGGTAGAAAGTGAAAGAGATAAATGGGCTAAATTTATTGTATTTTTGCCTTTTGTAGAAAAAAAAGGATAGGCTTAATGGCTTTTATAAACTATGTTGACCTTGATTCTTTTCTTGAAAAATACATTGAGTTTAAATAAAGGGTTATTAAAAAATGAAAGTTATGGTTTTTCCTGTTAATGAGAGAAATATTCTTGCAGGGGTTAGTTTTAAAACAGAAGAAAAAAAGATTGTTCTTGCTGAAAAGATAAAAGATTTTGTAGGTTTTAATGATTTTTCATACCTTAATCAAATTCACTCTGGAAAGGTTGTTGAGGTAAATGAACCTGTTAAAGGAATAGATGGAGATGCACTGTTTACATTTGAAAAAGGGATAATGCTTTCAGTTTTTACTGCAGATTGTGTGCCTGTTTACATCTATTCTGATAATTTTGCAGGTATAATTCACGCAGGCTGGAGAGGATTTGTTAACAATATCTTTGAAAACTTTTTTGAAGAGATTACAAAAAGAGGGGTAAATTCCAAAAGATTAAAGGCAATTATTGGTGTTTCTATTTGCGGTAACTGTTATGAAGTGGGGGAGGATGTTGCAAAGCATTTTTCGGAAAAATTTTTAAAAAGGGGAAAAAATAAATTCCTTCTAAATTTAAAGTTATGCGCCTTTAACAAACTTCTGTCTTCAGGTTTAAAAGAAGAGAGTATTTCTATTTCCCCATATTGCACAATGCACCACAATTACTTTCATTCTTACAGAAAAAATAAAACAGAATTCAGAAATGTGAATTTTATAGGGATAAAGGGGGAATAATCCCCCCTATTTTACCAATGCAAGCTTAAAGACTTCATCAACATTCTTTACATAGTGTATTTTTAAGCCTTCAAGGTATTGAGGCTCAATCTCTTCAATCTCATTCCTGTTTTCTTTAGGTGCAATAATGTCAACAATACCCGCCCTCTTTGCAGCAAGTATTTTCTCTTTAAGACCACCAACGGCAAGTACATCTCCCCTTAAAGTGATTTCTCCTGTCATAGCAACACTTGCCTTAACTTCCCTTTCGGTTAAGGCTGATAAGAGAGAGGTTGCAAGTGTAATTCCAGCAGATGGCCCGTCTTTAGGTATTGCCCCTGCGGGGACATGGATATGAATATCTTTTTTATCAAAGGGGAATTCTTCTAAGCCGTATTTCTTTTCATTAGCCCTTAAATAGCTTAAAGCAGCCTGTGCAGACTCTTTCATTACATCCCCTAATTGCCCGGTTAAAATAAGCCTTCCATTTCCCCTCATAACTGAGGTTTCTATGAAAAGAATATCTCCGCCAAAAGGTGTCCATGCCAACCCTGTTGCAACTCCTATTCTGTTTTCTTTCAGCCTTCTATCTTCAAGTATTTTTTCTGCACCTAAAAATTCTTTTACATCTTTTGCTTTTACTGCGTATTTAATTTCAGGATTGTCAAATTCGTTGTTTTCAACCATTTTAAAGATGATTTTTCTAATCAATTTATTTATCAGTCTCTCTAAATTTCTTACTCCCGCTTCCCTTGTGTAGCCTTCAACAATCTTTTTAATTGCCCCTGAAGTAATTTTTATTTTACCCTTTGGTACACCGTTTTCCTTCATCTGTTTGGGGATTAAATGCCTTTTTGCAATTTCAACCTTTTCCTCAAGCGTGTAACCTGGTATGTGGATTACCTCCATTCTGTCTAAAAAAGCAGGTTGAATTGTGTCTAACTGGTTTGCAGTTGTAATAAACATAACACCGGATAAATCAAATGGCACTCCAAGATAATGGTCTCTGAACGAATTGTTCTGTTCAGGGTCTAAAGCCTCAAGCAATGCGTTTGATGGGTCTCCCCTGAAATCTGCGCCAATTTTGTCCACCTCATCAAGCATAAATACAGGATTCATTGTGCCTGCCTGTTTTATCCCCTGAATAATTCTTCCAGGCATTGCACCAACATAGGTTCTTCTATGCCCCCTGATTTCTGCTTCATCTTTAACACCGCCTATTGACATTCTTATAAACTTTCTATTTAAAGCATTTGCAATTGAGCGGCCTAAAGATGTTTTCCCGACTCCTGGAGGTCCAACAAAGCAAAGAATAGGGCCTTTCATATCCTTTTTTATTTTTCTCACAGCAAGGTATTCTAAAATTCTCTCTTTAACCTCTTTTAAACCGTAATGCTCTTTGTCCAGAATTTTTTTGGCCTTTAAAATATCAAGGTTGTCTTCAGTAAATTTCCCCCATGGTAGGTCAAACAGCCAGTCAAGGTATGTTCTAACAACGCTTGCCTCGGCAGAATCACCGTGCATTCTTGCAAGCCTTTTAATCTGTTTTTCAGCTTCCTTCCTTGCTTCCTCGTTTAAAGGGGTCTTTTTTAATTTTTCCCTGTATTCTTCTAATTCCTGTTCAAAGTCTTCTGATTCGCCTAATTCATGGAGAATGGCTTTTAATTGTTGCCTTAAAAAGTATTCTCTCTGGGATTTATCAATTTCATCCTTTGCTTCAAGGGTGATTTTTTGCTGCAACTCAAGGACTGCAATTTCCTTTGCAAGGTAATTGTTTATTTTTTCAAGCCTTTTAATAGGGTTTGTTTCCTCAAGCAATTCAATCTGTTCTTCAATTTTAAGATTAAGGTGATTTGTTATAAAATCTGATAGTTTCCCCGGTTCTTCAATTGTTGCGATAAGGCTTAAAAACTCAGGGGGGACTGTTTTTCCTAATTTTACTGCCTTTTCAAACTGTTCAAGAACTGTTCTCATTAAGGCTTCAACCCTGACATCCTTCTCAATTACCTTGTCGTTAACCCTTTCAATTGCGGCTTTGTAATAAGGCTTTCCGTCGTTTAAACTTTTAATCTTTGCCCTGTGAATTCCCTGAACCAGTATTCTCAGTGTCCCGTCAGGCATTTTAAGCATTTTTATTATCACTGCAACAGTTCCTATCGGGTACAACTGGTCTATGGTAGGCTCTTCAATTTCAGGATTTTTCTGGGTTGCAAGAAATATAAACCTCTGTCCTTCAAGTGCAGCATTTACAGCTTCTATTGAGGCAGGCCTTCCAACAGATAAAGGAATTAAGAAATAGGGGAAAACAACAACATCCCTTAATGGTAACACCGGCAGAATGTCCGGAGTATTTATTTCTGGTTCTGTAAAATTTTCTAACTGCTTCTCCATACCTACTCCTCTTCTTTGATTTTAACTTCCACTTTTTTTGCTTGTTCTTGAACAAATGGGATTGTTACTTTCAAAACCCCTTTTGATAAAACCGCTTCAATTTTCTCTATGTCGGGGGTATTTCCAAGGAAAATTCTTCTTTCAAAATTACCGAACTTACGCTCGATACATATGAAATTTAAGTCCTTATCCCCTGTTTTGTCAATTCTTTTTATACCGCTGATTTTCAAATGTCTTCCTTCGCTTTCTATTTTTATATCCTTTGCATTGAATCCAGGTAGATCCATGTAGATAATAACCTTACCTTCTTTTTCAAAGATATCCATAGGTGGAACAAACCCTGTTACCTGTCTTTCAGGGGAAAGAGATATTATTCTTTTTATTTCATCTTCAAGGTGTTTAAGTTCATAGAAGATGTCATTAATCACTTTTGCCCCCCTTTTTCATTAACCTTTGAATTTCCTTTAAAAATTCTTCAACATCTTTAAAGTCTCTGTAAACAGAGGCAAAGCGCACATAGGCAACGGAATCAAGGCTTTTTAGCTTTTCCATAACTATCTCACCAATCTCTGTCGCTGGTATTTCCCTGTCCCCCTTTTGATACAACTGAACTACAATGTCATCTATTAAATTTTCTATATCTTCAATTTTTACAGGTCTTTTTTCGCAGGCTTTTAAAATTCCTCTGAGCAATTTGTCCCTGTTAAAGCTTTCAATTCTTCCATCTCTTTTAATAACCCTTAAAGGGTTTTCTTCCACCCTTTCATAAGTTGTAAACCTCTTTCCGCAGTTTAAACACTCTCTCCTTCTTCTTATAACCCTTCCTTCGTTAATCTCTCTTGAATCTATTACTTTATCTTTGTTTTCACGACAATACGGACACCTCATACTCTAATTATAAGTTTAAAGTGATAAAAATCAAATTTATTAATTTAATGCAATGCTTGAGTTTTTTAATGTTAAAATTAAAAAAGAAACATACTTAGAGGGGGTATTATGAAAAAGGTTGTTGTAATGTTATTTGTCCTTTTTGCTTTCAACCTGTTTGCCGGGATATACAAGGTTTACTTTATTAACGGCGGAATTCTGGTTTTAAAAGAGAAGCCTGATTTTTCTAAAAAGGTAATTATAGGGATAACTCCTGATGGGAAAAAGATAAGTTTCCCAAAAAAACTGGTAGATTTTAAAAAGACAGAAGAGGCAAATAAACCTGAGAAAAAGAAAAAAGTAGTAGAGACTCAGAAAAAAACAATAAAAATTTTAGACTCAAAAGAGACAATTGAAAAAAAATCGAAGAAAAAACCATTGATAATTACAGAAAGCACAGTGAAGTTAGAAAAAAAAGATAAAAAAAAGGAAAAGAATAAAAAGGCTAACCCCTATATGTCCTGGAAAAATGAGGAACCAGAGGCAGATATAACAAATGATAGTGCTGCTGCAATGTCTCCAACTGAAGGGATGAGTGAAGAGCAGGCTGAAAAGTATTGGAGGGAGAAATTTATCACCCTGAATAATTCAATTAAGAAAACTAAAGAGGAAATTGATGCAATACAGAAAGAGCTAAACAGGTTGATGACGGAAAAACTTAATACCGATGATAATATTGTGATAATGAATATAAATGCCCAAATGACAAAACTTGAAAAGAAGAAGAAAAAACTTCAAGAAAGATTAAAAACACTAAAAAAACAAAAAGAGGATTTACAAGAACAGGCGAGAAAATCGGGGGCTCTTCCAGGTTGGTACAGAGATTTGATTTAATATGAACAACAATTTTTACGAAAAATTGTTAACAATCTGGGAAAGGTTAAACTCAGAGTTAGATATTGATTTTGTGCTTACAAATGCTATGAGTTTACTTGAAGAGGAGATAGGGGCTGAAAGAAGTTCAATCTGGGAAATTGATTCTGATAAAAATGAGATTTTTTTCAGAATTTTAAGTGGAGATGAGAGCGAAAAACTAAAAGAAATCAGGCTTAAAATGGGTGAAGGTGTTGTAGGTCACACAATATCTGAAAAAAAAGTTATTATAATCAACAATGTAAAACAATCACCTTATTGGTCAAAGAAAGTGGATAGCGTAAGCCATTTTGAAACAAAGTCAATTTTATCAGTCCCCCTTGAATACAAAGGGGAGGTTATAGGTGCTATCCAGCTAATTAATAAAATTAAGGGAGATGGTTTTTCGAAAGAAGATTCTGAAAAGGTTAAAATGATTGCAATCCCAATTTCAACAGCCCTTGTTAACGCAAAAATGTATAATGAGCTTAAAAATATTTTCTTTGAAACATCACTTGCTTTGGCCGATGCTATTGAAAAAAGGGATTACTATACAGCCGGGCACACAAGAAGAGTTATGAAGTATAGTGTGATGATTGGGGAGAGGTTAGGCTTTTCAAAAGAGCAGTTGTACTGGCTTTCTCTATCTGCAATTCTTCACGATATAGGCAAGATAGGTATTCCGGATGCAATCTTAAACAAGCAGGCACCATTGGACAGTGCAGAAAGGGAAATTATGAAAAAACACCCTGTTTTAGGATATGAGATTGTAAAAAAAGTTGAAGGGTTGAGAAAGGCTTTAGACGGTATTTTGTATCACCATGAAACAGAGGATGGAAGCGGATATCCTGAAGGCTTGAAGAATGGAGAAATTCCTTTGTTTGCAAAAATAATATCTGTTTGTGATACATTTGACGCAATGACAACTGATAGGCCTTACAGAAAAGCTTTAAGTTATCAAAAAGCAATTGAGGAAATTGATAAATATTCTGGAAAACAGTTTGACCCAAGGGTTGTTGAAGTGTTCAAAACTATTATCAATGAAAAGGTTATGAGGGAGTTGAATGAAGGTTGAAGTATTAGGTTGCTCAGGCGGAAAAGACAAAAATTCGAATCTTCCTTCTTTTTTAATTGATGGCAAAATTCTATTTGATTGTGGTTCTGTATGCTCTTCACTCTCTGTAGAGAGACAGGGAGATATTGAAGTTTGTTTTATATCACATGCACATTTTGACCATATATGCGACCTTCCCTTTGTTGCAGATAATCTATCTATTTCTGGGAAAAATCTTAGAATTTTTGCGACAAAAGAAACATTGAAATTAATCTCAGAAAATGTTTTTAACGGGAAAATATGGCCGGATTTTAGAAAAATTCCAGACAGAGAGAATCCTACTTTGATATTCGAAGAGGTTTCAGATGGAGAGGTTTTGAAAATTGAGGGATACGAGATTGAGTTTTTTAATGTATATCACACAGAGGGAAGTATAGGTTTTATTATAAGTGATGAAAAATCAAAACTGGCATATACGGCAGATACATACCAAACAAACGGGTTATGGAAAAAACTTTATGAAAAAGGGGTAAAGTCAATTATTACTGAATGTTCTTTCCCTTCAAAGAGGGGAAAAATCGCTGAAGTAAGCTATCACCTCTCTGTTGAAACATTTATTCAAGAATTAAAAAAGATGGACAAATTTGACAATATCTTTGTCTTTCACTTAAAACCACATTATAAAGATTTGATTGAAAAAGAATTGAAATCGTTTGATGTAAAAATTTTGAAGGACGGGGAAATTATTGAGATTTAACTTCAAAATAAAAGGCTTTGTCCTTGCTGCAGGGTTGGGAACAAGGCTAAAGCCAATCACTGATAACATACCCAAACCTCTTGTAACATTGGGAGATAAAACTCTTATTGAATACGGATTAAATCTGTTTAAAAAAAATAGAATTAAAGAAATTGGGTTAAATATTCACCATAAAAGAGAGCAATTGGAAAAATTCGCTAAAGAAAACGGTTTAATTCCATTTTACGAAAAAGAGATTTTAGGAACAGGTGGCTATCTTACAAATTTAAGGAAATTCTTTGATGCATATATGGTTACAATAAACTGCGACACTGTATTCTTCAATGATGAAGGCATATTAGACAGACTCATTAAAAGTCACATTGAAAATAAAAACCTTATAACACTTGTTTTGAAAAAATTAAAAGGTGAAAAAGCCACTCCTTTTCAGGTTGAGGGACAATCAATTAAATCAATAGGTAAAGGGGGAGATTATTTTTTCACAGGATTGCAGATGCTCTCCCCTGAAATAATCCCATTAATAGAGTACTCTATTGTTGATGTTTACAAAAAACTTATTCCTACTAAGAAAATAGGCTTTGTAGAATTTAGGGGGACATGGTTTGATTGCGGAACACTATCAGGCTTGATAAACGCAAATAAGTATATTTTTGGTTCTGGAAATTCAGTTGTTTATCCGGGTGGTGATGTCTCAAAAAATATCACTCTAAAAAATTCAGTAATCTATAATGCAAAGGTTGAGGGATACGGGGAAATAATAAACTCAATAATCTATGAAAATGCGTACTTAAACTTGAAAGGCGAGCAAATAGAAAATAAAATAATTGTATGAAACCGAGAGAAAAATTAATTGAATGTGGAGCAAATAAGTTAAAAGACGAAGAATTGCTTGCCATTCTTTTGAGGACAGGGATTAAAGGAAAGCCTGTTGTTCAGTTTTCAAAGGAAATTTTAAAAGAATTTGGTGGATTTTCTGGTTTGCTTGACGCAGATATAAAGGATTTAATCAAAGTAAAAGGATTAAATACTTCAAAGGCAACTTTGCTAAAAGCATTATTGGAGATTGTTCACCGATATTTCAGGGAAAAGATAACATTATCTGAGTTTAAGTTACAAAATCCAGAAAGTGTATATAAGTTTTTAATGTCTTCAATTAAATGGGAAGATAGGGAAAAATTCAGTGTCCTCTTTGTAAACAATGCTTCAAATCTAATAGATTGTGAAACACTTTTTATGGGAAATGTGAACTCTATCCCCCTTTTTATCTCAGAGATTTTAAAAAAGGCTTTAAGAAAGGGAAGCAGGGGGATAATTGTCGCCCATAACCATTTAACTGAGAATATTAAGCCAAGCAATGAGGATATCAGGTTTACAAAAAGGCTTTTAGATGCATGCAATATAGTAGAAATTGAATTGATAGACCACATAATCTATAACCCTCAGGGGTATTTTTCTTTCAAATCAGAGGGAATTATTTAGTATAAGTTTTAACATTTTGCTTGAATTCTGGTAAACTTTAAATTTGAGAACCAAAACTACGGGAGTGGGATATGAAAACTTTTCTGGATTTAGTTGGGAACACACCTCTTGTTGAATTAAAGAGGTTTTCAAAACCTGAAAAAAATGTGCGTATTTTTGCAAAATTGGAGATGTTTAATCCTTCTGGTTCATTAAAGGACAGGATTGTTAAATACATGATTGAAAAGGCTGAAAAAGAAGGAAAATTAAAAAAGGATATGATAATTGTAGAAGCATCAAGTGGAAATACAGGTATTGCCCTCTCAATGATATGCAATTTAAAAGGATACAAGTGCAGGATTTTTATGCCTGAAAGCAAAAGTATGGAAAGAAGGGTAATGATAAGGGCCTGGGGAGGAGAGTTGATTTTGACAGATCCAACCAATCAGAATAGCCATATTGAGGCTGCAGAGGAGTTGTGCTCAAAAGATCCTGAAAAATACTATTACTTTAACCAGAATGGAGACCAGGGCAATACAGAAGCCCATTATATAACTGGAAAAGAGATTGCACGGGATTTAAAGGATGAGGGGGTTGACTACTTTGTGGCAGGATTGGGAACAGGTGGCACTTTAATGGGTGTCTCAAAAGCTTTGAAAGAGGAATTTGGAGATAGAGTAAAGATAATAGGGGTTCACCCTGCCACTCCGATAAGCCATATTGAAGGTTTGCTGCACCTTGACGGAAGTTATGTCCCACCTATCTGGGATAAGGATAAAATAGACTCACTTGAAACTGTAACAGACGAGGAAGCATACAAATACACAAGAGAATTAGCACTTAAAGAAGGTATTTTTGCCGGGATATCAAGCGGGGCGAACCTATGTCAGGCATTAAAGATTGCTGAAAAGGTTGAAAATGCGAATATTGTTTTTATATGCGGGGATAGAGGAGAAAGATACCTTTCAACGAAACTCTGTGATGTTTACAGGTATTAGAAAGTAAAAAATATTAATCCGATATTTCGAAAAAATTTTGCCAATAAAGATTACTGCGTGTGTTTTAATTTTTACAAAGCTATTAAAGGTAAAAGTTATTGCAAAATGTAATTTAAGGTATTATCATATAAAAAGATAAGGTTTTATTAATGAGCGTGGGGTTTCTGGTACTAACCTTCTTAAATTCGAAAGGAATGGAGAGGTTATGAGGAGGTTAACTTTAATTTGTTTGGTTGTCGGGTTTGTGTTATTTTTCCCAAGCCTGGCAATTTCTGCCGACAAAGGTTTTGTCGGAGTGGACACATGTTCAGGTTGCCATGAAGATGTGGTAACGGCTTTTGATAAGTCATTCCATGCCACTTACTTTAAAAAAGGCGACCAATTTAAGTGCGAAGCATGTCACGGTCCTGGCGAACAGCATGCAGATGAAGAGGACCCGTCTTTGATTTATGGCCCTTCTAACAACAAATTTAAACTTGAAAAACAGTGCTTAAAATGCCACTCTAATGTTCTTCATGGATTAAAAGAAAAACATGTTATTGAGTATGGAGTAGGCTGCACAGATTGTCACAAGGTTCACCAGCCTGCTTTTAAAGGTAGTCTGGTAAAAGAGGAGAACAAACTCTGTATTTCCTGTCACAAAAAGGAAAGAGCACAGTTTTTACTTCCTTCTCACCACCCGGTTGTAAAAGAAGGAAAGATGAAATGCATTGATTGTCACAAGTTTGATGGCTCAGAAGAAAACAAGCTGGATGAAAGGGTAAATGCAAAGTGCTTAAGCTGTCATCCACAGTACAGAGGTCCATTTGTATTCGAGCATGCTCCAGTTGCTGAGAATTGTACAATATGCCACAATCCTCATGGAGCAGTTGCTGATAATCTTTTGAAGAAAAATGAGCCTTTCCTGTGCTTACAGTGCCACCAGATGCATTTCCATGCAACTTTACCCGGATATGAGGGAACTTCAACAGAGCCTAACCATCCGGATAGGGTTGTGCGTTCAGATAGGCAGTCTTTTAAGAGAGCGTTTACTACCAAGTGCACCCAGTGTCATACAAGGGTTCACGGTACAGACCTCCCGTCCGAGGGCTTAAGCGGACAGGGTAAGGCATTAACCAGGTAAGGAGGGAATTATGAGGAAGTTAATTGCACTTCTCGCAATATTGTTTGTTTCTGCCTGGTGTTTTGCCGGTGAACCCAAAAAAGAGAGCGCAAACTACGCTGAAATTGGGGCACACGGTAGCTCAGTAACTAAAGACGGCACCAAGGCAGCTGAATATGATGAAGCTATTACTCATGCTGAAGGAAGTTTAAAGTTCAGGTGGGTTAAAACAGACGGTGATGTAAAGATAAAATGGGAAGGTGAAGTTGAATCCCATTCTGATATGAATTTCAAACTTGTTATAAACAGTGGAACATGGTTTAAATCTACAACCACCTATAACAAATTCTTCCACAGGCTTGGACATGATAAATTAGCAAACCTGGAAGGAAGAGAATCGGTTGATCCAGTTAATAACACCCCTGGTGGAAAATTCGTATTTCACGAAGATTATGACCCTGATGTAGATTACTACACTGTTTATGAAAAATTCAGCCAGGTATTTGATTTTAACCTTGACAATGATAGCCCATTTAAACATGTTCAGGTTGGTTTAAGCTCAATGGGCAGAAAAGGTTATCATCAGATTAATGGGTTGTCTCACTGTGATTCCTGCCACATCACTTCCAAGGCAGGGAAGACTGATGAAATGACTTATGATTTATGGGTAAAGGCAGACGCAAAGGTTGGTAATACTGATATTTCTTACAAAGGAACATACTCAAAATTCAACAACAGGGCTGATCAATACTCCTTTTACTATGATTTACCAAGACACCCTGTAAAAGGCACTCTGGTAGATGAATTTGCCTCAAGGACAATCTTTGGTGGGGAAAGACTTCCTGCAGATTACAACAATGATAATGAGATGTTTGAAAATGCAGTTTCTATTGAAAGTGTAATTTCACCAAAAGACACAATTTATGCTAAACTTCTCTATTCTACTCAGAAGAATAAAGCCATTGACCTGCAAATGGACACTAAAGCAGGTTCTCTCCGTTACACAAGAAAATTCTCTAAAAACTTCAGATTTGATGCTTATTTCTCCTATTACACAATAGACAATGACGATTACTTTGTTGATCTTCCAAACTGGAGAGTAACCGGAGACCCAATGGCTTTCACAAGATACTCTTCTTTTAACAGAGATGTATCTTACTTCAAATTAAGGGGAATATACAAATTCTCTCCAAATCAGAGGTTAACCTTTACCTACAGGTACCAGCAGATTGATAGGGATAATCTGATTGTTAACTATGAAAACAAATCAACTGACACAACAAAGAACCTGTTTAAAATAAGGTATGACGGAAGGTTTGAAGGATCAAGGGCATTCTTTGAAGTATCCTACGAAGACATTGATCATCCTTTTGAAAGCTATAATGGAATTTACGAAGAATCCTATCACAACTATAGTAATGGACCACTTTGGTACTATTTAAGGGAAAGAAGTGGAGAGGCTACTTCATTGCCCAATCAGGACTTTAAAATTAAGGGTTCATTTACAATTGATTTAACTGACAACTCCTCTTTGAATATCTACGGAAATTACAGAGACGGCGAGAATGACGAGTTAAACACTTACAAAATGGATTTGACAGCTAAAAATGCTGGATTTGATTACTTTGTTCAGTTGAATGACAATACCGTTATTACTTTAGGGTACGATTATTCAAACGGCTCTCAAACAACGCTGTTTGCCGTGCCCATAATGGATGGGTGAGGCGGCGCAGTTCTCTCCGACGGTGTCGGAGGATGGTTACATTACGGTACAGCTACCTCTTTAACAGAGTACCACCAGACTGCAAACACTTACTATCTTTCATTGAATTCAATGCCGTTTGAAAATGTTGAGATTAATTTAACAACATCTATTTCTAATGCAAAAGCCCACTTTGACCCAATAACAAGCTGGGATGGACCTATTGATTCAATTGAGCACCTTGATTTTGAAGGCTATTCAGAAATTGACCAGTACTCTGATCTTGATTTTGAAATCCTTCAGTTCAAGGCAGAATTTTACTACTACATTACCAAAGACCTCTCCATTCTTGCTGAGATTGATTACAACAAAGCCACCGATGATCAACCGTATGTTTACGGTGATCAGGATGGAAAATGGGTATATGGTAGGTTAGGATTCAGGTTATTCTTCTAACCGCTTATCCTTTATGTGGAAGTTTAGCCCCGGTTTTGCCGGGGCTTTTTTTGTGGTAAATAAAAATATTTTCTCTGTGCTATACTTTAATCTGAAATTAAATTTGAGGGTTGTACTATATGGGGTTTTCTCCTGATTTTATAAGGGAATTAAAATCGTTGATAAATATTGAAGACTTGATAGGGGAGTATGTGAAGTTAGAGAGGGCAGGAAGCAGGTTGAGGGCTTTGTGTCCATTTCACTCTGAAAAAACCCCATCTTTTTATGTCAATCCTGATTCTGGGTTATTCCATTGTTTTGGATGCAAGGCTTCCGGGGATGTAATTTCTTTTGTTGAAAGGATTGAAAACCTTGATTTTAACGAGGCTGTTAAATTTCTTGCAGAAAAGTACAATATCCCTATAAAGTACACCTCAGATGGGTATGATAAAACAGAAAAAGATGCAATATTTGATGTTTTGCAGGAGGCACAGAACTATTACAGGCAAAATCTAAAAAAAGATTCAAAACCATACAAATATTTGACTGAAAGAGGCATACTTGAAGAGACTATTGAATTTCTTAAATTAGGTTTTGCCCCTGAAAGTGGGGTGATAAACTACCTTTTGAAAAAAGGATTTGACAGAGATGTTATAGAAAAAGCGGGGTTAACTATTTCAGGGGGTATAGACAGGTTTAGAAAAAGGATTATGTTCCCTATATTCAACCTCTTTGATAAAGTTGTTGGGTTTGGGGGAAGGATTATTGAAAAATCAGAAAATGCTCCCAAGTATTTAAATTCTCCTACCACCCCGGTTTTTGAGAAAAAGACACTTCTTTACGGTTTGAATTTTTCAAAGGACTATATCAGAAAAAGGGATTTTGTAATACTTGTTGAAGGGTATATGGACTTTGCTTCCCTGTTTCAAAATGGGGTTTTTGAGGTTGCTGCGGCATTAGGTACCGCATTTACAGAAAGGCATGCAAAGTTGATAAGAAGGTTTGCCTCAAAGGTTTATTTAAGTTTTGATGCAGACCAGGCAGGCTTAAAAGCGGCAATAAGAAGTTTTGAAATACTTGCAAACGAAGGATTATTTGTCTATGCCATAGATTTGCCTGAGGGGGAAGACCCTGACAGTTTTGTTAGAAAATTTGGTAAGGAAAGTTTTTATATCCTTCTTGAAGGCGCAAATGAAATTCCAATATTTCTAACAAAGTATTTTCTAAACAAAGAAGATTTTCACTCAAAATCATTAAGGGAGAAACTTGAATCAATTAAATTAATTCTTGAAACAGTTTCAAAAATTGATGACAGGGTAAGGCAGGGTTACTATGTAAGGGAGATTGCCTCAATGCTTGATGTCCCTGAAAACAATCTTTTATCTGAATTGAAAAAAATATCCGATAAAAATAGCTTTAGAACCTATGTAAAACAGGAGGAGAAAAAAGGAAAAGTTTTGTTTTCAGAAGAGGAAAAGGCTCTTTTGTGCTTTATTGCATTTAATTCCCAAAAAAAGAGTGAGATTGATAGAGAATTAAAGGGCTATATAGAAACTTTACCCTGTTATCCTTTTTATCAAAAACTTATGGAATTGGATTATGAAATAATTGGGCATATTGCACACGAATTGCCTGAGGAATTAAAAGAAATTCTCTCATCCGTTGATTCTGTCACAAGCGATTTAAGGGTTATTTTAAAAACCATTAAAAGGCTTTCAATTAAGAAACAGATTGAAAATATAAATGAAAAATTGAAAACATTTGCAGATTCCTTGACTGACGATGAAAAGCTTATGCTTTTAAATCAAAAGGTGCAATTGCAAAAAGATTTTCATAAGCTTTGATTTTTTCGAATTTCATTCCTTGCAATTTTATCTGCAAGCTCGTTGTATTTCTCCCCAGAATGTCCTTTTATGTGCTTAAATTCGATATTTTTAAATTGATTTACAATTAAATCTAATTCTTTCCACAAGTCTGTGTTTTTGACCTTTTTCCACCCTCTTTTTTTCCAGTTTTCAATCCATTCTGTTAAACCTTTTTGCACATAAATTGAATCTGTATAAACCACTACAGGGAGATTTTTGTTTTTTATAGCCTTAAGCCCTTCTATAACTGCTTTTAATTCCATTCTGTTGTTGGTGGTTTCTTTTTCAAAACCTGAAATAATCTTTTCTCTGTCTTTGTACAACAAAATAGCGGCAAACCCACCGGGTCCCGGGTTGCCGCTGCATGCACCGTCTGTATAAATTAGAATTTTATTTTCTAATGACATAGGTTTTTGCTAACATATCGTGCAAAGTCTTATGCTCAGGGTTAAAGAATGCCATTATATACCCTATAAAGAAAATACCGCTTAAGAAAAACTGTACCAATGCCCTTATAATTCCCTGAGACATTGTTGGAGTGGTTAGTTTTTTCTGGTCAACAATGTATAATTTGAATAACTTCTTTCCTATTGTTGTTCCATACTTTCCATATCCTATTGCATAGTATGCAAAAACACCTACAAAAAGCACAAGGTTTATCAATATAGAAAGCCAGCTTGCAAGCCCCACAGGAAGAATTCTGAAAAATATAAATGAAAAAATACCACTTATAATTGAAAAACTTATCCCAACGATAATCCCGTCTACTAAAAGTGCTAAAAACCTCTGTAAAATACCACCGTATTCAATATTTCCCCTGTAAGGCTCACTGTGTTGATAAGATTGTTGCTGAGGCTGAGGTGCAGGAGGGATAGGTTGAGTTTGGGGGAGTGCCTGTACAGGAGGTGGAGTAACCACCTGTTGAGGTTGAGGTGGAGGAGGGGTTTGAGCCACTGGTGGTGGGGTGGGAATTGCTCCCTGAACTGTGCCCTGTTCTTCTTGTTTTAATTTTTCCTGTAACTGTGAAGCATCAACCCGGACTGTTCCCTGAAAATCTTCAGGCACTTCTATAACAAGGGTTGTTTTTCCTAAAAGTATGTGGTCGTTTGTTGTAATGGGTGTTTTTTCAGAAATTCTTACATTATTTACAAAGGTTCCATTTGAGCTGTTTAAATCGGTAAGAAAGAATTTTCCAGTCTCATCTCTTTCTAAAATAGCATGCCTTCTGGAAACACTTAAATCGTCAATCACAATATCATTATCTTTGCTTCTCCCTATTGAAATGTAGGGTTTGTCAATTTCATGTTCAAATTTACCTTTTGCGGTAACGACAACAATCTTGGTATTCATTTTTTCCTCCTGCAAGTTTTGGGGTAACTACTTATAGTTTACTCTCCCATCACCTTTACGACAACCCTTTTTTTCTTTTTCCGTCAAATTCTGCATAATACACCTGTTGCCATGGGCCAAAATCAAGTTTTCCATTTGTTATTGGAATGATTACCTGGTGATGTACCAGAAGACTTTTAAGGTGAGCATCTCCATTTGTTTCCCCTGTCCAGTGGTGTCTGTAATCATCTCTGTAAGGCGCTAATTTTTCAAGCCATTCATCTATATCCTGCAAAAGCCCGTCTTCTGCATCGTTAACCCATACCCCCGCTGTAATGTGCATTGCAGAGACAAGCATCATTCCCTCTTTTATTCCGCTTTTTTTAAGTATTGAATTTAATGTTGAAGTAATGTTTATGTACTCCCTCTTTTTTTCTGTGTTAAACCACAGGTATTCAGTATAAAACTTCATAACTTAACCCTCCTTCCCTCAGTAATAATCAAAGAAATCAATTGAATAGGTTTTAAATTAAAGTAAAGTCCTGTTTGTGTTTTCTTTATTATTTCAAAAAGTTCAAAGATAAAATCAGGAGAGGTTTTTGCGGAAATTTCTTCTATTTTTTCTTTAAAATCCCTGTTTATTAAATTTTCACTCTCGCTTTTCACAGCAAGAATGTCCCTTAAAAATGTATAAATAATGAAAAAAAGCCTGCTATTGTCCTCTCTTGTGTTTTTTTCAATTTGAGGCTGTATTTCTTTCTCAATTTCAATAAAACTTGATTTGTTAAATATGCTTTCCAGTATAAAAAGAGCGATTTCCCTTTCTCTTTTTAATTCCTCAATGTCATCTTGAGATTGAATATAGCCGCTGCCTGAGTTTATAAGAGCCTTAATCTCTTCCCTTGAAAAACCTGGAATATCAATGTATTTCTCAAGACCTTTAGGATTAAAGTATACCTGCTGACACCTTGAGACAATGGTGGGCAACAAAGCGTCAGGTTTTGAAGTAATAAGAAAAAAGTATGTGTTTTCAGGTGGCTCTTCAAGGGTTTTTAAAACCATATTTGCAGATGTTTTGTTCATCAAATGGCAATTGTCAATAATAAATATCCTTGCTTTCCCTTCATAGGGGGGGAAGTTGGTTGTTGTTAAAATTGTCTCTATGTCATCAACAGTGATTTCGTTTTTGCCTTCCATTGGTTTTATCTCAATTAAATCAAGGTGTGGGTTGTCTGTATCAGGGTTTTCAATCATGTTTTTTATCTTTAAGCAGTGTTTACAAAAGCCACAGGGGGAGTTCCCTTTGTTTTCGCACAGAATCATTGCTGCAACCACTTTGGCAAAAAGCCTTTTTCCAATCCCCTCTCTCCCCTTGAAAAGATATGTTGTGTGAAGTTTATTGTTTTTGTAGGCATTTTTGAAAAATCTTTTTATATGCTCGTGTCCTTTAACAATATCAAACATTTTTCAGCCTTTTTTCAACTATTGATACTATTTCCTTGTGAATATCTTCTATACTCTTTTTTCCGTCAATTACCACAAAGTTGTTGTTCTCTTTTGCAAGGGCTAAAAATCCCTGCCTCACCCTTTTGTGAAAGTTTTTATGCTCAATTTCAAACCTTGAAAGCTCAATATTTTCAACTTGAGCCCTTTTATTTACCCTTTTTAAAGAAGTTTCTTCGTCAATGTCAATTAAAAAAACTATATCAGGTTCAATGCCTTCAACAATGTTTCTGAAAACCCATTCAATTTTTTCAATATCAAGCTCTCTTCCATAGCATTGATAAGCCAAAGAAGAGTGCTGGTATCTGTCGCAAATTACCACATATCCATTGTTCAGGTGAGGGATTATCTTCTCCTTCAAATGCTGATTTCTGTCAGCCTGATATAAAAGAGCTTCTGTTACAGGGTGGAGTATGCCTTTGTATTTTGGGTCTACAAGTATGTTCCTTATTTTTTGCCCTATCTCAGTTCCCCCGGGCTCCATTGACAGAATTGTTTTAAGCCCTTTTTTTTCAAGGTATTCTTTTAAAAGTTTTGCCTGAGTGGATTTTCCGCACCCTTCAATTCCTTCAAATGTTATAAACAGCCCTTTTACCATTAAAATTCCTTCTTTCCTTTTTTTATCTCTTTATCGGTTATTTTTTTTGCACCAATATTGAAGATAACAACCTTTTCAACAAAATTTTCCAATTCTCTGATATTCCCCTTCCACTCAATTTCTTTTAAAACTTTAATTGCACTCTTAGTTAATTCCGGTTCTGGAATATTGTGTTTTTGAGAGGATTTTTTTAAGAAAAATTCAGCAAGTTCTGGTATATCTTCCTTTCTCTCCCTTAAAGGGGGAAGGTTAATCGGGATTACATTAAGCCTGTAGTATAAATCCTCCCTGAAATCCCCGTTTTTTACCATCTCCTCAAGGTTTCTTGAAGTTGCTGATACAACCCTGACATTTACCTTTATATTTTTGTTGCTTCCAAGGGGGGTTATCTCTTTTTCCTGCAAAACCCTTAAAATCTTTGCCTGTAAACTTAAAGGCATATCGCCTATTTCGTCTAAAAATAGGGTTCCCCCGTCTGCCTCTTCAAATTTTCCCTTTCTATCAGCATAGGCATCTGTGAACGCCCCTTTTTTATGCCCGAATAACTCTGCTTCAAGAAGTGTTTCAGGTATTGAGGCACAGTTTACTGCGATAAAATGCTTGTTCTTTCTATTGCTTAAACTATGTATTGCCTTTGCCACCAACTCCTTTCCTGTTCCGCTTTCTCCACGAATTAAAACAGTTGCATCTGTTTTTGCCACCTTTTTTATCATTGATACAATATTTTCCATCACCTTTGATGAGTAAACCATACCGAAGAATGTTTGGTTAATTTCAGGCTTTAATGGTATTCCCTTTTTCTTAAAAATATTTTCAAGGTTTCTCTCATCTTTATCAATAACAATGTAGAAAGGCTTTTTTAGTATTAAATCCCTTAATTCTTTTTTTGAGATTTCATTTTCAGCACAGTCAATAATAACCCTGTTTGTGAGGTAAAAATCCAGACTTAAACTTTCTGCTTTTTCATAGGGGATAATAACAGCAAAAGGGCTTGTTGAAATATCTTCGGTAGAAGAAAAATTTTCTGTATCAAAATAATCTGGTATTATCCAATTTTCTTTGCTCAAGCTTTTGTCTAAAAAAACCTTTTTATTTTCCATTTATCTTTATTTCAAGTTTTTTTATTTTGTTTGAAAGGGTGTTTCTGTGAATTTTAAGCTTTTTTGCAGTTTGCACAATATTAAAGTTGTTTTTTTCAAGCGCCTTTTCAATATAAATCCTCTCAATAAGGTTGGAAAAATCCTGTAACCCTATTCCGTTATCAAGCATTTCTTCAAAAATCTTTTCTAACTGTTTTCTCATTTTTTTATCCTTTTATATACTTTTGTTCCCTTGTCAATAAATAAAGATGCCGTTTTCTTAACAGCATAGTAGGTTTTTGAATTTTTTAAGTCTTTAGGGGCAATGTTTGTTGTCTCAATAATGAGAACAAGAACATAGGCAATCAAAAGCCCTCTAACAAGCCCGAATAAAAGCCCTAAAAGCTTGTCGTAAAATGTAAGCCCCGCTTTCTGAAATAGCTTTTTTGCTAAATAAGAAACAAGTGCAACAATCCCCAATAAAATAAAGAAAATTAACAAAAATGTTATAAACTCCCTTAAAGGCTTTGCAGCTATTATTGATTTAAGGTAGATGCTAAAAGGCCTATAAAACCTGAAGGATAAAACAGTAGCAACAATTAATCCAATAATTGAAAAAGCCTCTCTTATAAAGCCTTTGAAAAAGGCAAAAACTCCGGAAGCGATAATTATTGTAATAACGGCAATATCTATCCAGTTCATAAAAAATATAATAGCATAAATTGATTTTAAATTCAGGTGTCTATTGTCACAATTTTTTGATATTACGGGTATAATTAAGTCAGGCAAAAGAATTTTTGTAATTTTAAAAAAGGGGGTTGGTTTTGAAAAAAAGCATTGTTTTTTTGATTTTTTTAACCTTTTATTTTTCTCCTGTTCTGGCAAAAAGAATTCACATAAGATTAAAGCCTCTCCCTGCATCAATTCGCAGGGTTAATATGGGGGTGAAATACCTTAAAAAAGGCAAACTTGATAAAGCAATGAAAATGTTTGATGCTGCCATTAAAAACTATCCTTCAAACTACTCTGCATACGGATATAAGGGGATTGTTTATCTGAAAAAAAATGATTACAAAAATGCTGAAAAAAATTTTGAAAAAGCCCTTTCCCTTTACCCCTCATACAAAAAAACACTTGAAAAAAGCATAAAGGAAAGCCTGAAAATTCTTGAAAGGAGAAGGAAAAAATTAGAGTCGAAGGTATCTTTAGAGGGGGATTCAGTAAGTGGGACTCAGGATTATATGTGTGGAAGTGCTGCAAGTCTTGAATTAAACAATAGAAAGGCTGAGGAAAAGGCAACTGATGAGATGAAATTGAAACACATTGAGGAGAGGATTTCATACTTAAAAAGAAGGCTTGAAACCTTAAAAAATGAGAAGTATCCATTGATTTTTAGAATAGGCTACGCTGAAACCTTAATGAAAATGAAAAAGTTTGAAAAGGCTGTGGAGCAATTCCAGTTTGCTGCAAAAGACTACCCTGAAAACAAATCCTTTTACCCAAAATACGCCCTCTCCCTTGCCTTTGCAGGAAACTGCGCTCAAGCAAAACAAATAATCTCTCAAGCAACAAAAATCCCCCCAAACATCAAAAAAGCTTTAAAAGAAAGGTGTAAGTAATTTAGTAAAAATTAAAGACTTCTATACCGTATTAAAAGGATAAATATTAAAATGATTTCAAATGAGCAATATTTGTAATTGGAATGATTAAATCTCTAATAATGTCATACACTTGTAAGTTTTGTATGTTAAAATAAATTTAAATATAGAATGGAGTATGTTGAAATTTTAGAGTAGGGAAATTTTATGATAGTGAAAACGAGAAAAAATAAAATATCTGATGATAAAATAAAAATTGAAAGTAATGGTAGCCGTTTAAAAAACTGCAAATGTAAACAATTCAGAGTTTGCTTTACCTTAATGAACAAAGAAAGAAAAAGGGATACAAATAGGAATTAATTTAGGATTGAGTATGGCTGAAAAAGAAGCAAAAGCAAGGATAAAAATTAATAAACTACTTGAAGAGGCAGGCTGGAGATTCTTCGACACTGAAGAAGGAAAAGCAAATGTCCTTTTAGAAAATAATGTTAAGATGACAGAGCAAAAGCTAAACGAGTTTGGTGAAAATTTCGAACATACATCAAATGGTTTTGTTGATTTTCTACTCCTTGATGAAAAGGGATTTCCTTTGGTTGTTCTGGAAGCAAAAGCAGAAGATAAAAATCCGCTATTTGGCAAGGAGCAGGCAAGAAAATATGCGAGATCTCAGGGGTGTAGGTTTGTTATCCTTTCAAATGGGAATATACATTATTTCTGGGATCTTGAAAGGGGTAATCCGCAGATAATTAGCAAATTCCCTACCCCAGAAGCGGTGCAAGGATATGCAAATTTCAAACCGGATCAAAATCGGCTTGTAGAAGAAATAGTTGAAGAAGACTATATTGTTCTAACACAACGGCCTGATTATAAACATGATCCTTCATATTTAAGCGAATCTACAAGACAGAAATTTATAGATGAAAATAAACTACGGTTTCTTAGGAAATATCAACTTATGGCTGTAAAATCTATACAGAATGCAGTAAAACAGGGTAAAGATAGATTTCTTTTTGAAATGGCAACAGGTACAGGAAAAACTCTTGTTTCAGCAGCAGTTATAAAATTGTTTTTAAGAACAGGCAATGCCAGAAGAGTATTATTTTTAGTAGATAGGTTGGAACTTGAAAATCAGGCGTACAGAGCCTTTAATGATTATCTTAAAAATGATTACACCACAGTTATTTACAAAGAAAATAGAGATGATTGGCGAAAGGCTGAAATTGTAGTCTCAACAATTCAAACTTTTCTTTCCAAGAATCGTTATAAAAGGTCTTTTTCGCCGGATGATTTTGACCTTGTAATTTCTGATGAAGCCCACAGAAGTATAGGTGGGAATAGCCGTGCTGTATTTGAATATTTTATCGGCTATAAATTGGGGTTAACTGCTACACCCAAAAACTACTTAAAAAATATTGATGTATCTAAACTTGGAGAAAATGACCCAAGGCAGCTTGAAAGAAGACTTCTTCTTGATACTTATAGGACTTTTGGTTGTGAGAATGGAGAGCCAACATTTCGGTATTCTCTTATTGATGGTGTAAAAGATGGTTATCTGGTAAACCCTGTTGTAGTTGATGCAAGAACTGAAATTACTACTCAACTTCTTTCAGATGAAGGATACGCGGTAACAACAATCAATGAAGAAGGAGAAGAAGTAGAAAAGACATATGTACATAAAGATTTTGAAAAGAAGTTTTTTTCAGAAAGCACCAACAGGGCTTTTTGCGAGGCATTCATGAAAAACGCCCTCAGAGACCCAATAACTGGAGAAATTGGGAAAACAATAGTTTTTTGTGTTTCACAAAATCATGCTGCTAAAATCACTCAGATTTTAAACAAAATTGCGGATAAAATGTTTCCAGGTAAATACAATTCAGATTTTGCTATTCAGGTAACATCAATTATTCATGATGCTCAGCAATTTACAATTAATTTTACCAATAACAATCTTTCAGGTTATGGAAATTTTAACCCGGTATATAGAACAAGCAAAACTCGTGTTTGTGTTACAGTGGGAATGATGACAACAGGATATGATTGCCCTGATATTTTAAATATTTGTTTGATGAGACCTATTTTTTCCCCAACTGAATTTATTCAGATAAAAGGAAGGGGGACGAGAAAGCATAACTTTACTGAAAATCTAATTGATGAAAAACTTAAAGCAGAGATAGGTGAAAAACAAAAAAAATACTTTAAGCTTTTTGATTTCTTTGCTAATTGTGAATATTTTGAAGAAAAATTCAATTATGACGAAATAATAGAGCTTCCTATTGGAAGAGGTAGTTCTTCAGGAACTCAGGGAATAATAATAGATAGTGATGAATACCATAGCAAAAAAGATGACCATATACTATCCTTTGAGCAGAAAGCCATTGGTACTGAGGGGATGAAAATTGACAGAATGTATTTTGAAAAATTTGAAAATAAAATTATAGATCATCCTTATATAAAACAAAAAGTTGAAGAAGGGAATTGGGAAGAGCTACTTGATTACATTGAAAAGAATATTATGGATAAACCTGAAGAATATTTTACTCTTGATAAGTTGAGAAAAGCAATTAACATAGATAGGCGTATTACTCTGAAAGAGATTATTGAAAAAATATTTGGCATAATTCCCTATTTTAAGACAAAAGAAGAACTCCTTGAAGAAGAATTTGATAAATTTGATAGCCGTTATTTACCGAAAGAAGAATATTTTGAATATGCAAAAACAGTTTTTAAAGCCTATATCGTTGACCCGGAATTCAGGCAAATTATAGATAGTGGCAATTATGCCATGTTAAATATTTCACCCTATGGAGAATCTTATAAAAAATTACCACCTGAACTCAGAAAAGCTATACCAGAATACATAAAGGATTATGTGCCATTAAATATATTTAGTGCATAAAAGGAGTAATTAGAAAAAATGGAAAAATTAAATTTATTACCCCCTAAAATTGATGTTGAAACAAAAGCAATTCTTAAACAGCTTTCTCAATCACATAGATACCTTGCCGAACTAAAGGGAATTGCAAAAACAATTCCCAATGAAGCTATTTTAATTAATACTTTACCTTTGCTCGAAGCTAAAGATAGTTCCGCAATTGAAAACATTATAACTACTCATGATGAAGTCTATAAAGAAAGTCTTTTTGAAAGTTTTATATCAAATCCAAATGCTAAAGAAGTCCACCAATACGCAAAAGCTTTAAAAACTGGTTATAATGCTTTAAAAGAAAAAAAATTAATAACCAATAAAATTATATTAGATATTCAAGAAATAATAGTTTCAAACAATGCAGGATATAGAAAACTACCTGGAACTGAACTTAAAAACGCTGCAACAGGTGAAACTGTATATATCCCCCCACAGGATTATGAGACAATTGTTCAATTAATGCAAAATCTTGAAAAATATATAAATAATGATGACTTACACCCTGTAGATTCTTTAATAAAGATGGCAATAATACATTATCAGTTTGAATCAATCCATCCCTTTTATGATGGCAATGGAAGAACAGGAAGAATACTTAATATACTATATTTAGTTCAAAAAGATTTGCTTGACTTACCAATACTTTATTTAAGTAGTTATATTATTAGAACAAAAGGGGATTACTATCGTTTGCTTCAGGAAGTCAGGGATAAAGAAAATTGGGAAGAGTGGATTTTATATATGTTGAAAGGGGTAGAAATTACATCTAAAGGAACAATTTACCTTATTAATGAAATATCAAAGTTAATGAAAAAATATAAACATGAAATAAGAAACCAGTATAAATTTTATTCTCAGGATTTATTAAATAACCTTTTTAAACACCCTTACACGAAAATTGATTATTTGCAGAAAGATTTAAATATCCATAGGCAAACGGCAGCAAGTTATCTTGATGAATTGGTAAAAGGAGGTTTTTTGAAAAAGGAAAAAATTGGTAGAAATAATTATTATATAAATGAACCTTTGTTTAAGCTATTTAAAGATTTTAATTTAATATCAGAAGAGAATTAATATGTCGAAAAAAAATGTAAATTTCAACATGTTTTTTTTATATGTCGAAAAAAAGGCTAAATTTCAACATGTTTTATAAATATGACGAAATGAGTAGTACAAAGGGGAGAAACTATGCTTGATGCTGAGACTAAAAGAAGAATTGACACAGCCCGTGACATTCTCGTAGGGAAGGTACCTGACCCCAAAAGTCAGGTAGAACAAATTACAATTGCCCTTATTTACAAGTTTATGGATGACATGGACAGAGAATCAATAGAAATGGGTGGAAAGCGTAGCTTCTTCACCGGTGATTATGAAAAATATAGCTGGCGCAATATCTTTAATCCTCGGCTTGGTGGTTTTGAAATGCTTAATCTATATGCAGAAGCAATAACTAAAATGAGCCACAACCCCAATCTTCCAGAGCTTTTCCGTAATATTTTCAAAAATGCTTATTTGCCATATAGAGACCCTGAAACTCTAAAACTTTTTTTAAAAACAATAAATGAATTTGAATACGACCATTCAGAGCGCCTTGGAGATGCTTTTGAATACCTGCTTTCTGTTTTAGGCAGTCAGGGTGATGCTGGCCAGTTTAGAACCCCCCGCCATATAATTGATTTTATAGTTAAAATAATTAACCCCAAAAAAAATGAACTCATACTTGACCCAGCATGCGGGACTGCTGGATTTTTGATTTCAGCATATAAACATATTTTATGTGAAAATACTTCAGAAAAATATAAATCCCACAATGGAATTTGTATGGGTGATTTGCTTACCACTGATGAGCGTAAAAAATTGTATAAAAATTTTAAAGGCTATGATATTTCACCAGATATGGTGAGGCTTTCACTTGTGAATATGTATTTACACGGTTTTGTAAATCCTCAAATATACGAATATGACACTCTAACCAGTGAAGATAGATGGAACGAATATGCTGATGTAATCCTTGCCAATCCACCTTTTATGTCGCCAAAAGGTGGAATCAAGCCACACAGGCGTTTTAGTGTTCAGAGTAAGCGTAGTGAAGTGCTTTTTGTAAACTATATAGCTGAGCACCTAACACCCACGGGAAGGGCTGGGGTGATTGTGCCTGAAGGTATTATTTTCCAGAGTGCCAAAGCATACAAGCAACTACGCAAAATGCTTGTAGAAAACTATCTTTATGCTGTGGTATCACTTCCTGCTGGAGTTTTTCAGCCCTATTCTGGTGTAAAAACCTCAATTTTGCTTATGGATAAGGTACTTGTCAAAAAGGCTGACAGTATTTTGTTTATAAAAATTGAAAACGACGGCTTTGATTTAGGCGCTCAGCGCCGCCCAATTGATAAAAACGATTTGCCCGATGCCCTGAATGTTATAAGAGAGTACATTGAAAAGGTGATAAGTGGGAAGGTTGACGAGTTTAATCCAGATGAAAACCCCTGCTCAGCCCTGCTGGTAAAGAAAGAAAAACTTGCCGAAAATGGCGATTATAACCTAACCGGCGACAGATATAGAGTAATAGAAAAACGGATAAATCAGAAATGGCCAATGGTGAAATTAGGAGATGTATTAATTTATGAACAGCCTGCTAACTATATTGTTAAATCTGAAAATTATAGCAATGAATTTAAAACACCAGTACTTACTGCAGGTAAAACTTTTATACTTGGTTATACAAATGAAGAAGATGGTATCTTTCCAAAAGAAAAATTACCAGTAATTATTTTTGATGATTTTACTACAGCAAGAAAATTTGTTGATTTCCCTTTTAAAGTGAAATCATCTGCGATGAAAATTTTATTAGCTACTGAAAGAATTAATATTAAGTATGCATTTTATATAATGCAAAAAATTAATATTGATACAACTCAGCATAAAAGGTATTGGATATCTGAATTTTCAAACCTTTATATTCCTCTTCCTCCCCTTGAAGTACAGAAGGAGATTGTATCAGAGATAGAAGGCTACCAGAAGATTATTGATGGCTGCAAGCAGGTGATAGACAACTGGAAGCCTGATGTAGAAGGCTATCTTGACGAGGAGTTAAAAGAATACCTTGCTCAGCACCCAGAAAAAAAAGAAGAACTCTCCGACGGCTGGCCAATGGTAAAACTGGGAGAAGTATGTGAGATAAATCCAGAATCAGCAAATCCTTATGATTTATATGGTGATTGTGAAGTTATTTATATTGACATTAATTCAGTAGAAAATGGAACAGGTAAGGTTTCTTTTGATAACAGAATTTTAACCAAGAATGCCCCCAGTCGTGCAAGAAGAATAGTGAAAGAAAATGATGTTTTATTGTCAACCGTTCGGCCAAATTTAAAAGCTTTTACTATTCTTAAAAATTTGCCTCAGAAGATAGTAGCATCAACAGGTTTTGCTGTATTGAGAAGTAAGAACTATATCATACCAGAATACCTTTTTAGCTGTATATATTCTGAATTTATCATTAATCAAATGATAAAAAAAATGGGAAAAGGGGCATATCCTAGTATAAACTCGAACGATGTAAAAAATTTAATTATCCCCCTCCCCCCGTTGAAAGTACAGCAGCGTATTGTGGGAAAAATAGAAGCAGAGCGAAAAGTGATAGATGGCTGCCGCAAGCTTATAAAAACCTATGAAGAAAAGATTAAAAAAGTAATTGATAAAGTTTGGGGTGAGTGACAGAAATATTTTTGTTTATAGTGCAAATAAAAAAGAAAAAGAAGACTGCTTTAAAGTGTTAGAAATGTAGCACCAATAAAAAAATCAGAATGTTATCTTTTTGGTTTTTTACTTTATCCCAATGAATGAGGTGAAGTTTATCCACTGGAAGAAGGGGGTGGTGTAAGAGAAGCCTGCGTTTTTGAGGAGTTGAATGTTCTCGTTAATTGTGAAGGGGATTAATACATTTTCAAGTGCTTCCCTTTTTTTTGCAATTTCAAGCTCTGAATAGCCCTGTTTTTTCTTGAAGTTATAGTATATTTCAACAAAGTTTCTATTTAGTTTTGGGTGTTCAAATATCACCTTTTCACTCAGTATAAAAATTCCATTTTCTTTTAGTCCGTTGTAAATTTTTTCAATTATCTGCGGCCTTTTCAAAGGCCTTATAAATTGAAGTGTGTAATTCATAATTACCGCATCTGCGTTTTTAATTTCAATCTTTTCAATGTCTGAAACCACAAATTCTATCTTTTTGTTGTAAGCCTTTGCCTTTTCCCTTGCCTTCTCAACCATATCCCTTGAGTTGTCAACTCCTATAAGTTCAGGTTTCTTGTCTTTTAAAATAGAGGCAAGGTAAATCAATGTGTTGCCTGTTGAGCAGCCTAAATCGTAAATCTTTGGATTGTCAGGCATTGTTTTTAAGAGGATTTCCCCTGTTGCCTCTATAACCTGTCGGTAAAAGGGAATTGAGCGGTTAAGCATATCGTCAAATATGTTTGCAACCTCTCTGTCAAATCTGAAATCGCTTTCTATTTTTTCAACCTGGAATATCCTGTCTTTTTTTTCTTCCATTTTATATGTTTACCGTAATGTCTTTGTAAAAGAGTTTTTTCCTTGCAATTAAAAGTGCAACAGAACTTCCAATGCTTACTGCAGATGCAATCATATACATAATTACCAGTTGAAACATTGCAGCCTTCATCGGGGAAGCGCCGGCAATAAGCATTCCGGTCATTGCGCCGGGCAACTGAATAATCCCGACAATCTTTAATGTATTTATTATCGGTGTCATTGCCGCTTTGATTGATTTTCTAACATAAAAAACTGAAGCGTCGCTTGTGCTCATTCCAAGGGATAGTGCAAAGAGTATTTTAGGCAGATTTGATTTTAACTCACTGTGAAACCTGTCAAGTGCAAGGGCAGATGCCGTCATTGTATTGCCTATTACCATTCCCCCTAAAGGGATAAGGAATTTTGGCTCTGGTTTTATAAACCCAACGGCAAGAAGCAAGCCTATTGAAACCGTTGTTCCGCATACAATTCCAATAAAGGAAAACAGCCCTGCGTTTTTTACCTCCTTTGCCCTTCCCTTTGCTGTGTGTGCAGCAATAAGGCTCATTACAAATAGAAGAAGCAACTGTGCCCAGAGTTTGTTAAGGTCAAATATGTAATGAAGGATATAGCCTATTATTACAAGTTGAATTGCCGCCCTGATTCCGCCAACAATTAAATCTTTTTCTGCCTTTAATCTATTAAAGTATGATACTGCAATTGCAAGGATGAGTAATACTGCTGAATATATTACCTTTTCGTACATTGTGATTCATCCTTTCCAAAGCATTCAATTAACTCTTTGATTTTCCCCATCTTTACAATTTGCCCGTCTTTTAAGAATACCCCTCTTTCCCCAACCTCAACAGCATTTTCCATGTTGTGGGTTATACAGATAATTGTTTTTCCCTGCTTTTGCAACTCTTTCATTTTTTTTCTAACCAAAGCTCCCATTGTAATTGACAAGGCTGATGTTATTTCGTCAAGAAGTAAAACTTCAGGGTCTTTTGCTATTGCAAGGGATATTGCTATTAATTGCCCCTCTCCCCCTGATAGATTTTCCGTTTTCTTTTCAAGGTTTGAGTAATCAAGCCCCATTATGTCAAGTATCTGTTTCGGAGTGTATTTCAATTTTAATTTTTCAATATATGTTTCAAGCACATTTTTTACCTTTCCCTCAAAAAGTGTTGCCCCCTGCAAAATCATAATCACCCTTTCTCTCAACTCGTGAATTGGAATTTCCTCAATTGGCCTGTCTTTAAAGAATATTTTTCCCTTTGTGTTTATTTCAAGCCTGTTGAATAGTTTTAAAAGGGATGATTTACCGCTTCCGTTTTCACCTAAAATTACAAAAAATTCATTGGGATAAATTTCAAGGTTTATATTTTCAAGAATTGTTTTGTTTTCCTTTTCAAGATAAACATTTTCAAAGCGAAAAATCGGTGTACTCATTTTATCTCCAGGGAATTAACAAAATCTCTGTTTTCAATATACCACTTAACCGTTTTTTCTATTCCCTCTTCAAGGCTAACTTTAGCCTGCCAGTTTAAAATCTCTTTCGCCTTTTCAACATTTGCCCAGGTGTCTTTCATATCTGCTTTGTGGAATGGTTTGTAATCAATTTTAGTCTTTTTGTTTAACCCCTTTTCTATCAATTCAATCATATAGTTTAACTTTTTCGGGTTGTCGTTTCCCAAATTTATAATTTCATAGCCTGTTTTTGTTAAGGTTGCTTTAAATGTGCCCCTTGCTATGTCGGTTATAAAGGTAAAATCCCTGCTTTGTGTGCCGTCTCCAAAGAGAGTTATTGGCATATTGTTGTCTATCCAGTAAATAAACCTGAAGTATGCCATATCAGGCCTGCCAGCAGGCCCGTAAACTGTGAAGTATCTCAATATTGTTGTGTCAACGCCGTAAAGATGATGGTATGAATAGCACATTGCCTCAGCACCCTTTTTTGATGCAGCATAGGGAGAAATTGGTTCGTTTACCGGTAAATCCTCTTTAAATGGCATTTTCTGGCCGGCATAAAGGGAAGATGTTGAAGCAAGTACAAACTTTTCAATACCCTTTTTTTTCCCTGCTTCAAGAAGGTTTAATGTACCGTAAGTGTTTGTCAGGGAATAAACATAGGGGTTTTCAATTGAATAGCGCACCCCGGCCCTTGCAGCAAGGTTTACTATGTGAGTTATTTTATGATTTTCAAAAAGGCTGTTTACATCCTCTGTTTTTTCAATGTCAAGCTTGTAAAAGGTAAAGTTGTTGTGCTCTTTCAAAAATTTTAGCCTGTACTCCTTCAATTTAGGGTCATAGTAATCGTTTAAATTATCAACACCAATTACCTCATACCCGTTTTCAAGAAAAAGTTTTGCAGTCTGGCTTCCAATAAAGCCGGCACACCCTGTAACAAGTATTTTCATTGGTTTTCCCCTTCATTTGTTTCAATAACAGCAGGTTTCTTTCCTGTTGTTATCTGATTCTTTGAGTAATCAAATTCAGAACCCCAGACAGAGTGGGGGATTAGATATATTGAAAACATTACAATTATGGCTATTGCTGTTGAGACAATGCTTCTCTTTGAGTATTCTCTCTTTAAAAAGAAAAGTGCCGGAAGCCAGAATAAAAAGGCAATAAGTGTTTTATTGTCAGTTAAATCCCAGCCAAAGGGAATGCCTGTCCACAATTCCCCAAAGGCAAATTTTTGAACAATTGGGCCTAAAATTAACCCACCAATGAAGAATAATCCCACACAGGTGTAAACAAGGTTTTTGTATGGCTCTTTGAATATTAAAGCAAGCCCAATCCTTACACACAACAGTAATGAAGAAAACATAAAGATTATGTGGGGAATGAGAATGTATAATGGCACGGCACCCTTAAACCTGGTAACCACGCTTTTTGCAGGGATACTGTAGTACTTTCCGTCAATATTTACCTTAACATAGTATTCTAACTTTCCTGCTGGTGGCTGGTGGGGCAAAAATGCTGTGTAATTTTTGCCTATTTTTTGCATTTTCACTTCCACCCAGTCTTCTTTAACCCTGTACCTTTTGTAAACAAGATAGGCTGAGATAGGTTTGTCCCCTTCAAGGAAAATGCTTACCTCCTGGTCTCCAGGCCCCCCGTGGCTTCTGTTAAAGGTATAGTCAATTTTTACGCCGTCAATCTTTAAATGCCCTGAAACAGGGTAGGTTGGCCCTGTTCTTTTTTGATATATGGCAAGGGTTACTGTAATCAAAAAAGCAAGAATCCATAAAAATGTTTTTTTCATATTAAACCTCTGGGATTAAAATGGCGGAAGCGCGTGGGAATCGAACCCACCGACCTATACCCCCGTATAGGCCCACCGGTTTTGAAGACCGGGGGGGACACCAGCCCCCATTCGCTTCCGTAAGGTATAAACCTTTCAGTAAATTATATTATAAACCGCTTTTCTCCGCAATTATCTTTGCCGTTTCTAAAAATTCCTTTGTAACAGGGGATTCAGGGTACCCAACTACTATTGGCAATCCTTTATCGCCACCTTCTCTAATAGCAGAGTCAATTGGTATTCTTCCTAAAACAGGAAGCCCTAATTTATCACCAGTATCCATCTCATTTCCACTGAAAATAAAGTGCTTTGTTCCGCAGTTGTGGCAGATAAAGTAACTCATATTCTCAATAACACCCATAACTGGAATGTTTAATTTTTCAAACATTGTAACAGCCTTTTTAACATCTAAAAGCGCAACATCCTGAGGAGTGGTAACTGCTATTGCCCCCTTTACCTTAACATTTTGCGCAAGGGATAGTTGAATGTCTCCGGTTCCAGGAGGCAGGTCTATTAAAAGGTAATCAAGTTCTCCCCATTCCACATCTTCAAGAAACTGTGTCAATGCCTTCATTAAGAGAGGGCCTCTCCAGATTACCGGGGTATCCTCTTCTAAAAGAAAGCCTAAAGACATAACCTTTACCCCGAATTTTTCAAAGGGTACAAGTTTTTCTTTTTCATTTACAACAGGCTCTTCCTTTATGCCAAACATCATAGCAATGCTTGGGCCGTAAAAATCAGCGTCTAAAAGCCCAACTTTATGCCCTAATTTTGCCATTGCTATTGCAAGGTTTGATGATACAGTTGATTTCCCAACTCCGCCTTTGCCGCTTCCTATAAGTATGGGGAATTTTACATTTGGGATAAGGTTTTTAAACTCAACTGTACCGTAAGGCTTTTCGTTGACAGAGATATTAACCTTAACCTCTTTCACATTTTCAACAGATTTTATTGCTTTAACAACACTTTCTTCAAGCTCTTTTAAATTGTTTTCAGCCTGCTTTGGTACCTCAACTTTGATGTCAACATTTCCGTCTTCGTCAATTTCAAGGCCTCTAATCCCCTTATATTTTACAAGCGAAACATTTGCGCCCGGGATAATAACTTTATCTAACTTTTCATAAATGTCTATTCTTGAAACTTTAACCATTTGAACCTCCAGAATACTAAATTTTCCGATTGATTATAGCACAGAAAAAGGATAGATTTTTGATTTGAGGCAAATTTTTACTTTTTTTTAAACTTTTATTTCTCTTCCCAGATTGAGTCTTTATGCCTTCCTAAAATATGGTCTGCAACATCAATTATTGCAAAGTAATTTAGAATAGCCCCTGTAAGAATAAATGAAGTGCCGTATTCAAAGGTGAAGGATTTAACAACACCCTCTCTCAATGGAGTGAAGGAAAGTATAAAGTAAACAGGCCCCATCCCCAATTCAAATAAAGAGCCTAATTGAAATAATTGCAACTGGTCTGAGGGGGTGTAAATATGCCCTTTTAAGTAAAGGCCGTATGCTATCATAAAGATTACAATTCCGCCTAAAATGTAGGCCTTTTTCTTTAATCCTAAAAGGTAATGCCCCAATCCAGGAAAAAGCCACGCAAAAATCAGGTATTTATAGTCTTCAAACTCAAGTTTTTCTTTTGTCATTACTTCCTCTTTTTCTTGATTATGTACTTAATCTGGGATTTGCCTATTTCAGGATGCTCCCCCTCAATAAGCAGGGTATAAACTCCATCTGGTAATTCAGGAATTTTAAACTTTGCTTTAAATTTCCCATCATTATCTGTATACCCCTCTGCAAGGAGAGCTGGGTTTGTATCAAGGCTTAAAATCTTAATTAAAATTTTTGTTTTTGGAATTCCATTGTAAGACTCTCTGTTGTAAGCGTTTACAGTAATTTCAACATCTGAATTGTCGTAAAATTCCATTCCCTCTTCATCTAAAAGAAGCACTAAATCATCTTTGAAGGTTGTGGCAAGCAGGTATTCAAGAACAACATCATCAAGGTTTTTATTTGAAATAATGTTTTCAATCTCTTCATTGTCTGTATCGTACTTTCCGGTTTTAATATCCCTTATAACCTTCTGGTGTTGCTCTTCCATCATTTGAGTTATCAAGTCTTCATTATATCCATCTTTTATCTTGTCAGAGTAATCCTGCCTTATAGAGTCAAGAATCTGTCCGCCAACATAGATAAGGGTTTCTATGCGGGGGTTATTTATTCCCTTGTCTTCAGTCTGCACATGAAACACCTTGCCTGCGTGCTTTACATCAGTATTAAACCCTGTAATCATGCTTCCCCTTCGCAAAAACTTTTATCTAACTTATTATAGATTTATTTGTTTTGAATGTAAATAATAAAAAAGGTTATGGTATGTGGGAGATATGTCTATCATTAAAAAATAAACAATTTCCGGTTGTGCGGTGTTTTTCCTGGTTGATTTTTTTATGTTTTTTAATTAGCTTTTTTAACAACAACCAGAAATGTCATTATTTTTTTAATCGCGGTATAATAAAATGGCAATGTTAGGAGTGGTAGATGGGTAAAGCAAAGATTCTTTTTTTATTTCATATGCACCAGCCATACTATGTGGATATAGCAGAAGGAAAGGCTATAATGCCATGGGTAAGGCTTCACGGGATTAAGGGGTATTATGATATCCCCTATCTTATTGATAAACTTAAAAATACTAAAATAACAGTCAACCTTGTGCCCTCATTGATAGAGCAAATAAATCTTTATTCTGAGGGAAAGATAAGTGATTTGTACCTTGATTTAACACTTAAAGACCCTGCTTTAATGAGTGATAATGAGAAACTTTTTCTTATAGACAACTTTTTCTCGGTGAATTTTAAAAACTTTATTGAGCCTAATTCCAATTACAAGAGGCTTTTTGAATTGAGGGGAGACTCAGATGATTTGGATGAATTAAGGAAAAGGCTTTCCTATTTTACAAACTCAGATTTAAGGGATTTGCAGGCATTGTTCAACCTTTCATGGTTTGGTTTTGCTGCAAGAAGGGAGTTTAAAGAGCTTAAAACTCTTTTTGAGAAACAGGGCAATTATTCAATAGAAGATATAAGGCTTATAGTTGATATTCAATTTAAGGTTTTAAAAAGGATTATTCCCCTTTATAGAAAGCTTTTAAAAGAGGGAAAGATAGAGATTTCAATTTCCCCTTATTTTCACCCTATTTTACCCCTCATTATTGATTCTGATATTGGAAAAATTAGTTTGCCTGACAAACCTTTTCCTCCAAAGTTTTCATATCCTGAGCATGCAAGGATGCATGTAACTGAGGGTATCAGGCTTTTTGAAGAGGTTTTCGGAGAGAAGCCTTATGGTATGTGGCCGTCTGAAGGCTCAGTTTCAGACGATGCCCTTGAATTGATTTCAGATTGTGGGTTAAAGTGGATTGCAACAGATGAAGAGATTTTAAAAAAGAGTGGGTTTGGAAACAGGCATAAGTTTGAGTTTTTATACAAACCGTATAGTTTTAGAGATAAATTGTCGTGTTTTTTCAGAGATAGAGAGATTTCAGACAAAATAGGCTTTGTTTATTACAATTTCAAAGTAGATGATGCGGTAAAGGATTTTTTAGCCCATATTGAGAAAATTTATAATTTTAACAAGGATAAAGGTGTTATTGTTCCTGTTATCTTTGACGGGGAAAATCCATGGGAGTTTTATCCTGATTTAGCGGTAAACTTTCTTTTTTCTCTCTTTGAAGGAATTGAGGGGAGTAATTTTGCAGAAACTTCAACCTTTTATCAGGTTGTTGAAAGCTTTAGGGGAGAACGTTTAGAGTCAATCTGGCCTGGTTCATGGATTAATGCAAATTTTGCTATATGGATAGGGCATCACGAAATGAATACTGCATGGTCTTATTTGGGAAGGACTGCTGCCTTTTTTGAAGAGAAGTCAAAAGGTTTTGAAGATGAGGTATTACTTGAAAAGGCTAAAAAAGAGTTGATGGTAGCCGAGGGTAGCGATTGGTTCTGGTGGTATGGAGATGATTTTAAGGTAAAGGGTCAGGAGAAGTTTGATTTGTTATTTTTAAAACATCTGTCAAATGTGTACAGGTTTTTAGGGGAAGAGGTTCCTGTATTTTTAAAAACACCTATAAAGAAGCCTACATCATTGCCAAAACCGAAAATGCCTGTTTCTCTTATCTCTCCCGACATAGATGGGGAAATTACAAACTTCTTTGAATGGAATGGGGCAGGAGAGTTTACCCCTCAAGGTAAAGGGGGGGCAATGTTTGAGGGTGAAACACCTGTTGAAAAAATAATGTTTGGCCAGGATTTAAAAAACATTTATTTTCTTATTGCTTTAAGAGATAAAGTAGAATCAATAAAACTTTTTTTGCAGGACAAAAACTTTTTTTGTCTCAATTTTCCTTTAACTCAGGGCGTTTTTAAAGTTCCTCTTTCTATTTCAAAGGGGAGAGATTTTGAAAATACTGAGTTTTTTGCAAAGGTTGGAGTGGATAAAGTGGTTGAAATAGAAATTAATGGAGATGTTTTTAACTTTGAGGGTAGGGATACACTGAAGTTTGCATTAAGTGTTATGGGAATGAAAGAAACAAGAATTCCTGAATTTGGCTTTTTTGAAACAGGCATAACTTTTCCTCCCTTTGAAAGATTTTTAATCAATTTTTAATTGTTCTTATTTTTTTTTGTTTTTTAATCATTTTTTTTCTTGTGTTAAAATATTAATGGGAGGCATTTATGGTTGTTTCTTACAATGATAATTTACAGTTCGGCAACAGTGTTTTCCATGTGCAAACTGAGTATTACAAGGCAACAGGAACAATTATATGCAATATCTTTAAAGACGGTAAAGCGTTAAAAAAACTTAAAAAAAAGGTTGAAGAAAGCCAGGATTTAAATCAGCTAATTTCCGAGTTTCATGATTTTGTTTTAAACAGATTGAAAGAGGGAGCTAAGCTTAAAGAGGTTAAACAAACTACCGCCTTTAAATTTTACTTTCCTGAAGAATTAAAGGCAAAAATTGTAGATATAATTGCTCCTTATTTTGGTGCGGCTATGAATGTTATATGGAATGATGCCGTAAATAATTCTCCAGATATTGAGGCGTTTGTTTCAAACCTTTTAAATGACCTTGACGAGAATTTGAGGGTAGTGATAGAGCATAAGGTAAGGTTTATAATAGCTAACTCTCTGAATTTTAAGGCAGGGAAAAAGGGTGTTTTTATCGGTAATGTTGAAAGGGACAAGGTTTTGCTTGCAATTTCCCCTTTTTTTGGAGTAAACGCAAACTCTGTTCTTGACATTGCTCAGAGTCTGTACAGCGGAGATATTGATAAGTTTAAAAATATAATTTTGAAAAAATACAATGGAGATAAAGTTTCTGAGCTTGAAAATAGTTTAAACAGGCTTTTCGGTTAAACATTTCTTTTCTTTTTAGCCTCATTTTTGTTTTAATCTTCTAATACTTTTTTTATAATTTTTACATGCTTGAAAAGATAATTTATCCTGAATGTTATTGCTGTAAAAAGGTGGTAAAGAGAATTAAATTTGGTCTATGTGAAGAATGTCTTGGGTCTTTAACTAAAGTTGAGTTTGAATCAAGGTGTAAGTATTGCTCTTTTCCTTTGCCTTCTGGTTCAAATATATGCGGAAGGTGTTTTAAAGAAAAGAGGGAGTTTGACGGGGGATTTTTTCTGTTCCCCTATAATGATTGTGGGAAAGCGCTTATTCATAGTATAAAGTTTAAGGATAAAATTGAATATCTGAAAATCCTTGAATCTTTTAATTTACAAATACACGAGTTTTTGCAAGATAAGGAGATTGAGGTTTTAACTTATGTTCCTTCTTCAATTTACCATTATTTGAAAAGAGGATATTCAGTTCCCAGGGAGATCGGGAAAATTTTATCAAGCAGTCTGGGAATTCCGTTAAAAAAATTGGTTTTCACTAGAAAACCTTTTAAAAAGCTTTTGTCATCAACAAAAACAGCTTCAGAGAGGAGAAAAATTGTAAAGAGTTTTTTCAGGGTAAGGAGCAAACATCAGTATAAAAGTCTGCTTTTGGTTGACGATGTGTTTACAACAGGGGCAACGGTAAATAGAATTTCAAAATTGTTAAAAAGAGAAGAAATAGCGGAAAAAGTTTATTTTTTAACTTTGGCAATGGTTATTGATAGATGATTATTCACTTTCAACAGGGACAATTACAGGCTGCCAGGTTTTAACTGCTGTTTTCCCCTTATAAAGGGGTGGGGAGAATTTCCACTTTTTCACAGTTGTTAATACCCTGTTTATTAAAATTCCCCTGTCCACTTTGTCTTCAGGGATATTTGAAGAAATAAAATAAGCATTTTTTACTTTTCCATATTCGTCTATTAGTGCGTTTACAACTGCAAAACCTTTAACCTTTGAAAACAGTCCCCTCGTTTTTATTTTTGCAGGCATAGATATTAATGGTTTGGCAAGGGTGAGCATCTCTGAAGAGGGCACCAGATCCCCTTCTTCTACTGTCTCAAGTTTATAAATCTTTTTGTTAAGTTTTTCAATTTTAGTTTTTAATTCAAGGTTTTCTTTTAATAGTTTTTGGTTTTTCTTTTGTTCAGAAATTAACTCTGAAATGAGTTTTTTTGAAGCAGTTGACTCCATTGAGAATGTTTCTCTAAGGTTTTTTAAGGTTATTGATTGCTGTTCAAGTTTGTTGGAAATCTCTTTTATTTCTTTATCCTTTTTTGCAATCATTTTGTCTTTCTCTTCAACTATTTTCTCAAGTTTTTTCTTTTCAGTTTCTAATTTTTTATTTTTGTTTTCAAGCCTTTTTAATTCATTTTGGAGGCTGGTTATTTTCTTTGATAATTTTTTAACTTTTTTCTTTTGTTCTTTTACCTGGCTTTCAAGTCTGGTTATGTTTTTTAGCAATTCTTTTTTGTTTTTGCTTGTTTTTGAGAAAACAGACTGAATATTTTCAAGTTTTTGTGAGATTTCTGCCAATTCATTTTCTTTCTGGGACAATTTTTTATTTAAAACTTCTATTTGCTTTTTTAATTTATTAATTTCATTCTGGCGGGTAAATTCTCTGTATCCTAAAAATGCTATCCCTGCTATAAGTAAAACTATAATTAACACATAGATATAGTTCCTGTTTTTTTTAGGTAGTTCTTCTATATTTCTAATCTCAACAGGATTTTCAAACTCTAAATCCTTTAAAACATCTTTCTTATCCATCAAACTTAATTATACCTTTTTGATAAAGTTCAGCAAATATTGTTCTTGCTTTGTTTTCCTTTATTGGAGAAATTTTAATAATTGAGTTTATGTCCCAGCTTCCATTAATCCTTGAAATTAAAAATCCCTCTTCAGGTGAAAAAGTCATTGCAGCAATTTCATTAATTGTTTTTGTTAATTTTGGTATTTTGCTTCCGTCTCCCACAATTTCCTCAACCTTTTTCTGGAGTACTTTGTTTAAATCGTTTGCAAGCTTGGGGTCTCTGTATTTAAAGGATAGTACTTCAATAAGTGTAAATGCTTCTAAAAATGAACCCTGTTCTATTAATTTAAAAACTTTGTTTCTAATGCTTTTTTTGGCGAGCGAAAGGTCTATTTCGCCTGGTTTTTTAAACTTTATATAACCATTCTGGTAGCAATCAAAAAGGTTTTTAAACACATAAAATTCAGGAGAGCGGAATTCCATTGCAATATTTTCAACACTTTTTTTCCCGTTTATGGCTCTCAAAAGTTTGGCATGGTTGGGAGAAAGAGGTAAAGAGTCAACAACTTTGTCAAAGATAATAACTGGAATGTAATCTCTTGAAGGAATTACCTTTCTTATCCTCTCCCATTCGTCAACCCTTCTGGCTGCTTCTAAGATAACTGCGTTAGGATCTACCTCTACCTCCAGCATATCAAGTTCAATAGTTTCTCCAGGGACAAACTCGTATTCCCCTTCTTCCCATGTAAAAGCACTGTATATGGTTTCTTCTATTTTTGTTTTAATAAAGGCTTTCATTTTTTCTTCGCTAACAATTCCTTCTTCAACAAGCATCTTGCCTAACATCATTTTTTTTTCTTTTTGTGCATCTATGGCTTCTTTTAACCCCTTTTCTGTAATTATTCCATAACTTATTAGGAATTGTCCCAGGTATTCGTTTGGGTTTTCTGAAGCAGTTGCTATAATTTTTCCATTTTTAAAATAAACCTTTTTGGTTTCTTTATAATTTGTAATTTTTAAAACACCTGTGTCGCCACTTACAGACAGGAATTGCATTGCATCAGCAATTCCCATTAATTCTAAAGAGCCTTTTAATTGTGGCATTTTTTACCCTTTTTTTTAGGCCAGCCTTCTATTACCTTTTGTTTTGCCCTTGATAAAGCAAGACTACACTCAGGGACATTGTTTGTTATTGTTGAGCCAGCACCTATGTATGAAAAATCTCCTATTTTCACCGGGGCAACAAGTTGAGTATCGCTTCCTATGAAGCAATTTTTTCCTATAATTGTTTTGTGTTTTTTCTCACCGTCGTAGTTGCAGGTAATTGTTCCTGCTCCTATATTTGTGTTTTCTCCTATTTCACAATCTCCCAGGTATGAAAGATGAGAAGCTTTTACTCCATTTTTAAGTATTGCTTTTTTTGTTTCCACAAAGTTTCCAACCTTAACATTGGTCTCAATTTCTGTTCCAGGCCTCAGCCTTGCAAAAGGTCCAATTGAACAGTTAGAGGAGATTTTAGCTCCTTCTAAATGAGAGTATTCAAGAATTGTAGTATTGTTCCCTATTAAACTTTCAATAATTACACAACCAGATTTTAAAACACAGTTTTTACCAATTTTACTTCCCTGTTCAACAATTACTCCCGGGTAGATTATTGTGTCATTTCCTATTTCAACATTATCCTCTATCCTTACAGTTTCAGGTTGATAAATTGTTACACCGTTTGCCAAATGCTTTTCTATATTTCTGTGTATAGCTATTCTGTCAGCATCTGCTAATTGTTTTCTATCGTTTACACCGTAAAAATTTTCTTCCTTTTCTGTTTTGTAAACCACAACCGAATAGTTTTTATGTTTAAGTATTGCAGGTAAATCTGTTAAATAGTATTCCCCCTGCGCATTATTGTTTGATATCTCTTTTAAATATTGAGTTAAAAGGGAATTTTTAAAGAGGTAGATTCCTGAATTTACCAGATTGTTTTTCTTCTCTTCTTCATTTGCGTCTTTTTCTTCAATTATGTTGAAAAACTCTCCGTCTTTTTCAAAAACCCTTCCGTATCCTGCAGGGTTTTTAGTATAAAACGCCAGAATGGAAGCATCGGTATCCCTTTCCAAAGTGAATGTTATAAAGTTTTCTATATCCTCTTTTTCTAAAAGCGGTATATCCCCTGGAGTAATTAAAGTGTACCCTTCTGGATTAGAGTAAAATTCAGAAGCGCACATTACTGCGTGGGCAGTTCCCAATCTCTCCTTTTGTTCAAATAGCTCCACAGGAATGTTTTGTAAAAATTCTTTTGCTTTGTTAATATTTTTGCCTAAAACCACTCCTGTTTTAATTCTTAAGCTTTCCCCTATTCTTAATATTCTAAAAAGTATAGGAATCCCTGCTACTTTATGGAAAACCTTGGGGATTGAGGATTTCATCCTCTTCCCTTCTCCTGCGGCAAGAATAAGCCATTTAATTGTCATTTTATTTCTCCGCTATTTTTACCGCAATGTCTTTTAATAAAGGTTCTTTTAGGGCTAAATGAATAATAGATGGATTGTGACTTATTGCTTTTTGTAAATATTTTTTGGCATTTACATGATTGTTGCTTCCTGCTTCTGCTATTGCGTAAAGATAATAATAGGTATCGGTTTTATCTTTTTTCTTTTTAAATGTTTCTTCAAGTATCTCCTTGCTTTCTTCAAATTTCCCGTTGTTTATAAGGTAAACAGCGTATCCGTAATCGATCTCTTCATTCTTTTTTTCTGTTTCTTTAATTTTTTCTTTACATAAGTTAATAAAACTTTTGCATTTTGCTACAAGTTGAAGATTATCTGTTTGTTCAACAGTTTTATTAAATTTTTCCATAGCTTTTTTATAATCCTTTTTTGCAAGCAGTGATAATCCTTCCTCAAATAATTTTACAGCCATATTACTCCCTCCGTTGCTATCATCTCTTAAAAAAGATTAGCATAATAAAGAGCTTTTTGCAATTTGCCACAATGGGTAGAGTTCTTGTGTTATTTGAATGTTGAAAAAAAATAAATAGATAGTATTATTTAATTACTAAGAGGTGAGAATGAAAAAGAGCAAAGTCCCTTCTATTCTCAATAAATTTTCAGTAGCCTACCTTGTTCAAATACTTGTTGCTTTTACCATAAGCGGTTTTCTTTTTATGGGGGTTTCATATTTTCAAAAGAATAAAACATTTTTAAAGGAGATTAACAGTTATGCTGAATCTTTTGCAAATGTAATTGCATATCCCCTTTGGAGTTATGATTTTGACGCAGTAGGGAGATATACTCAGGTTTTTGCAGAAAACAAAGATGTGTATGCAGTTAGTGTTTTTGATGATGCTGGTAAAACTGTTATTTCCTGGGTTTCTCCATATTCTAAAGAGGCAATTCCCGCAGAATTGAGTAAAAAAATTATTAAGCCTGTTTTTTTTAATAATAAAAAAATAGGTGCTGTGGAGATTCTTTATTCTAAAGAAAGGTTAAAGAGTTTTGTCAATTCTTATATATTGCTAATGCTATGTTTGATTGTTGTGCTTACAATCATTATGTTAATAGGAAGCAGGTATTTAATTAAAAATTATATATTAGTTCCATTTGAAATATTAAGTGATGCTATTGAGGAGGTTGAAAAGGGTAAGTATGAGTATGATGCTATTGGTCGAGATGTGAAATTTAGAGAATTTGGAAAACTTCTAAATGAGATAGAAAAGATGGTAAATGCAATAAAAAGCAGGGAGGATGAATTAAGCGAGGTTAATGAGGAGTTAAGCATACTATTAAAATCGATGCCTGATGGGTTTGTTTTAATGGATTCAGGGGGGAATATCCTCCAGGTAAATGAAAGCTTTGTTGAAATGTTTAAATATTCAGAAGAAAAATTAAAAAATATGAATGTTATGGATTTAAGTGATGAAACATTTTCAAAAAACCTGTTTAAAAATTATTTAGAGGAAGCATTAAAAAATGGGTTAACCAGCTTTCGTTGGATTGCAAAATCCAAAGATGGAAGGTCATTCTGGATATTTGTCAGATTAAGTGTGGTGGTTTTAAAGGGTGAAAAATATTTTATTGCCCTTGTGCATGATATAGACGAAGAGGTAAAATTGCAGGAAAAATTAAAGGAAAGTGAAGAGAAGTTCAGGGCTTTTGCAGAAAATACCAAAGCTGCTGTTTTCCTTTATAGCGAGTATTTTGAATATGTGAATCCAGCAACATGTCAGATATTAGGCTATTCAGAAGAAGAGATGTTAAAAATGCATTTCTGGGAGGTTGTTCACCCGGAAGAACAGATGCTTGTGAAAGAAAGGGGATTAAAGAGGTTAGAAGGAGACGAAGTCCCGCAATCATACGAGTTCAGGATTGTAAGAAAAGACGGCAAAGTGAGATGGATTGAATTTGTTGCTGATCACATAGAGATAAAAAATAGAAAATTAGCATTAGGTACTGCCATTGATATAACCCCAAGAAAGGTTTACCAGGAAGGGCTAAAACAGGAAAAAGAAAAGCTTGCCGCAACTTTACGAAGCATTGCGGAAGGAGTTGTTGTCCTTGACGAAAAGGGAAGAGTAAGTATAGTGAACAAGGCTGCGGAAAAATTGTTTAACCAGAAAGAGAAGGATCTTGTAGGCCTGAATTGCAACGAGGTGCTTTCTTTTTATTTTGAGGATGAATTAGGCACAAGGGAAATTAAGAAAGTTTCCCTGAGTTTTAAAGAAATTATTGAAGGTTATCAGAATGATAAGCTTTTTCTTTATAAAGATAATGGAGATGAGCTTTTTGTCGCTGTTTCAGGCTCTCCTGTCAGGATTAATCAAAAAATTTTAGGGGGTATTGTAGTAATAAGTGATATTACCGAACATGAGATTTACAAAAGAGAAATTGTAAAACAGAAGAAACTTGAATCACTGGCTACCCTTGCTGCTGGTATTGCACACGATTTTAACAATTTACTACAAGTTTTGCAGGGTAATATTGAATTAGCTTTGATTAAGGCGTCTGATGATTTAAAACCTATTCTTGAAAGGGCACAAATTTCTTTAAAGAAGGCAACAGGATTGGCTCAAAGGCTTTTGACTTTTGCCAAAGGAGGAGCACCAATAAAAAAGAAAATTGAAAATGTGGGAGAATTTCTGAAAAATATGGCAAATCTTTTCCTTGCAGGCAGTTCAATAAAGACAATTTTTGAAATTGCTCCTGATCTGTATCCAATTGAAGCAGATCCCACTCAGCTGGAACAGGTTTTTAATAATATTTTTACCAATGCAAGGGATGTTTTAAAAAACAAAGGAACAATTACAATAAAAGCAGAAAACTTTTTCTACGATAAAAAAAAGTATGCTTCATTGCCATTAAAAGAGAAATATCTAAAATATATTCATATAACGATTGAAGATAATGGCCCAGGTATTCCCCATGAGATTCTTGAAAGAATTTTTGAGCCTTACTTTACAACCAAAAAATACGGTACAGGGCTGGGTCTTGCAGTTGCATATTCTGTAATTTCAAAACATGAAGGATATATAACCGCTGAAAATAATCCATCAGGTGGAGCAATTTTTCATATTTATTTGCCTGTAAAAGAAGGGTTAGAGGAAAAACCTAAACCAAAAATTGTAAAAATTGAAGAGAAAGATGTTCCCCATAGTGTTCTCAAAAAAGGTGGGAAAGAGACTATAGAGGATTTTGATTTTTCAAGCTTGAACATACTTTTTATGGATGATGAAGAAGATGTAAGGGATGTTGCCGAGGATTTTGCATATGCTTTAAATTGCAACATAGTATGTGTTGCCAATGGAGAAGACGCTGTAAAAGAGTATAAAGATGCACTTAATAGAGGTGAAAGGTTTGATATTGTTTTTGTTGATTTAACAGTTGTTGGTGGGATGGGTGGAGAGGAAACATTAAAAGAGTTAAAGAAAATTGACCCTGATGTAAAGGTTGTTGTCTCAAGCGGTTATGCACATTCAGCTGCCATGTCTCAGTTTAAAAAGCTGGGTTTTGTAAATGTTCTGCCTAAACCTTATCTGCTTGAAGATTTTAAAAGAGTAATTTTTGAAAGTTTGAGTGATTAAATCAAATTTCTCTTTTTTAATTGTTCTTTTATTTCAGGGCTTATTTTATTTAATAATTGCTCCTGCAAGGATAAGCCAGTTTTGGGGTTTGAGAAAAATTCAATTACCACTGCTATATTGTCTAAATGAATTCCTTTTTCTATAATTAATTTTAGAATAGATACAGGAGTAAGCCTTGAGTGTACTATTCTTGCCACAACATCTTCTCCTGGCTTAAATTCTGTAAGAAGAGTTTCGAGCAGTTTTTCATCGTTAAATATAACACTCCACAGCTCTCTAAAAATTTCTCCGTTTGTATCAATAATAAACTTTGCCTTTTCATAGTTGGACATTTCATTAAATTTTTTCAAAAGGGTAGAGTATGCAACATTTTTGATTTCAATAGAGGCAATCTTTTTATCTCTTAAAACATCAAGCAAGTCTTTTAAATCTGTTAATTCCTTTACAAACTTTAGCCCATATTGTTCAGGGAGGTTTTTGTTATGTAGCATTGTTGAGATAACTTTTATGTCTTTATTCCATTTCGGTGAATTAGCAAGAATTAAAAGCTTTCTTGTATTAAAAGAATGAATAAAAGGGATTAAGTTTTCTCTTTTTAAGTTGGGATTTGCAAGGGCATTCCTAAATACATTTAAATCATTATAGTTTATTAGCATTTCCAATTCTTTCGGGTCATTAGAAAAGGCTGCTCTCTGGATAAGTTTAAATATATCTGATTCTTCAAGTTTCTGGCTTAATTCAATTTCTTTTTCAATTGTCTCTCTCTCAAACAACCCCTTTTTATCCATAAAGTTGTAAACAATCTTTATAATGTTGAGCAAGTTAGGCCATCTTCTCTTAACACCAACGGTAATGTATTGAAGTTCAAGCTCAGAGCAGGTTTTTAGTTCATCAACAATTAATTCTATTGTTTTATCCCTTTCTGAAATATTTCTCTTTAGTTTTGAAAGTTTTTCAAACAGTGTTAACACATGTTCACTCTTCCTTATAGAAAATTTAACAGCTTCAGGAGTTGCACTATGATTTTCAATAGCTTTCCTCACCGATTCTTTGAAAAACCACCTTGGAGTGTTGAAAATATAGGTAATTACTTCAGATTTATCAGTTTTATTTAAAACTTCAATTATCTCTTTTTCCTCAAGGTATCTGTTAGATATAGCTGTTTCCCATACCCTTCTATCAGGATCTAAAGCAAGAGCCATCAACTCTTTAGAGTCCGTAGAGGTTTTTGCCTTTATAATTTTCTCTTCTATAGTTTTTTCATCTATTGAGAGCGATTCTTCTTTCTGGAAGTAGTTTTCGTAGACCTCTTGAACCTTTTTTAGAAAAGCTTCGTCTGTCTCTGGGCAACCCTTTTCAGTTAATGATTTTGTAAGGTATTTTTTGAGAAATTCTTTGTCTATATCCATTAGATGATCAATTATCAGTTTTGCTCTTAAGAGTAATTTTTCTTTCTCCTCTTGGTTTTGAGATTGCCCCGCCTGTTTGAAAAGGTCAATAACACTTAAAACCTTTCTAAAGTAATTTTTTAAACCTGATGGTATCAACTCGTGGTGGGAAAGCACTTCTTTTATCTCAGGCCTGTTGTACCACTTTGGACAGGCCATAATAAAGGCAAGCAAAATAGGGGATGAAGTAAACCTTGCTACATTAAGGACGAAACCTAACTCTTTGTCGGAAAAATCCTGTCTTCTCATTTGATTTAAAACTTTTAAGTAGGATTGCTCAATCTGAGACAGGCTTTCAAATAGTTCCATATTAACCATCCAATAAAAAAGGGCAGGTAAAACCTGCCAGATTGCAAGGAGGTATTTCTACCTTTTTAAATTATTGGATAAAAAAAGAATTAAGTCAAGAACTATTATCTGGTTAGAAATAAAAGCAAAAGAAAGTAATAGGGAATATTAGAAATTTGTTTATACGGGTTTTATATTTTTTGTTTCTTTATTGAAATTGATATGTTAATTTGATTTTGATGAAAAAAGGTGAGTTGACTTTAAAGTATATATTCAAATTCTGGTTCCCAATTGCCCTGACATGGCTTATGATGTCTTTTGAGGGGCCATACACTACAGCTGTAATTGCAAGGTTAAGTGATGCTAAATATAACCTTGCTGCATACGGAATTGCGTTTTCTTTTGCTTTAATAGTTGAAGCGCCAATTATTATGCTTATGACAGCCTCAACAGCACTTGTGAAAAACAGGCAATCTTATAAAAAATTGCGTAATTTTACCTTTCTTTTAAACTTTTTAATCACTTTAATTATGGGGATTGTTCTAATCCCTAAGGTTTTTAATTTTATTACCATTACCCTTATGGGGCTGGAAAAAAGACTTGCCATTCTTGTATACCATGCAACTGCTTTATTACTCCCCTGGCCTGCGGCAATTGGTTTTAGAAGGTTTTATCAGGGAATTCTAATTGCAAACAATAAAACAAAAAGAATTGCTTATGGTACTGTAATCAGGATTCTAACTGTCATAATTTCAACCCTTTTACTTGCAAATTTTACCAATTTTAAAGGTGTTTATGTTGGCGCAATATCTCTTTCCTTTGCTGTGATTTTTGAGGCATTTGTTATATATGCAATGACTTACGAAATTATAAAAGATAGAGTTTTAAAAACAGAAAGTGATTTTAATCTTACCTATGGTTATCTGGCAACTTTTTATATCCCCCTTGCTTTAACCTCTTTTATTGCCTTAGGTGTTCAGCCTATTGTTACCTTTTTTGTTGCAAAAAGCAGGCTTGCCCTTGATTCCCTTGCGGTTTTGCCTGTTGTTACCTCTTTTATTTTTATCTTTAGGAGCATGGGGCTTTCTTTCCAGGAAGTGGGTGTTGCTTTAATGAAATACGATGACGAAAACTTTAACACATTGAAAACATTTGTTTTTATGCTTTCGGTAATTGTTTCTTTTACCCTTGCTGCAATAATGCTTACCCCTGCAAGATATTTATGGTTTCAGAAGGTAGCCGGATTGTCGCCAGACTTAATACCCCTTGCAGTTCAAACCGCATCCATTCTTGTTCTATTGCCTGCTTTAAGCATTTTAATCTCATGGCAGAGAAGTGTTCTTGTAAATGCTGCTTTAACGAGGCATATAACATATGGCACAATTGTTGAGTTTGTATCAATTGTGGTTTTAATGCTTGTTTTTCTAAAAATGAATTTAATTGGAGCGCACGCTGCGGCACTTTCTTTTATTTTAGGAAGGGCAGCGGCAAATATCTATTTTCATCAGATATACAAAAAGGGAATTCGCAACCTTGTTTTGTTAAAGGATTAGCGAATCCCCTTTTAAAATAGGATTTTCTAAATTAATAATTCCAGAGTAATACTCCATAGTTTCCAACAGAAATCCATCTGCCGTTATTTATGTCAGCGGCTACAGGATAGTTTAAGTCTGCAACAGGCCCCTGGTCAGAAAGTGCATCCTGGGAGTAAGAGTATGTATAAACTGATTTGCTTGTGGCACAGATAAAGTTCCCGTTTTCATCCATGCTGAAAGATAGGTAATCCCCTGAGTTCATAGCATCGTATATCTTTGAATTATTATAGTAAAGGCCATATGTTCCAACAGCAACCCAATTTCCGTTATTGTCAATTGCAACTCCAACCATTTCATTCTGTGCTGTTACTGGAGAGTAGTTCTGGTCGTTTACTATAAGGTAATCGTACCCAGAGGCAATAATGTCTCCATAATTATTAATATCTGCTGAATGGTATTCAACAAGTGCTTTTATGTCTTTTATAGCTTTTCTTGTTTTTAATTTTTTGAAAAGCGGGGTGTAATGGTAGTTTAATTTTAATTTTGACTTTGTGCTTTTCTTAATTGAACTTACAGCTATCGGGATATCTTTAAATTTTGATAAATCAACCTTAACCTCTTTTTTCCTTAAAACTTTGGCGGTTTTATTGTTTGTTTCACTTGCATTTCCTAATATTGTTTGAATACTTCCAGTTGCAATAAAATTTCCGAATGTATTTATATCAACCCCGGGCATGTCGTAATAAACAGAAACAGGGTCTGATGAGTATAGATTTACATTGCCATCTTCATCAACATTGCCGTATAAAACCTGCAAACTCCCGGCAACAACAAATTCATCGTAATTGTTTAAGGCAAGCTTGGTAGGCTCCCCTTCATTTGCAACATAGTCTAAAAATACCGGAGTCTGGTCTGCAATTCCTATTAATACACCTTCGTCTGATGACACAACCCATAGCCCATTGTTGTTTATTTTTGCTGAAAGGTATTCCCCCTGACTTGAAGAGTCAAGCTGAACAAGATAGCCTGTTAAATCTCCGTAATATATCCCTGTATCAAATACTGCAATAAATTCACCGTAATCATTTAGGGACACTATTTTATCAAACTCTTTTGGCCCTGTATTCATTGAGATAATGTGGTAATCGAACCTTGAGCCATTGCCGTATGCGATCCCCTTTGAGCCGCATGCAACCCATTCCCCCTTTGAGTTAATTGATGCACCTACAAAGCTGAATCCAGAGGAGATGTCGCATATAAAATCATCGTCTCCTCCTATTACCACTCCCCCGTCAATATAAACACTGTCCGAAGAACAGGACAGGTTGAAAATTAATAGTAAAACCGCAAAAGCAAGTAAAATCAAGTTTTTGTCTTTCATATTGCCTCCTTTTATCTATTCTAAAAAACTATTTTGCAATATTTGTTCCAGATATTATACTAAAACTTGAAAAATATTAATGAGGTGAGAAATGTCACTATTTGGACTGTTTAGAGAGAAAGATTGTGAATTTTATAAACAAAAGGGAGAAAAGCTTTTCCACAAGCAAGACTTTTACAATGCTTTGATAAACTTTGAAAAGGCACTTGAAAAGGATTGCGAACAATCTTTGAAGGAAAAAGTTGAAGAAAAGATTGAAGAATGCAAGAAAAGGCTTGCAGAAAAAAACCTTGAGCTTGCAAAGGCTTACTTTGAGGCTGAGGATTTTGATGAAGCAGTCGGTTTTGCGGAAACATGCATAAAATATGCAGTGGATAAAGGTGTAAAAGAAGAGGCTGAAAATATTATCAGGGAAATTGAGATGGGAGAACTTGAATTACAAAGGGGAAGTAAAAGGGAATATGTTTACGAAGATGTTGAAGATGATGAATATTTTGAGATTATTTCAGAGCATTACCCTGATTTTATAAAGAAAGAATTAGAAGAAAATGATGAATTAAAAAAAATATGCATTGAGATTAATCGTGGCAATCTTGATAAGGCTGAAAAAATTGAGGAGTTCCCTGATTCTTACGCTTCAAACTATATGAAGGTGTTATATTTTTCCTTAAAAGAGGATTATGAAAAGGCTTTTGAGATTTTTAATACTATGTTTAATGAGAAAAAAGATGAATTTACAGAAGCAATGCTATGCGAGTACCTTGAATTAACAAGAAGGCTTGAAAAAGAGGATGATTTAATTGAAAAAGTGCTTGATGTAGGTGGAAATTACCTTGATGTTGTTAAGTTAGCTGCAAGTATATACCTTGAAAGAGATAATTTAGAAAGAAGTGAAGAGCTTGTTGAATATGGGTTTGAGATAATGGACAAACTTAACCCTGACAGGGAGTTGATAGCGACTGCTGGGTTGCTTTACTTTCAGAAGAAAGAATATAAAAAGTGTGTTGATTATTTAGGAAGTTTAAAAGAAATGTATGCCCGTATGGGATACTTTGTCTTTCCGCCTGAAATGGCTATCCCCCTTGCTTATTCATACTCTCAATTGAATAAGCATAATGAGGGGCTTGAATTGCTTTTGCATCTAATTAAAGAAACGAAAGACCCTGAGGCAATAAAGCTTGCTGAAAAGATTGCAGAAAAGTCTGACAGGGAAGACTTGAAAAAACAATTAAAGTATCTGGTGGAGTAATGAGAGGCTATCCTTTAAAAATTAAAAGGGTAATAGAAAATTTGCAAAAGCTTCCAGGAATTGGGGTAAAAACAGCAGAAAGGCTTGCTATGTCTCTTTTGAGGAGAAGCAAAAAAGATTCGATTGAGCTTGCGGAAAGCATTAAAGATATGGTTATGAATGTTAAATATTGTTCAAAGTGCAGGAATTTTTCCGAGTCTGATGTGTGCGATATTTGTTCTTCACCTTCAAGAGAAAAAAATATAATCTGTGTGGTTGAGCAGCCGGAAGACTTTTTTGCAATTGAGAGGGCAGGGGAGTATAGGGGAATTTACTTTATACTTCACGGAAGCATTTCACCTATTGAGGGGATTGGCGCAGAGGAGTTGGGTATAGATTACCTTGTGAAAAGGGTTAAAAATGAGGGGATAAGAGAGGTGATTATTGCCACAGACCCTGATGTTTCAGGTGAAGCAACTGCAATTTACATAGCAAGGTTGCTTCAGGATACAGATGCAGTTGTGTCAAGGATAGCATTGGGAATCCCTGCAGGTGGGCATATTGGCTATGCTGACGAGATAACAATGATAAAAGCCCTTGAAGGTAGAAGAAGGATAATCCTTGAATAAATGTTTTTTTATCTTTTATAATTAAGTGAATGGAATTTTTGTACATAAAAATTGAAAGAGGTGTAATATGACTATCAAATTAGGAATTAACGGTTTTGGAAGAATTGGAAGGTGTGTATTCAGGGCAATCTATGCTGATAAGGATTGCAATATTGATGTTGTTGCTATCAACGATTTAATGGACCCATTTACTTTAGCCCATCTTTTAAAACACGATTCAGTTCACGGCAGGTTTGACGGAACTGTTGAGGCTGTGGAAGACGGCATTATAGTTAACGGTAAAAAGATTATAGTTACGGCTGAGAGGGATTTAAACAACCTCAAATGGGGGGAATTTGGCGTTGATGTTGTATTAGAATCCACTGGAATTTTTAGAGAAAAGAAATACCTTGAGGTTCACTTTGCAAGGGGAGCGAAGAAGGTTGTGTTATCTGCACCGGCAAAGGGAGAGGGTGTTCATACAGTTGTTTTAGGGGTAAACGAAGAAACCTTAACCGACGACATTAACATTGTTTCAAACGCTTCCTGTACAACAAATTGTTTGGCACCTGTTGTAAAGGTTATTGATGAAAACTTCAAGGTTAAAAGAGGCTGGCTTACAACTGTTCACTCATACACAAACGACCAGAGAATACTTGATTTGCCTCACAAGGATTTAAGAAGGGCGAGGGCTGCTGCAATGAGCATGATTCCAACCACAACTGGTGCAGCAAAGGCTGTTGGGCTTGTACTGCCCCACCTTAAAGGAAAACTTGACGGGCTTGCAGTAAGGGTGCCAACCCCAAATGTTTCGCTTGTAGATGTTGTTTTTGATGTTGAAAAGCCAACCACAACTGAAGAGGTTAACAAAGTTTTTAAAGAGGCAGCCGAAGGAAAATTAAAAGGGATTCTTGCATATTCAGAAGAAGAGCTTGTTTCTGTAGATTACAATGGATGCCAGGCTTCATCAACTGTTGATGCTTCCTTTACCAAGGTAATTGATGGCACTTTAATTAAAGTACTCTCCTGGTATGACAATGAAATGGGTTATTCAACAAGGGTAAAAGACTTAATTGTTTATATGATGAAAAAGTGAGGGGGAGATGTCTAAGGCAACTATTAAAGACCTTGATTTAAAAGGTAAAAGGGTCTTTATAAGGGTTGATTTTAATGTCCCCGTAAAAAACGGGGTGGTTACTGACGACAATAGAATAGTAAGCGCACTTCCCACAATCAACTATGCACTTGAAAAAGGAGCAAAGATTATCCTTGCATCCCACAGAGGAAGGCCTAAAGGGGAAGGCTTTGAAGAAGACTATTCTATGAAGCCTGTTTTTTTAAGGTTAAAAAGTGAATTTGGTGATAATGTGTTCTATTCAGAGAAGGTTATAGGGGAAGAGGTTGTTAAAAAGTCGCAGGAGTTAAAAGAGGGACAGATTCTTTTAATAGAGAATTTAAGGTTTGAAAAGGGGGAAAAGAAAAGTGACCCTGAATTTGCAAAAGAGTTAAGAAAACTATCTGATTTATATGTGAACGATGCCTTTGGAACATGTCATAGAAAAGACGCATCTGTTTATGTTTTACCTACACTTTACGAAAAACCTGTTGCAGGTTTTCTTGTTGAAAAGGAAATTCACTATTTTGAAAATGTACTTGCAAACCCTGAAAAGCCATACATTGCTATTTTAGGGGGGGCAAAGGTTTCAGACAAAATCCCGGTAATTGAAAACCTTTTAAACAAGGTTGATTCAATACTTATCGGCGGCGCAATGGCATACACATTTTTAAAGGCAAAGGGTGTTGAAATAGGAAAGTCTATCCTTGAAATGGAAATGGTGGAGCTTGCAGAACAATATATGAATAAGGCAAAAGAAAAGGGGATAGATATTTTTCTTCCTGTTGACCATGTAATTACCGACAAAATTGAGGATGGGAAGGTTGAGATTACCCTTGACGAAAAAATCCCTGAAGGGTTTATGGGGGTTGATATTGGCCCTGAAACCATAGTTAAGTTTAAAGAGGTTATCAAAGGTGCGAAAACTGTTGTGTGGAATGGACCTATGGGAATTTTTGAGATAGATAGCTTCTCAGCAGGCACAATTGCCATTGCAAATGCCATTGCTGAATCTGAGTGTGTGTCTATAGTTGGTGGGGGAGATAGTGCCGCAGCTGTAAAAAAAGCTGGAGTTTTTGATAAAATTTCCCATGTTTCCACAGGTGGGGGAGCATCTTTAGAGTACCTTGCTGGCAAAAAATTACCTGGAATAGAAGTGTTATCTGATAAGTGAGGTTAATATGAGAAAATTGTTTATTGCAGGAAACTGGAAAATGCATAATGGGGTTAAAGATACTGAAGATTTCTTTAATGAACTGTTTAACCTTGTTTCAAACTACGAAAAGGTTGATATAGCAATAGCGCCTCCATTTACCTCAATTCCCAAGGCTGTTGAGGTTTGCAGGACAAAGAGGGTTTTAATTGGTGCTCAAAATATGTATTTTGAGGATAAAGGCGCTTTTACAGGAGAGATTTCCCCTCAATTTTTAAAAGAGTTAAATGTTGATTTTGTAATTTTGGGACACAGTGAAAGAAGGCACATCTTTGGAGAAACAAACGATTTAATTGCAAAAAAGCTGAAAAAGGCTCTTAATGAGGGATTTATTCCTATTTTATGCGTAGGGGAAACCCTTAAAGAGAGAGAGGATGAAAAAACAGAGACTGTATTGAAAGAGCAGGTTGATTCAGCATTCAATAATTTAACCCCTGATGAGGCAAAAAGGGTAATTATTGCCTATGAGCCTGTGTGGGCAATAGGCACAGGGAAGACTGCAACCCCTGAAATTGCAAGGGATGCTCATTTTTTTATTCGCAAAAGGATAAAAGAGTTGTATAATTCCATAGTTGCCGACGAAATTAGAATTCTTTACGGCGGCAGCGTAAAACCAGAGAACGCAAAAAGTTTGTTACAGGTTGACCAGATTGACGGAGCATTGATAGGCGGAGCAAGCCTTAAAGCTCAATCTTTTGCGGAAATAATTAAGATAGGTATGGAGGTATAAAGTTGTACACATTTGTGCTTGTAATTCATGTAATTGTCTCAATTCTTTTAATGGTTGTTATCCTTTTGCAGGACGGTAAAGGTGGAGATGTTGTTTCAGCGTTAGGCGGCGGTGGTTCTCAAAGCGTGTTCGGGGGAGCAGGAGCGGCTCCTTTCTTAACCAAGGCAACTGTTGTGTTAACTGTTATTTTTGCAGTCACTTCACTTTCTCTTGCTGTTTTAAAAACAAGGGAAAGGAAGTCTATCCTTCAATCGATTAATCCAAAGGTTGCTGTTCAGGAGACTCAGGTAGAAAAACCTAAAAAGAAAGAGGGAGCTATTACTCCTGACAAAAAACAGGGTGAGGTTAAAGAGGAGAGTAAAGCAAAAGAAGGTAGTGCAAAAGAGGCAACAGTTAATCAGAAAAATGCTAAAAAAACTAAAGCTGAAGTAGAGCAAAAAAAAGATCAAAAAGAGGCAGATAAGGCTAAAAAATAACTTGCAATTAAAAGGCGATTAAGATAAAATTCTTATCGCTGATTTTTGATGCGTGCCCAGGTGGTGGAATTGGCAGACACGCCATCTTGAGGGGGTGGTGCTCTGTTGGGCGTGCGGGTTCGAATCCCGCCCTGGGCACCATTTTTTTATCCCCGCATTTTTACAATCAAAGAGGAAAACATGCTTAAAAGGATTGTTTCAGGTGGCCAGACAGGGGTTGATAGGGCTGCTGTTGATGTTGCAATTGACTGTAATTTTTCCTACGGTGGCTATATCCCTCAAGGAAGGCTTGCTGAAGACGGGAAAATCCCTTTAACTTACAGTGAATTTAAAGAGTTAGATAGTAAAGATTATTCAGCAAGAACAAAAAAGAATATTGAACACTCAGATGGTACTGTAATTATACACAACGGGAAAATGGGAAATGGAACAAGGTTAACTATTGACTACGCTGAAAAAACAGGGAAACCTATTTTAATTATAGACCTTTCAAAAACAGATATTCAGAATGCAAAACTTTTATTAAAAAGATTTGTTGAGCAAAATAGCATTGAAGTTCTAAGTGTTGCTGGGCCAAGGCAATCAATATCTCCAGAAATTTATAATCTAACTTACAACCTTATAAAATCCTTTCTTTCAGATTAAACTCTTTTTTTTGAAAAAAACCTTTAATCCTGATATTATTTTTAAGAACTATTTAATAAAAAATACCGTCATATGAGGTGTTATGAAAAAGCTTGGTGAAATACTAATTGATAAGGGCAAGGTAGAGAAAACAGATATAGACAGGGCTTTAATCCTCCAGAAGGACAATGGACAAAAAATAGGTAAAATTCTTCTAAGTTTAGGATATATCACTGAAAAAGACCTCGTTGATGCTCTTGTTGAGCAAACAGGAATAAAGTCCTATTTTGGAGAAAGTTTCCCCGATGTTGAGCAAATTGAAAAGATAGAGGAATTATCTTACGAATATTTAAAAAACAAACTAATATTTCCATTAAAGAAAACTGAATCAACCCTTGAGGTTATTATGGATGACCCATTTGATTTTGAGACAATTGCTTCATTAGAAACGCTTTTAAATGTTGATGTTGTTCCCTATCTTGGGGTTGAGTCAGAGATTTTAGACGCTTTAAAAAAGGTTTACGCAGAAGAGCAGGCTATTGACGAAACAGGTGTTTTAGGGGAAATAGATGAAGACAATATTGAGCAGTTAAAAGATTTAGCATCAGAGGCACCGGTTATCAGGCTTGTTAATCAGATGATTTCAAAGGCTGTTGAGATGAAGGCTTCAGATATTCATGTTGAGCCGTTTGAAAAGATTTTAAGAATAAGGTTTAGAATTGATGGGGTTCTCCACGATGTTGACAACCCGCCGAGGAGTATTGCACCTGCTGTTATTTCAAGAATAAAGATTATGTCAAAGCTTGATATTGCAGAAAAAAGGGTTCCTCAGGACGGAAGGATAAATTTAAGGGTTTTAGGAAAAGAGATAGACCTTCGTGTGTCAACTGTGCCAACCCTTCACGGAGAGTCTGTTGTTATGAGAATTTTAGATAAAGGAAGCATAAAACTGTTTGATTTGGGGAAATTGGGTTTCCCGCCAGATACCTATAAAAAGTTTGAAACATTGATAAAAAAGCCTCACGGAATTATCCTTGTTACAGGGCCAACAGGTTCAGGTAAAACCACAACCCTTTATGCTGTATTAAACAGGCTTAATTCTCCTGAAAAAAAGATAATAACAGTTGAAGACCCTGTTGAATACCAGTTAGAGGGTGTAAATCAGATACATGTTAACCCCCAGGTTGGGCTAACATTTGCCTCTGGTTTGAGAACAATTTTAAGGCAGGATCCGGATATTATACTTGTTGGTGAGATAAGGGATAAGGAAACGGCGGAAATTGCAATTCAGGCATCTCTAACAGGGCATTTGGTGCTTTCAACCTTGCATACCAACGATGCATGCGGAGCAGTGACAAGGCTTTTAGATATGGGGGTTGAAGATTACCTTATTTCTTCAACTTTGATAGGTGTGCTTGCCCAGAGGCTTGTAAGGGTTGTATGTAAAAATTGCAGGAAAAAGATAAAATTAACCAAAGAACACCTGTTAGATTTTGGGATTGACCCTTCAAAATATGGGGAGTTGCCAGAGGTTTATACCGCAGAAGGTTGCAAAGAGTGTAACTTTACAGGTTATGTTGGAAGAATGGCTATTTTTGAGCTGTTTATGATAGACGAAAATGTTAGGAAAATGATTCTTGAAAAACCTGATACCCCTAAATTGAAGGCTTATGCAAGAAAGAACGGTATGAGAACTTTAAGAGAAGATGGTTTCTTAAAGGTTATTCAGGGAATTACAACACCTGAAGAGGTTTTAAGGGTAACTCAGGAAGAGTAGTATGGCAAAGTTTTACTATAAGGCGTCCACAAGGGTTGGTGAGATAAAAGAGGGAGAGGTAGACGCTTCTTCCCTTGAAGAAGCAAAGAAAAAAGTTGCCTCAATGGGTTTTATCCCTATTTCAGTTTCCGACAACCAATCCATATCAACAGAAGGGATAAGAAACCTTGATTTAACCTCTTTTTTCAGAAGAAAAAAGAAGACAAAATCCTCTGATGTTTTACTCTTCACTGAAAAACTTGCCGTTTTGCTTCGTTCCGGATTGCCTATAGACAAGAGTTTAAGTTTAATGGTGGAGCTTTCTGAAACAGAAATAATGAGGGATATAGCGTCTTCACTTTTGAAAGATGTAAACTCAGGTAAATCCCTTGCTGAAGCAATGGAGAAATTCCCGGACTTCTTTTCCAAGTTGTATGTAAATATGATTAAAGCAGGGGAGTCAGCAGGGGTAGTTGATATTGTTATGGAGCAATTGCTTGATTATTTAAGGCAGAAAGAGGAATTAAAATCATATGTAATATCATCTTTGATTTATCCTGCACTGTTGCTTGTTGTTGGTGTGTTGACTGTTGGAATACTTGTTGGTTATGTTTTACCTAAATTCCAGGAGATATTTGAATCAATGGGGCAGGAACTCCCTGTCCCCACTCAAATAATGATGGATATTTCAGATTTTTTTGTCACCTACAAATGGCTCATTATACTTTTTATCTTTTTAATCTGGTTTGGATATAAAAAGTGGGTTTCAACAGAAAAGGGAAGGAGAAAGAGAGACGAAATACTTTTAAAATTACCTGTAATAAAAAGGCTTGTCATTGAATCTGAAACTGCAAGGCTTGCATCCACAGCAGGGATTTTAATTACAAGTGCAGTTCCTTTAATTCAGGCTTTGAACATTGTAAGGGAGATAATTTCAAATACCCTGATTAGAGAGGCTTTTGAGCCTGTAATCAAGGGTGCTAAAAAGGGAGAAGGGGTTGCGAGGCCAATGAGGGATGCAGGTATTTTCCCCCCTCTTGCGGTACACCTTATTCAGGTGGGTGAGGAGTCAGGCACATTGGGCAAAATGATGCTTAAAGTAGGGGAGATTTTTCAGGAAAATATAAAAAAGTCAATAAAGGCTTTTGTGTCACTGTTTGAGCCAGCGCTGATTTTAATAATGGGAATTGTTGTTGGCTTGATTGTTGGCTCAATGCTTATGGCTATTTTTTCAATTAACGAAGCACCTTTTTAAAAATAAACGGAGGGCTATATGAGAAGGAATAACAGAGGTTTTACCCTTGTGGAATTGATGGTCGTTATGATTATCATTGCTTTGCTTGCCGGGTTTGTTGCACCTAAGTTTTTCAAAAGGGTGGACGAATCCAGAAGAACTGCAGCGAAAAACCAGATTTCAGCTTTTGAGAGCGCGCTTGATATGTTTTACATTGACACAGGTAGGTATCCTACAAACGAGGAAGGGCTTGAGGCTCTTGTTAAAAAGCCTGAGAATATCAAAAACTGGAAGGGCCCGTACCTTAAAAAGGGTGTACCAAAAGACCCATGGGGAAATGATTATGTTTACAAATGCCCTGGTCAGGATGGAAGGGATTACGACATAATATCTTACGGAGCAGATGGAGCAGAGGGTGGAGAAGGCAACAACGCCGATATCACTTCATGGCAGCAGGAATAAAGGCTTTACCTTAATGGAACTCATGGTGGTGTTGATTATTATCGCCATCATGAGTGCAGTAGTTTATCCATATTTTAAAAAAGGGATGGAGTCTATAAAATCACAGAGGGAAAAGGCTTATCTTGAGCTTTTTTTTAAGAGGGCCCTTATCCTATCAAGGTTTGATAGAAGGGCAAAAATTGTTAGTTTAGGCAATAATGGGAGTTTGCTTTTAGATGGGAAAAAACCTAAAAAATCCATAGATGGGGTTAAAGAATTAAAGATGAATGGGAAGAAGGTTAAATCCATTGCAATACTTCCTGCGTCCTTCTATACAATTACGATTGTTTTTGACAAATACAATTATTCCTTTGACTTGTACACAGGGGAAATTGAGTTGAAAAAAGATTAGTTATGAGAAAGAATGCAGGATTTACCCTTGTTGAAATTATGGTTGCAGTTGCTATACTGGCAATTGCTTCTGTTGCTGTTTTAAGGTATTTTTCCCAGAGTTTATACTCTCTCGGGAAATCTTCTGCTTCAACAAGATACTCTTACAATCTAAAGTTTTACTTTACTGAAGCAATAAGGAAGAAGAATTTGCCGATTACAGCTGAAGATTACGATGATTCAGATAGCTACACTTTTGAAGACTCAAGATTCAGGTATATTTTTGAATTTGAAAAGGCGCCTTTTGTTGAGGATTACGATGTCAGACTTATAGGAATTGATGCTTTGAAGATAAACATTACGGTTAAAGACAAAAATACAGGAAAGTCTGTTTACAAAGGGGAGGCTTACCATTTATTTGAAACAAAAAAATAAAGGGTTTACCCTTGTAGAGCTAATAATTGCCATAGCAATTACTGGCATTATAACCGTAACTATTTTTCAGATATTTGGCGGAGTAGTTTTAAACTGGAAAAAAGCTGAAGATAGAATGTCTCAAAACTATAAAATTAACAACCTCTATATCCTTCTTTCAAAAAAGTTAGACGAATTGTACCAGTATAAGGCTGTTAAAGACCCTGAAAAGTACTTTGACGGGCAGGAGGACTCAATACTTTTTATCAGTTTTTATTCTGTAAAAGTGCCTTACTTTCCTGTTACCACAAAGATTTATCTGGATAATGAAAAAAATTTAATAATGGAAGAGACTCCATTTTTCTTTGATAGGCCTGATGCGGTTATTCCAGAGCCTGTTAAAATGACTCTCTGGAAAGATGTTGATGATTTCAAAATTTTTTACCTTACAAATGACAGAACAAAAAGAAAGGGCTCTGTATGGGAAAACAGGTATGAAAAGAGCTTAAACAGGGCAAAGGTATTGATAGCTGTTAGAATGGACATTGTTTTAAAAAGCGGCCAGGAGATAACTGTATTCTCTTATTTAAAGGGTGGAAAAGACAGCAAAGGAGTGTCAGGTGGATTGCTCTAAAAAGAAAAATGAAAAAGGGGCTATTTTAATTATTGTTATATGGATTGTTGCCGCTATTGCTATTATATCTGCAATTTTATCTTTAAGGGTAAAGGTTAGCGTAAGGAATAATGCCTTTGTAAAAATGAAAACCGAGGGTTTTATCACAATTCACGGGGCAATTCAAAGGGCTTTATACTATCATTTAATAAAGCCAAGGCTTAAAGATTTGACAGAAGAAGAAAAAAGAAAAACTGTATACGAGTATGAAGTTAACGGTGTTAAGGTAAAAGTAAAAGAAATTCCTGTTTCTTCCAAACTTTCTTTAAAGAATGCCCGTCCAGAATTACTGAAACAAATTTTCATGAACTATGTTGAAAGCGAGGAAGACGCAGTGGCAATTATCTCTTCAATTCAGGACTGGCAGGATGCCGATAACCTTGAAAATTTACACGGGGCAGAAGACTCATACTATACCAGTCTTGATTACCCCTATTACACAAAAAACAAACCTATCGAGAACTTAAAAGAATTGCTTTTAATAAAGGGGATTACCCCTGAAATGTACTACGGCACAGACAATTATCCAGGATTAAAGAATATTTTTACCTTATACGATACAGGTTCAAAGGCGGATATAAATACCTGTTCTCCTGATATGTTTAAAGTATTTGGAATTGACCAGGAAACAATTGATAGAATTATTGAAAGAAGAGAGAGTGAGCCTTTTAAGAGTATGACAGAGTTAAATGAGATACTTGATAGTGAAACAATAAATCAGATAACTAAATATTTTACAATAGACACAAGACCATCTATAATTAGCTTTAAAGGTGAGGTAAAGATAGGGAATTTAAACTATTCCCTTGAAGAAGTTTATAGTTTTGAATCCACACTTCCGAAACTATTGGAGATAAGAGAATGGAATTTTTAGAAAAACTTATTAAGAAAAGATTCAGGCTAATTTACAAAGACATTGATATAGCCTTTAAAAAGGACAATACAGTTTCATTTGTTGATGAAGATGAGGTTGATGATACCTTTTACACTTTTGGGTTTGTGCCAGTTGAGTACTCAGTCATGTATTCTCTTATCCTTCCAGCTGCGGCAGAGGAGCATGTTGATGAGATAGTTAAAAACTTTGTAAAAGAAAATGAGCCTTCAGATGTTGAATTAAAGATTGATTATTCTTTTGTTAAGGAAAAGGGCAAGTTAAAGGTGCTTATAGGGGTGTTGAAATCTAAAGATTATGAAGAATTAAGAACTCATTTTTACAACCATACCCATACATTAAGCGGTATTATTCCCTATCAGATGATTTTAATATCCCATGCACTCAAAAACCAGGTAAAGGACGGGCTTGCTATTTTTAAAAGAGATGGATACATATTGGGGTTTTTATTCAAAGATGGTTTTCCTGTTTCTTTTTTAAAGGTAAAAGACAGGGAAGGGATTAATGTTGAGACTATTGCAAACAGGTTTTTATCATCAGAAAGGGTTGAGGAAGAAACCAAAATCTATTTTTTTGGAAAAGAGTTTGAAGGCAAAGAGTGTGACAATTGTGTTTTCCTTGAGAAAGAAATAAACTTTGCTGACGATTTTTGTTTCCTTATAGATTCAAAAACATTGCCTATTGTAAATTATTTGCCTCCTAAAGAGAGGAAAGTAATTAGAAGGTGGTGGAGGTATATTATTGCCTCCATAATAATTGTTGCCTGTGTGATTTATTCTGGAATGTTTCTAAAAGACTATTTTACTTTGAGAAAGGAAGTCAACGGTTTAAAATCAAACTTTGAAGCCAAGAAAAAAATTGCCCTTGAGTTAAGGAAAAAAGCAGGCAATATTGAGGAATTGAAAACTATGGTGAATTACTTTACAAAGATTGAGAAAGAAAAGAAAAAGATTCTCATTCTTCTTGAAGAGTTAACAAGGAAAATTCCTAAAGATGCTTATTTAACAAGAATTAGCATTAATTTTAGAGGGGAATTAGAGTTAAACGGCAAAGCAAAGGATGTGTATGCCGTGGTTAAGGCTTTAAATAACTCAAAATATTTCAGAAATGTAGAGAAAAAGTCTTCAAGGGAAAGCGGAGACTACACTATTTTTATAATCAGGGGGAAAGTTGTTTACTAAGTTAAAGGAAATTAAGCTAAAAAAATCTGAAAAGAGAGCTATTAAGTTAGGCCTGATTGTTGTTGTATTTGTTATTCTTTTTAACCTTGTAATTTATCCCCTCTATCAGTCTTACAATCAATTAAAAACGCAGAAAATCAAATACACTAAAAACTTGATTGAAATAGAGAAAAAGATAAAAGAAGCAAAATCAATGCTAAAACAGGCTAATACTTTGAAAAAGAAGTATGAAAGTTCAAAATCCAAACTTATTCAGTCAAAAAATATTGAGCTGGCACAGGTTTTTTTAGAAGAGACCATTACAGATTATGCAAAAGATAGAAACCTGAATATAGTTAGGATTTACAAGGAAAGGGCAAAGGACGAAAATGGTTTAAAGGTTGTTAAGGCAAGGGTAACTGTTAAAGGTGAATACCCTGACATTATAGATTTTCTTAATGATATTGAAAGAGACGAGCATTACCTTTATGCTGAATCAGTAATTATAAGGTATTACAGGGGAATAGAAGCAGTGGTATCTGTAAAGGGAATTATTCAATTAACAGAGGACAGCAAGGATAAACAAAGTGGAGGCAAAAAATGAAAGGCTTTATTTTAGCATTATTGATAATTTTTTCTTTTCAGGCTTATTCACAGAATGTTGATTTAATAAAAAAAGGCAACCTGTTTGATCCGGACAGAGGTTATACAGAAGAAGCTGGTGAGGAAGTAGACACTGAAAAAGAAGTAAAACTTCCAAGTAATATACCTGTGCTTGATGGAATTGTTGTAATTAATGACTACAAAAAAGCAATTTTTACATATTACGACAAAGAGAAAAAGAGAAAGATTAGCAAATACCACTCTGTAGGAGAAAAGTTTGCAGATGCCTCACTAAAAGAGATTACACCTGACTATGTTATTCTTGTATTTGATGGAAAACAGTACAAGCTTTATCCTGATACAAAACTTAAAGCAAAAAAATCAAGAGGCTATTCTGGAGGAAGTCCAAGAACAACTTATACACCTCCACCAAAAACAACTTCTCAAGTTGTGTCAAGGTCGCCTGTAAAGTCAACAAAAAAGGTTAAACCTAAAAAGCCTTTTATGAAACCCAGACCTACATTTAATAGACGTAGGCCCGTTACTTCAAAAGTAAAACCTACAAGGGTTTTAAGGCCTACTTCAAGAAATAAAAATACCAATCATAGAAGAAAAACAAATGTTGGAAGTTCAGGGAGTCAACGCTCTAACCCATTTGTAGGGGGAGGTAGGCTTTCAAAACCGACTCCCAATAAAACGCAAGGAAAAAGAACAAATACGCCATTTTAAGGAGAGGGTATGAAGAAGTTATTACTAATCTTTTCAATTATTTTAACAGTTTCATGTGCAAAGGTAAGTGCACCACCAAAAACTGTATTATTTGATGACTCTAAAAAACATAAACCAAAAGAACAAAGCGGAGAGATGATTGCTGTTGAAAAAGAAAAATCTAACTTTTCTATTGAAGACAGAGGAAAAGGGCAGGCCTTTAAATCAATTATTTCAAAACCAATGAGTGGAGCAAAAATCTCTAAAACTAAAACTGAAAAGGGAGAGGCTCCTGTTTTGAATTTTGAAGATGCCTCTTTAAGAGAAGTGATTAAGGTTATAGCAGATTACAAAAAATGGAATTATGTTATAGACCCGTCTGTCCCGGACAAAGGTATAAATATTAAAATTAACACTGTTGTAAAAGATCAGGAAATAGATGACTTATTAAACCTTCTCCTTTCCATATACGATGTTGCAATGGTAGATAGGGACGGAGTCAAATACTTTTCCCTTGCAAAAGACTCTGTTGTAAAATCAAGCGCTCCATTAACATATGGTAATGTTATTTCCCCGGCATTGAGAGGGGAAGATGTGGTTGCTCAGGTTGTCCCCCTTCATTTTATTGCACCAAAGGATATGGCAAATATTTCTAAAGAGTTTTTGTCATCTTCAGGAAAGATAATAGAAGACCCTGCACTTTCCTATATGGTTGTTATTGACAGAAAGCCCTATGTTAGAAGAATTTTAGAGATGGTGAAAATATTTGATATAAACATCTTTAAGCAGATGAATACAACCTTAATTAAATTTGAAAATGCAGATGCAGACAATGTAAGAGACAATATTCAGAAGATTTTAGAAGGGTATCCTGGCTTATCAAAAGATAAATACTATTTACTTACCATAAAGGACTTAAATGCTTTGCTCTGCATAACATCTGTTAAAGAAATTTCAGATGAGGTTAAGTATTGGGCTAAAAAGTTTGAAAGGGAAAGCGAAAGGGGAGAAGCCCAGATATTTGTCTATCACTGTGAAAACTCAGATGCAAAGGATTTATCAAACATATTGAAGGAGCTCTATTCAGACGAGCAAAAAACTTACACAAACAAAGCTGGAAAAGGTGAACTTAAGCCTGTTTTAAAAGGCGGTTTAAGTATGATTACAGATGAAACAAACAATTCAATAATATTCAAATGCACCAAAAGGGATTACAAGATTATTGAAAAAACCTTGAAAAAACTTGATGTTCCCAAAAAACAGGTTTTAATAGAGGTGATGATACTTGACCTTGCACTTGATAATCAATTTTCATATGGCTTTGGCTGGGCTTTAACCCATAAGAATTTGCTCGGCGATGTTTCTAATCTTCATACGCCAGCATGGCAGTTAAATTATCCTGAAACTAAGAACGCATTGCAGGGCTCATACTCATTTATTTTTGATAGGTTTGTTTTGGACAGTGTTTTGAATTCAAATGTAATGAAAAGCAGAACAAATGTTCTATCCACCCCTCACATTCTTGTTCTTGATAATGAATCTGCAACTATTAAGGTAGGTGAGCAGATTTCCGTAAGGGCAAACTCTGTTCAAACTCCTGCAACTGTGACAGGTGGAACAACAAATGTAAACCCCTTTTACGCTGCAAACAGCTATCAATACCTGTCAACAGGTATTCAATTAAAGGTTAAACCTTCTATCAGTTCAAACGGAGTAGTTAGGCTTGAAATAAACCAGACTTATTCAACCCCGGGAACACCGGCAAGTCCTGAACAGAACCCTCCCATAAAGGACAGAAGCCTTACCACAATTGTAAATGTGCCTGACGGGAAGTCTGTTTTGCTTGGTGGGTTAATTCAGGAGAGTAAGGTTGATTCATCCTCTGAAGTGCCAGGTTTAAACAAACTACCGCTTGTTAAGTATCTTTTTAAAAACAAAAGCACTTCAAGAAAAAAGAGTGAATTGATAATAATTATAACTCCGCATGTAATTTATGATTACTCGGATACTGAGAGGTTGACAAATGATTTTAAAAGAGAGATTGAAAAATTCAAAAGGGAGATTTATCAGGCTTACTAATTTAGTTGCTTTAATTGTATTGTTTTTTTCTCTTTCAGGATTTTCGCAAACAAACAATGATTTAAAGATAATTAAAGGCCTTGTTAGAGACGGGGCCTTTAATATTGCAAAAACCAAAATAGAAACATTTTTGCAAAACAATCCTCAATCTCCTGATTTAAAACAGGTTTATTCCCTTTACTTTGATACCCTTATGGCAACGAGGGACTACACTAAAATCCACACAGTTGCAGATGAGTTTTACAATAAATTCTGCACTCAAAAAAAGGATAATACCTGTTTTAGAGCCTTGCTTTTTAATGCCTATGCCTATTACTTTGAAAATGACTTCAAATCTGTTGATAAAGTTTTTTCAAAGATTGCCATAGATTTTAAATCCCTAAAAGGCATTGATAAAAACCTTGTTTCCCAGTATTACCTTTTGAAAGGGGATTTGTCCTTTAAGAGAGACGCTTTTAAGGATGCTATATCAAATTACAACTCATTTTTGAAACTAAAATTTGATAATAAAGTGAGGCTGAAGCTTGCAATTTCCTATTACCACTATAAAAAATTTGGAAAAGCGGAAAAGATACTTAAAAAACTTGAAAAGGAAGGTTTTAAAGACCCTCTGTTAAACAGGTATTTAGGCCTTGTCTATTACGGAAAGAAAAAGTACGACATTGCATACAAATACTTTTCAAGAAACAAAGACAGGGAAGACGGCTTTTTTGCTGTGCATACCCTTGTGCAATCAGCCAAATTAAAGGAAGCATTTGCATTATTCAGGCAGTTAATTCCTTTGCCAACCCCAACTGATGAGGAGAGAACAAACTTTCAATTATCCCTTTTGTTAGACAGAGGGGATTTGTTAGATGCTTCAAACCTTGTTGAAAAAAAATCCTATATTGAAGATAAAGAATTCTATTTGCTTTCCTTTAAGGTTTTTGACAATTTGAGAATGTACAATAAGGCTGTTGGTTTTTTAAGAAAATACGCATTGGTTTCAGACACCCACAAGGATTACTTTAAGCTTGCAGAGTATTATCTTACAAAACTGAACGATATGGACAATGCCCTGCTTTTTTACAACAAGTGTATTGAGAAAAATCCGGAGGGGGCATTCTCTTCAATTGCCCTTTTAAACAGGATAAAGTGCACCTTATACAACGGGGACAAAGAAAAGGCACTTACAATGCTTGCAGATTTTCTCAAAAAGTACGGGAAAACCTCACCTGTAACAGACGACGCTTACTTTGTTTACGGCAAGCTTATGCTTGACAGGGGAAATTACCCTGAGGCAATAAAATCTTTTGAAAACATTATTCTAAACTATCAGGATTCACCCCTTGTAAACTCAGCAAACTATTACCTTGCTGAAAGTTACTTCAGAAATGGAATGTACAAAGATACAGTCGATTTAATAAAAGAGAGGTTTAAAAAACAGGATAAAAAAATCTTAACTCTCCTTGCCCTTGCAGAATACTTAAACGGTGATTTTAAATCTGCCGTTAGCCATTTTTCAAAACTGAAACCTGAAGGATATTTGAAAAAATTATACGCCTATTCTTTAGCAAAAACTGGGAAGGTTGAAGAGGCAAAAAAAATTGCGGGAGACAACAAAGACACCCTTTACTTTTCTTTAATCTATGCTGATAAAAAAGATGATGCCTTTAATTTAGCATTAAAATCTGAAAACCCCCGCTTGATATACCTTTCCGCCTTAAAACAGAGTGATGAAAATATGAAAAAACTATACCTTGTTAAGGTACTTGAACTTTCTTCAAAGGAGGATACAGTCAGGAAATTAGCCTTAATTGAGCTTGAGCCGATAGTTGAAAAGACAGGGGAATACCTGCTTATTATGGAAAATGAGCCGGAGTACATAAAAAACAACCCTGAAGAATTCCACGGAGTGCAGGGATTGTTGAAAAAGGCGGAAAAGTACAGGCAAAAGGGAAACATTGCAAAAGCGGTTTACTTTTACAAAATGGCTGTTGAAAACTATCCTGAGGCAAAGGGAGTTGACAAGGCATACTATTTTCTCTTTGAAACCCTTAAAAACCCCCCTGTAAAATATTTAAAGAAAATTGTTGAAACCTTCCCTGACAGCGAATACTATACTTTATCCTGCTATAAGTTAGGCTTAATACACTTTAACAACAAGGAGTACTCAAAGGCGGCAGATTACTTTGAAGAAGTGTTAAAGCACAGGGACAAAAACATAGAGAAATTACTCTTTGCTGTTTATTATTACCTTGGAATTTGTTACGAACAAACAGGGCAAACAACAAAGGCTGTTGAAAACTATCTTGAGTATTTGAAAAATTTACCGCAGGATGTACAACAGTTAGACGAGAGGATAAGGATTGCACTGTTTTTGCAGAAAAACGGCAAAACAAAAGAGGCATTGGACGAGTTTTTGAAAATATTACCCCTCTTGAAAGACGAGGATTCAAAGGCTGAGGTTACCTTTTACATTGCAGAATGCTATGAAACTTTGGGAGACTTAAACAAAGCCCTTGAAAATTACCTTTCAGTAACCTATCTCCACCCGAAAGAGTTAATGTGGTCAACAACTGCAAGGTTTAACGCAGCAAAGATATGCGAAAAGTTAGGATATTACGACGATGCAATTAAACTTTATAAAAAGATAGCAGACGCATACAAAGGTCAGGTTCAGGGGGAATTTGCAAGAAAGAAACTGAAGGAACTTGAAGAAAAAAACAAATAGGAGGCTGAAAATGGATATGGAAATTGTATTTCCCGGAGTTGGAAAAAGGGTTGATGTAAAATACAGGGGATTTTTAATAAAAACAGACCAGCCTGTGTTTGCGGGGGGAAACGGGGAAGCGCCTGCCCCATTTGATTACTTCCTTGCATCAATAGGCGCATGCGCAGGGATATATGTACTTTCTTTCTGCGAACAGAGGGGGCTTGACTATAAAAATATAAAACTTGTTCAAAAACACGAATTTGACCCGAAAAAGAGAATGATATCAAAGATTACAATTGAAATTCAACTGCCTGAAGACTTTCCTGAAAAGTACAAAAAAGCCCTGATTCACGCGGCAAACCTATGCGCTGTAAAGCAACACATGTTTGACCCGCCTGAGTTTGACATTCAAACAAAAACAGTGCCGAGCGAATAGTAAAAGCAGAAAATAAAAAGTTAGTCATTAATTATCAATAACAAATTGAGCACCATATTTTTCAAAAGTTGATTGTAATAAATATTCAACTTTCTCAGATAATAAATTATAAGTGGAATAAAAGGCAGTGTAACATTAATTGTGTCAGGGAGAAAAAAAACTCCTTTCGGGAAGGAGAGGTTAAAATAACCTCAGAAGAAAAATTCCCGAAAGGAGGTACCACCAATGAGTGATTTAATTTTCACTCAATTTAAAGAATTTTTCAAGAAAATGTTGCAGGAAATGTTGTTGGAAGAGAGGGAAAGATACTTAAAAGAAGCAAGAGGCCAAACAAGGGCAAACGGTTATTATAAGCGAACGCCTAAAAGCTTTTTAGGAGAGATTGAATTGCAAATTCCAAGAACAAGAGACAGTCAGTTTAAGGTTAAATGGCTTCCCCAGAGAAAAAGGGTAATGTTTTTTCTTGAAGATATTGTGGAGGCAATGTTTATAGCAGGAGTATCCACAAGAAAGACAGCAGGGGTAATTAAAAATCTCATAGGGGCTAACATATCCGCTCAATATGTAAGCAGGATAAGTGAAATATCTGAAGAAGTAATTGAAAAATGGAAAAACAGCAGATTAACAAAAACATACCCCGTGCTATACATAGACGCAACATACATTTCATTAAAAAGAGACAGTGTGGCAAAAGAGGCAGTATATGCAGTATTGGGCCTGTCTGAAGACGGTAAAAGAGAAATTTTAGGATACTTTCTTCCTGGAGGAAACGAAAAAGCATCCCTCTGGCAGGAAATATTCAGGGATTTAAAAGAAAGAGGCTTAAAAGGAGTAAAACTGATTATAAGTGATGATTTAACAGGTTTATCTGAAGCGATAAAAGAAGAATTTCCTGAGACTATGCACCAACTTTGTTGGTTTCACCTGAAAAGAAACATAAAAAACAGAGTAAGAAAACATCATTTTGAGAAAATAAAAGAAGAATTAGACGAGATAATGAAATGCGAAAGCAGGGAAGAAGGGAAAACCAAACTTCTTGCATTTATTGAAAAATGGAAAAAGATATACAGGTTTTTAAAAAACATTAAGGCAAAAGTTGATAACTATACATTCTTTCTCCTTGCCCCTGATGAGATAAGAAGTTACTTCAGAACAACAAACTGGATGGAAAGGTGTTTTAAAGAGTTAAAAGATTACATACGAATACGAGGATTTTTTCAAAATGAACAAAGTGCAGAGAAGTTTCTTTACATTTTCTTCACAGACAAGAATGAGAAGTATCAATCAAGGAGTTTAAGGTATTCTTCTTCTTTTAATCGCTTTTTTTCTTCTCTTTCCCGGGAGGCTTCCCATGCCTGACACAATTAACTTGACATTACCGAATAAAAAGTACCATTAGAATCTTCTAAATTAAAATAAAATTTATTTCCTATTTTATTAAGTTTAGCACCATTAGGATCAACATCTTCATTATTAGATAAATCACCATCAACATAATTGGTTAATCCTTGATAAATTGTTTCAGAATCCAAATGAACGTTATTGCCACCAAAAGTAACATCATCTCTTGACAAAATATCTCCTAACTCTCGTCTGGCATCCTCGTTTTTAAGTATGTCGTAGGCATTAACAATCGTAAGGTTTTGCTCTGGGCTTCTAGTTATTGTTTTATCAGGGATTCTATAAACCCAACTCTGCTCAATACCATTAATAGTAGAATGAACAACAATACCTAACTTAAAAGTACCATAAGGACAAGTACCATCTTGAACAGGACTAGTAGTATCATAGTTTACATAATAAGGTTTATCAGAACTTGAAGGTAATTGTAAACCTCTTCTTATTGAAGCTATGTTTCCCACTTCGTTCCAGTTATCATCGTAAGCTACAATGTCATATCCTGTTATTTCTCCGTACTTAGTATCTCTCAAAGTACTTATTACATGACTTAATATTACATCATTATCTTCAACTTTAATATTCATGCTTCCAAGCATGTCTTCTAAACTATCAACAATTCCTCTAGTCTCATTAGCAACGAACATTTTAACATCAAGAGGACTCTTATTAACAGCATCCTCTCCAATCATCCAGTTATGAGTGCCTGTACCTGCTTGTTTACCACCATGTAAAGCGTAAATATTGATTTCTCTATTCTCTGTTATTGAAGCTAAGTTTTGTTTAGCAACAACATCTATCATTCCTACTTGTCCTCTTATATCTTCTAAACCACCTATTTTTAATAAGTCTTCAACAGTTATAGCTTCTTTACTCATACTTCTTATAGTGTAGTTTTGAGTTGCTAATATTACTCCTGATTTTGATTTGTATTCAAAAACTATTGTTTGATCTCTTTTAGAAGTGTTAGCAATAGCTATTCCTGTCCAAACTCCTTCTTCACTATCAGTGTAAGCTCTTGATTCAGCTATAGGAATGTTATATCTTAGAGTTGGAGTTTCAATATCTGTTACTTCTGCTAAGTACCCGCCTGTTCCCGGTAATAATAAGCTTACCCCAGCCATTATTGGCCAATTAGCTCCTTTAGGTTCTCCACCGAATAATTCTCCTCCTTTAATTGGTTTTTCAGCAACAACCCTTGCAAAAGCTGCGTTATCAGGCCTGCCAAAATCATTTATTAAACCAACAATTTTTTCCAAAGGTTGCAATTCTCCTTTAAAATCATCAATTGCTGGTGTGCTTGGATTAATATCTAAATGAACTCCATTTGAATCATAATATTGAATAACAAATTTAACAACCTCATCATTAGGATTGTTTAACACTAATCCTGTCCACCAAAAATAATCTTTTACTGTTATGTGAGGTATGAATAATTCTCGAAAAGATTCTGCTTTACCAAAAGCCCCTCCTGATTCACCATTAGTTTTCATGAATGGATTAATAACAACAAGGTTATTAACAGGAGTAACAACGGTTCCCATAGCTGTTTGTTGAATTTTCTCACTATAAACCCTCATCCAGGTGGCATTTTCAGGAACTATTCCTCCAAAAAAATCCTTCATGTTAATACTAGCACTACTATAAGGCAAACTTAAATTAGGAGTAATAAAACCAAAAACATTAGTGCTTCCATCAAGAAGCACTTCTTCACCACTAGGATTAACAACTGCTCTAACAGTGCTTTCAGCATCATTTATTTTTGCAATGTTGAATAAGAAATTCCAATAACCAGTATTATTAGTGAAATGAAGATTATCAACAACACTAGAACCATCTATTGGTGCTTTAACCATTGCTTTTTGAACATTATCACCATCTTTTTTACTATAAATAATCCAAGCATCATTCTTATTAGAACTATCAATCTCAACTAAACCAATATCATCCACATTAAGACTAGGGAATAACTCAGAAAGAGAAAGAATAACCCTGCTACCTGTAGCCATGAAATCAGAAACTTGAGCTAATTCATTTCCATTTTTATCATAAGCAGTATATAACATTGAATGATTTGGACTCTCATTCCTTACATCATTGTTTACTAAGACTACTTCTGTTTTATAACCTTTGGTTGGTAAAACATAATTAGTAAAAGCGTCATTATTGGCAAGGGTTTTAACAGGAATGAGCAGGTTTAAGCAGAATAGTATTATTGCTATTTTCTTTATAATAGGCTTCAAGGTTTTCATATTTTTCTCCCTGTGAGTTTTTTTAATTAAAATTTTAACACTTGCATTGTTTTTAGCAAAGGAAAGTTTGAATTTGGTGTGTAGTGTGTGGGTGTGTTAAAAGAGTGAGGTTAGATTCCCTTTTTTCAGGACGGGACAACTTCTAAACCCTTTCCCAACTGTACGAAGTTATATTTCTCTCTTCCTTGCTGAAACTTATGCCTATAAGATAGATTTCATTAGCTTCATTTTTGTGTTTTTCAAAGTATTTCTTCTCTTTTATCTGTTCAAGGGGATTTTTGTTGTCCTTCTCTTCCTCTATTACCTTGAATTCAAAGATATAAACCTTGTCTTCTATTTTTATGGTTAAGTCTATTCTTCCCCTGCTTGTTACATCTTCTGCAATCGGTTGAACTCCAAGGGAATGGAAGTATGTGTATATTACGCTTGCATAGTATCCTTCGTAAGAGGCTATTTCGTTCTTTGTAAAGTTTGTGTATGAGATTGAGGAAAAGAGTGTTTTTAAATTAGAAATCAGGTTTTCTATGTCTCCGTTTAATAAACTCTGGTATATTCCGTTTGAGGTTCTGTCGTAAGTTGCTGCATCAAGGGATGTGAGGTAATTTAGTATGCTTTCGTTTAAGGATATCTTTACCTCTAAATTGGGATAGGATAGTATGTATTTTTGCCTTGCTGCAAATTTTACCGTGTCTTTTATGGTTAAGTATCCTGTTTGCCAGAGTAATGCTTCAACTCTCATTGTGTATACATCAAAACTTCCCAATACACTGTCAGTAACCCCTATGTTTTCAAGTTCTGGTATGTAATATTTGTTTTTTTTCATTAGTTTTAATAGAAATGTTGGCGTGCCTGTTTCAAACCAATATGGGCGGAATTGAAAACCTTTTGAGATAAAGAGAAGTATATCAAAAGGGTTGTATACCTTTTCCCCAAGCCATGAATAGCCGTTGTACCAGAGTTTTACCAGTTTTCTGTCAACATTTTTAAGGTATTCGGAAAAGTATCTTTCTAACTCTTCATCTGTGTAACCACAAAGTGTTGAGTATCGGGGGTCAAGTGTAATATCTTCAAGATTGTTGAGTTTGCTGAATAGATTTACCTTGCTGAATTTGGTAACACCTGTTAAAAACACAAACTTCAGGTATTCATCTAATCCCTTTAGTACTCCGTAAAAGTCTGCAAGTATGTCGCGAATTTCTGTTGCCTTTTCAGGATTCTCTATATTGTCAAGAATAGGCTTATCGTACTCGTCTATTAAAATTACAACTGGTAACTTATGCTTTTTAAATAAATTATGAATAAGGCTTCTTAAATAAAATCCATGATGATTTACATCAATATCGGTTATTCCCTTCTCTTCTGCAATTTCCTTTAACCTTCTTAAAAGCAATTCTTTAAGAGTATTTGAATTTTCTGCAGAAATTTCGCTAAAATCTATCCTGATTACAGGATACTTCTTATCCCAATCCCACCTGTCGTAAATGTATAAGCCTTCAAATATCTCCTTGTTACCCTCAAAGATGTTTTTAAGTGTGTCAACTGTTAATGTTTTGCCAAACCTTCTCGGACGGGAAAGGAAGTAATAGCTTCCATTGTCAATCAACTGATAAATCTTTTCTGTTTTATCAACATAAACATAATTGCCTTTAATTATTTTTTCCAGACTATTCAATCCAATTGGAAGCTTTTTCATTGCTAAATCCTAAAATTTCTTTTGATTAATTATACCACAAACTCCTTGCACCAATAAAATGAACCTAAATCCATTTTAAGCAAGAAAGGCAAGGTTAATAAATCCATTTTATTAATTCAAACATTTTTGTTGATTTTTTGAACTTCAAATTACTAAAATTTTATCTTTAAACAATACTTTATTCAGAAATCAAAATCCTTTATGGTAAATGCTTAATAATTTTTTAACTTTGTAAAATTGTTAGTGCGGATTTTATCCCGTCTAAGGCTGATGACATTATGCCGCCTGCGTAGCCTGAGCCTTCCCCTATTGGGATTATTCTTTTGTGTGATGTGCTTTTAAAGTCTTTTTCCCTCTTTATTCTCAAAGGGGCTGATGTCCTTGTTTCAACCCCTATAAGGTTTGTTACATTTGACAGAAATCCCCTTGCTTTTTTGTTAAACTCTATTAAGCCGTTTCTCATATCCTTTACCACAAATTCTGGGAGTAATTCGTGAAGAGGGTAGGAGTATGTTTTTGGCCTGTATGAACACGAGATTGTTTTTCCTGAGAGTTTCCCGTTTACAAAGTCTATTCCGTGTTGTGCCGGTGCCATGTATCCCGGTATTCCAAGTGAGTATGCCTTTTCTTCAATCTCTCTTTGAAAGTCTATTCCGTCTAATGGGGAGTTTTTAAAGTATGCTTTAACAGGCACTTTTGCAACCAATGCAGCATTTGCAAAGGGGGAATTCCTTTTAGAGTTGCTCATTCCGTTTACGCAGAGGGTATTTTCTTCGTTTACCGTGAGTATTACTTCCCCGCCTGGACACATGCAAAAGGTGTATGCCCCCCTTCCGTCTTTGCCATTCCATGCAAATTGATAGCTTGCAGGCGGTAATCCGTAATCGTCTCTCTTGTTTTTTCCGTACATTATTTCGTCTATAACATTTTGAGGGTGTTCAACCCTGCTTCCAACCGCAAACGGTTTTGGCTCTAATTCAACTCCTTTTTGGTATAGCATTTTATAGGTATCCCTTGCAGAGTGGCCTATTGCAAGAAATAGAAAGTCTCCCTCAAATTCCCCTTTGTCTGTTTTTACTGAGATTTTGTCTTTTTTTTGTTCAAAATCAATAAAGGTGTGGTTAAAGTGAATCTTTGCACCTTTTTTTATAAGGTATTCCCTTGCGTTTTTGCAAACTTTAATAAGCCTGTCTGTGCCTATGTGAGGCTTTGCGTCAATCTTTATTCTCTGCTTTGCGCCGAATTGAACAAATTTCTCAATTATAAAGTCTGTGTAAGGGTGGTTTATCCTTGTTGTAAGTTTTCCGTCTGAGAATGTGCCTGCCCCCCCTTCTCCAAAGAGTGTGTTGCTGTTTGTGTTTAATACTGAATTTTCCCACAGGTTTTTTACATCTTTGCTTCTCTCTTCAACAGGCTTCCCCCGTTCAATAATAATCGGTTCAATGCCTGCTTCAACAAAGGTTAGTGCTGCAAAAAGCCCTGCCGGTCCAAAACCGACAATTACAGGTTTAATTTTCTTTGGTTTTATCTCTTTTACTGTTTCTTCAAGGCTTTTGTACTCTATTAGTTTTGTGTTTGGGTTTGTTAACAATTTTTCCGTTTCTTTGTTATATTCAATGTGAAAGGTGTAAACCCCCTTTGGTTTTTTTCCTCTAACATCAAGAGCCCTTTTTTTTATTGATACAAATTTTTCGTCTATTCCGTATTTTTTTGCAAGTTGTTTTACTGCTGTTTCCTCTTTTATTCCCCAGTTTGCAATAAAGTTTGATATTTGAATTTTTTTCATACAGCCTTTCTTTCTTTCGGGTATTTTTTTACAAATCCATAAGTGTTTCTTCTCTGCACTGCATCAAATCCTGCGTCGTGGATTAGCCTTATTATCTCTTCTTTTGATATTGTGTGGGATACCCCGACGCTTTTTACGACATTTTCTTCAATCATTGTGCTTCCTAAATCGTTTGCCCCGAACTTCAGGCCAACCTGCCCGATTTTCTTGCCCTGGGTTACCCAGGAAGCCTGAATGTTTGGTACATTATGAAGGTAAATCCTTGCAATTGACATGGTTTTAAGATAGTCATAAGCCGTGTTTTCAAACTGGATTAGCCTTCCTTTATAAATCTGATAAGTCCAGGCAATAAATGCAACAAAACCGCCTGTTTCTTCCTGTAATTCCCTTATTCTTCTAAAGTGTTCAATTCTATCTTCAAAACTTTCCCCTGTGCCAAACATCATTGTTGCTGTTGTTTTAAGGCCTAATTTGTGGGCTTCCCTCATTACCTCAATCCATTCGTCAGATGAGCATTTTTTAGGGCTTATCCTTTCCCTTACCCTATCTGAAAGTATCTCAGCCCCGCCCCCTGGTATTGAGTCAAGCCCTGCTTCAATAAATTCTTCTAAAATCTGTTTCACCGGTTTGTTAAAGTGCTTTGAGAAGTACTGAATTTCAGGGGGAGAAAAACCGTGTATGTCAATTTGAGGGAATGCGTTTTTTATAGTTTTTAGCATATCAATGTAAAAAGAGTAGGGTAATAGCGGGTTCATTCCCCCCTGTAAAAGTATGCCTGTGCCTTCAAGTTTAACTGTTTCTTCCACCTTTTTTAGCAATGTGTCAAAGTCCAATGTAGTGCATTCTTCCGGTTTTTTATGAAATCCGCAGAATTTACAACCTGTAACACACCCGTCTGTATAGTTTATGTTTCTGTCTATAACAAAAGATGCAACCTTTTCTGGGTGGATTTGCCACCTTACTTTGTCTGCTAAATGGCCGATTTCAAGCAGGTTGTTGTATTCAAATAATGTTAAAGCCTCTTTATCGCTTATAGGGAGATTTCCCGTATATACTTTTTCTTTGATTTTATCAATCCTGTCCATTTGCTCCTTCCGTAAATCTTTTTAATTTCTTTTAATTCATTTTTTGCACACTCTATACCGCTTGCAATTCCTTCCTCATACCTTGCAAAATCAGCCCAGTGTATATGCTCAACTTTTGGGTAAAGCACCAGTGATGCTTCTTCTTTTTGCAATTGTCCCAGCCTGTGCATTGATACTGCATTTGACCTTATTATCAAATCCATTCCTATTTGAAAGTCGCTTGTGTCTTCAAGTTCCCTTGCAACGCATACCGCAATAACCTCGCTTGCCCCCAATTGATAGCACGGCCTTACAGGGTTTTTGTTTGTCCAGCCACCGTCAATATAGATTTTATCCCCGTCAATTAAGGGCGGGTAAACTCCAGGAATTGCACTTGAAGCCTTCAAAGCCTTTTTCAAATTCCCCTTAGTTACCATTAATTCTTCCCCTTCGGTAATCTCAGTAACGATTACCCCGAAAGGGATTTTTAAGTCTTCAATGTTAACATCAGGAATTAAATTATCAAATACTTTATTAAATACTTCTTCAGGAACCATTGATTTTGAAGTTAAGGCTTTGCCGTATATTATGCCTTTTCTAACAAATTGCATTATGTTTTCAACAAAGTTAACAGGCTCTTTTTCGCTTTCAATTATAACTTTATATATTTTCTGGTTTATTGTGTCTGTTGTTTTCAGAAATTCAACAAGGTGGTTTATTGTTTCCTCAATGTTTCCAAAGTAAGCGTAAAGCCCCCCTAAAACTGCTCCCATTGATGTGCCTGTTATAAAAGATGGCTTAATTCCATTTTCTTCAAGGACTTTTAGCACACCTAAGTGTGCATATCCCCTTGCTGCTCCGCCGCCTAACGATATTCCTAATTTTGATTTCATTTTGTTTCCTTTAATACTTTATTCTAAAACTCTTTTGACACTTTGCAGTGTCTTTCAAGACTTCCATTTTAACTATTTTCCAGTTATTGTTCAAATCCCTTTTGAAATACCACTTTGTCTGGATTTCTTTTAAATAAAACCTTGTATTTTTCTTGTATGTCTGGCCTCTTACTATGGTGTAAATCTTCCCCAGTGGGCAGCCTAAAAAGAATAGTTTTGTTCCCAATGGATAGATTGAGTAGTCAAATTTATCATAAGAAAAGGAGTGTTTCAGAATTATATATCCGTCTTCTTTGTTCATTTCAAATTTAACCGTTAAATAGTAAAACCCCTTTCCCAATCCCATTATCTTTGCTGCTTTTATTCCATAGGGGTCAAAGGTTATCTCCCCCTTTTCAAGGTCTTTTTTATAATCCTCATATATTGAATCAATCTGTTTTTTAAACTCTATTTTGCTTGCCCCCTCTTCCCCAAACCTGTTTAGTATTTCATCGTAAAGGTATAATGTTGAGGCTAAAGCCTTGTAATCTTTTTTGTGTATTGCTGTAAAGTGTTTTGATAGAACAATTCTAAAATCCATATCGTCTTTTTTCTTCCTGCATCCTGAAAGCATTAATACTAACACAAGCAAAGGTATTAAGGTGAGCTTGATTTTTTTGTTCTTTTTCGTCATATTTGTTCTCCGTTTTATATTTATTCAGAAGTTATCTGTCTTATTTTTTCTATCTTTTCTTCAAGCTTTCTTATTCTTTCTTCAGATTCGCTTAATTTCTGTTTTAATAACTCATTTTCTTTTGCTTTGTTTTCAACTTCCATCTGAATTGTTTTTGTTTCTTCTTTTAAATCAAAAACTGTTTCTTCAAGTGCAGATTTTGCCTCCCTTGCAATGTTCAAATCTCTTTGCAGATTTGAAATCAGGGTGTTTTGTTCTACTATCTGGTTTTCAGTGTTAGTTTTAAACTCTCTAAGCTCGTTTAATTCCTGTTCCATTGAGTTTAGTTTTTGATTGAGGGTTTTTGTATCTTCTTTTAGTTTGGCGGACTCTTCCTGCAAGGTTAATATAAATTTGTTCTTTTCTTCAAGCTCGTTTGTAGCCTCATTTAATTGGTTAAAGAGACTTTCTTTCTCTGTTTGCAATGCGCTTATCAAGTTTTCCTGTTCATGCAGTTTTTCTTCAAAGTCTGCTTTCAAACTTGTTATACTCATCAAATGTTCTCTATTTTCTTTTTCTAAAAAGCCCTTTTCTTTTTGAGTTGCAATTAGTTGAACATTCAATTCCTTTAATTCTTCTTTTTTCTGGTTAAGTTCAGCTTCCATTTTGTCAATTTGCTTTTTAAGTTCATCAACTTCACCTTTTAGTTTCTGGTTTTCTTTTTCAAGTTCACTTTCGCTTTCTTTCTCAAGATTTCTCATTTTCTCTTTTAATTGTGTTATTTCCTCTTTTAGTTTCTCATTTTCTTCTTTAAGGATTTTTTCCCCTTCGGTTCCCCCCTGTAATTCCTCAATTTGTTGTTTTAGAGTCATATTTTCTTCAACAAGTTCTTCTATTTGTTTTTGGAGTACAGAAGTATCTGAATTATCAACACTTTCTTTTGGTGGAGTAGGTTTAGGTTCTTCTTCAATAAGTCCGACAAAGGTTTCATCAAGCAGTTTATCGATGTTTTCTTCGTCAAAATCGTCAACTTTTATGTGGGTTTCTTCTTTTTGATTATTTTGCTTATTTAGTTTAGGTTCAAGAATTATGTCAGGATGAAAGTTTTTAATTGTATTTTTAAGGGTTGCTATTGAGATTGGTTTTTGCAGGTATTCATCTGCCCTAACTTTAAGTTTTTTGTGCTGTTCAAAGTCCTGTTGTGTCTTTTCAGAAGAGGTTATTATTATAGGAATGTTTTTTAATTTTGAATCTTTTTTAATCTGGTTGCAGTAGATAAATCCATTTTTGTCCGGGAGTTCAAGGTTTAGAATAATTAAATCAAAATCTTCTTCTTTAAGTTTACCCATGAGGCTTTGTCCGTTTTCCAGAAAGATTACTTCGCAGATATCTGTGTTAATAACCTTTTCAACATCCTTCCAGAACTTTTTGTCAGGGTCTACTACAATTACTTTTTTCATCCTTCTTCTCCGTATTCTTTTAATTTTCTATGAAGGGTTCTAAGTCCTATTCCAAGTGCCTTAGCAGTATGTGTTTTGTTGCCTTTAAACTTTCTCAATGTTTTTAATATAACCCTTTTTTCAATTTCTTCAAGAGGTTCTCCTAATTTAATTATAACCGAATCTTCTAAATCAGGTATATGTTGTTGTTTGATTTCTGTTTTGTATGTTGATTTTTCGATAATTTCTTCAGGTAGATGCTGAGGTTCAATAATATCTCCATTTGAAAAAATAATAAGGCTTTCAATTAAATTTTGCAATTCTCTAACATTTCCAGGCCATGGGTAGTGTTCAAGGATTTTTAGTGCATCAGGAGATATTGATACCCCCTCTTTATTGTGTGTTTCTCCAAATTTTTTTATAAAGTGGTTTACAAGAAGGGGAATATCTCCCTTTCTTTCCCTTAGTGGGGGGATTTTAAGGTGAACAACCTTCAGTCTGAAGTATAAATCTTCCCTGAATTTTCCGCTTTTGACAAGTTCTTCAAGGTTCTGGTTTGTTGCGGCGATTATCCTTGTTTTAACCTTTATCAGTTTATTTCCGCCTACCCTCATAAACTCTTTCTGCTCTATAATCCTTAATAGTTTAGCCTGCAAATCAAGGCTCATCTCCCCTATTTCGTCAAGAAACAGAGTGCCGTTTGAGGCTAATTCAAATTTACCCATTTTCTGGGAAACTGCTCCTGTGAAGGCCCCTTTTTCATGTCCGAATAATTCGCTTTCAAGTATTTCGCCGGGTATTGCTGCACAGTTTATAGGAAGGAATAGGTTGTTTTTTCTCGGTGAATTCTGGTGTATTGCATTTGCTATCAACTCTTTTCCCGTTCCGCTTTCCCCTGTGATTAACACTGTAACATCTGTAGGAGCTACTGTGAGGATTTTTTCAAAAAGGCGCTTCATTTCAGGAGATTTGCCGATGATGTTTGAAAATGAATAGAATTTGTCAATCCTCTGTTTAAGGTTGTCAACCTCTCTTTTTAATCTTTTGTTGTTTATTATCTTTTCAACCCTTTTTCTAAGTTCAAACATATCAATAGGTTTTGCAAGGTAGTCATCGGCTCCTAACTTCATTGCCTCAACAGCTGATTCAATGCTGCCAAAAGCAGTAACCAGTATTATGCTTATGTCAAATTGTAATTTTGTTACCTCACCGATTAATTCAAGCCCGTTCATTCCAGGCATTCTGAAATCTGTAATAACAAGGTCTATGTATGAGGCATTTGTTTTAATGTAATCAAGTGCTTTTATGCTGTCTTCAAATGAAATGACATTGTAATTTTTCTTTTTTAAAGCCTTTTCCATTGCAAGCCTGGAAGTGGCTTCGTCTTCAACTATAACAATTTGTTTCCCATCCATATATTAACTCCAATTTCTCTTATAAATAAATTATGACAGATATTTTAAAAATCTTCATTGTCTATTTTATAGGAAGATAAATTATAAACTCACTCCCCTTTCCTTCTTCTGTTATAACTTTGATATATCCACCCTGTTTTTTTATATTGAAATTGCATATTGCAAGGCTTAACCCAGTCTTTTTTTCACTTGTTCTATCTTTTGTAGTAAAGTATGGGGTGAACAGTAGTGGCAGGTGCTCTTTTTTTATTCCTTTTCCGTAATCTTTTATTGAAATTTTTATATAAGAGTTTTTTTTCAGAGGAGTGGAAAGGATTTCTTCTTTTGGTGCTTCTTTTACTGAAATTTCAACAACTCCTTTTTCCTCTTGCGCCTCTATTGCATTTTTAATAATTGATTTTAGAGTAAAGTATATTTTTTCTCTGTCTAAAGAAATTGTAAACTCATTTTCAAACTCTGTTTTAAATTCTACTAATGGGAATTTTTTTTCGAATTCAAAAATAATATTTTCTATTAATTTGTTGATGTTTACCAGCGAAGCGACAGGCACAGAAGCAACCGTTTCAAAGAAATCTTTTATTAAATTGCCAATCTCTTCTATGGTTTTTTCGACATAATCAATTCTTTCTTTTGCCTTTTCTAAATCTTTATCAATTAGCATTTTTGCAGTTTGTAATTTCATTGATGCAATAGCAAGAAGATTGTTAAAGTCATGAGTAAAACCCATAAGGAACACACTTAGTTGTTCTATGTCTTCTTTGTATATTGTTTCAACACTTTTTTTCTCTTTAAAGGTTATGTCGTTAAACATGATAACATGGCCAAACACTTTATTGTGTTTAATAATGTTGGTTATAAACAATTCGGAGATTATAGATTTTTTCTCAAATTGAAAAATGATTTTGTCAATTTTTAAAGGTTTTTTTGTGTTTTTCACAAAGTCATAAATATTAATTCTCTTGTTAGTGTGAATATCTTTAATTTCGAAAATTTTTTCAAAATATTTGTTTAAAGCCTGTTTCCTTTTAATATTAAAAATTTTTGAAGCAGTTTCATTAATAAAAACTATTTTATGCTCGTAATCTGTAACAATAACACCTAAAGGGATAAAATGGGATATATTTTTTGTTGTTTCGTCTATTAAATTTTCTCTTTCCGTTACTTCATGTTTTATGCCAACGAAATACTCTATTTCTTTGTTTTCGTTCAAAACTGGAGAAATTGTTGCATTTTCGTAATAAATTGTCCCGTCCTTTTTTTTGTTTATAAATGTTCCCTGCCAGGTTTTCCCTTTTGTTATAGTGCCCCACATTTTTTTATAAAAACTTTCAGGCAGAACTCCCGATTTTAAAAAACGGGGATTTTTGTTTAATACTTCTTTCCTTGTATAGCCTGTTACCTCTGTGAAGTATTTATTTACATACAAAATTTTACCCTCTATATCTGTTATCATTATTATTACTTTCGAGTTTTCTACTATGCTTTTTAATATTGATATGTTGGAGATTATCTTATCCATGTAGCTCCCTTCTGGCTATATACCTTACTTTATTTTCCCCCGGTAAGATATACTCAGCATATAAATCCACACCTACCGGTTTTGTTGAGTGGAAGGAATACAGTTTTTTTATACCTTTTTCTTTGCAATATGTTTCAATTTTCTTATCAATTTTTACTGCTCTGGTTATCATTGTCTGGGGTACAGTATAGTCTATCTCTTCAAAAAGAGAGTTTTCAACTTCTATATTTTTAAGGTTTAACTCTCTCTTTACCCTTTTTAAAAAAGCGCATTTTTTTGTTACTTTTTCCACTAATAGGAATTTAGTTTCTTTAAGTATTATAGCAAGTGGTATAGCAGGAAAACCTCCACCACTTCCAAGGTCAATTACGCTCTTTTCATTGTCAAAGCCCACAATTAGAGGCATTAAAGAATCTAAAATATGTCTTTCAACAATCTCCTTTAAATCTTTTGCAGCTGTTATATTCACTTTTTTGTTCCAGTAATTAACAAGGTTTGTGTATCTATTTAGATTGTCTTTTTGGTCATTATTTAATACTATGTTTTTTGATTCCAGCCAGTCTATGTAGTTGTCAATCATTTTCTAAAGCTAATTCAATGAGTTTTGTGGTGAGTTTTTTAAAAGTAAATCCGCAAAGAGCCATAAGTTTGGGATACATTGAGATTTCGGTAAAGCCGGGAATTGTGTTTATTTCATTTAAAAATACTTTGTTTTCATTTTCATCATATAGGAAATCTATTCTCGCCATACCTTTACCTTTTACAACTTTAAACGCTTTTTCTGCATATGACTTTATTTTTATTTCAACTTCTTTGGGAATTTTTGCAGGAATAGAGAATTTTGTTTTTGTTTCAACATATTTGTCTTCATATGTGTAAAATTCATCACCAGGTATTAAAGCCCCTGGAGGAGAAATTATAAGGTTGTGGTTCCCTAAAACTGCTACTTCCAGTTCTTTTGTTACACTTATCCCCTCTTCCACAATTACTTCACTATCGTACTGAAAGGCAAGCTCTACAGCATCCTTAAATTTTTCAGCATGCTTTACCTTTGTTATTCCTATACTTGATCCACCTCTGCATGGCTTAACGAATAATGGGAAATTTAATTTTTCAAGTGCATCTTTTAAGCCTTGCTCCTTTTCTTTTTTTGTCAAGTAGATGTATTCTGGTTGAGGTATTTGGGCTATTTTAAATAGGTCTCTGGAAATTCCCTTGTGCATGGCGATTGCCGAGGCTTCAACTCCGCAACCTACATAGGGCACTCCCAGAAAATCAAGCATCCCCTGGATTGTTCCGTCTTCTCCATAAGGCCCGTGAAGAACCGGGAAAATTACATCAAATAATTTGAATATTCCACAGTCAACCTGTTTGACCTTTGATTTGTCTCCATTTTCTAAAAATTCAAAAGCACCTTCTCCAGAGAAAAAATCTCCATTTTTTGTAATGGCAATGAGGGATACATCGAACTTTTCTCTGTCAATGTTTTTGTAAACAGCCTTTGCAGACAGAATTGATATTGGATGTTCAGGGCTTTTTCCGCCAAAGACAATTGCAGTTTTTATCATACTTCTTCAGGGGAATTTTTAGGGGTGATTATTAACATTAGGGTGGTGTCTCCAATGGTGAACTCATCTCTATTCCCAATCTCTACTTCTGTTATCTTCAAATTATCAAAATATGTTCCATTTGTTGAATTTAAATCTCTGAGTAAGACTTTGTCAGGTAATATTACAATTTCACAGTGAATTCGTGAAATTTCCGGGTCAGGTATGTTTATATCTGCCTTTGCTCTACCTATTGAAACAACTGGTTTTGTTATAGGCAGTATTTTCCCTGCAAGGGGTCCTTCAAGCACAGCGAGAGAGTACTTATTCTCTTTAAAAGATTTATTTTTTAAAGCCTTTTGAATCTCTTTCAGTTTTTTGTTGCTTGTTGACACCTTTGTTGAGTCATCAACCTGCTTTTTTGTTACAGGGTTTGTTATTTCAAAAATTGTTCCGCAATGGGGGCACTTAACCTTTTTTTTAGGTTTTCCCTCAAATTTTGATTCGTCAAATTTATACTTCTTCAAACACTCAGGACATTGAATAATCATTGTTTTCCCTTTAAATTCTCCCCACTAAAAGATTGGGGCAGCAATTCACTTAATTTATATGATGTAAAATTTTCCTCTTTATTAAATAAAATTATCTCCATATCAGGATTAAACTCTGCTAAAACCTGTCTACATGCTCCACAAGGAGGGGTAAAATCTTCAGTAGGGGCATATAGAAAAAGCCTTACGGGATTTTTAAATCCGTTAACAACAAAGTTAAACATTGCTATTCTTTCTGCGCATACTGTGAGGCCGAAAGAAGCATTCTCAACGTTAATTCCTGTAGCATATTCCCCGTTATTGTCTTCTACAAGCGCAGCTACAGGAAAATTTGAATACGGACAGTATGCTTTTTTTATTATGTTTTTAAGAATTTGTAACGCTTCAATCTTTCTCATAACTCCACCGTTTCTAAGAATTTCATTATTAACTTACCAAAATGATACTTTACTTTTTCAGTGGTTTCAAGCACTTCCTCATGAGATAGAGGGTTTTCTGAAACTCCAGCGGCTAAGTTTGTTATGCAGGATACCCCTAAAACTTTCAGGTTTGCATGCCTCGCTGCAATAACTTCAGGCACGGTTGACATCCCCACCGCGTCTGCTCCTAATGCTTGAAGCATCTTTATTTCAGCAGGTGTTTCATAGCTTGGCCCAGTTAATGCAGCATAAACACCGCTTTGAAGCTCTATCCCCAACTGGTCTCCTATTTCAAATAAAAGTTTTCTTAAATTAGGGCTGTATGCATCAGTCATATCAGGAAATCTTGGTCCAAATTCACTGTGATTTTTTCCTATAAGAGGGTTTGTTCCCATTAAATTTAAGTGGTCTTTAATAACCATCAAATCTCCTGGTTTAAATTCAGAGTTTATTCCGCCTGCTGCATTTGTAACTAGGTATAGTTTTGCTCCTAAAAGCTTTGCTATCCTCGGGAAAATAACAACTTCCTTCATAGAGTAACCTTCATAAAAGTGAAACCTTCCCTGAAAGAACAATACATTTTTATTCCCTATTTGAGCTAAAACCATTTTGCCGCTGTGCCCTTCAACTGTTGGTTTGGGGAATCCTTTTATTTCTCCATATTCAATTGTTTTTCCCTTAACTTCATCGGCAAGAAAGCCCAACCCGGAGCCTAAAACCACTGCAATATCAATATTGTCAATTCCCTTTTCTTTAATTTGTGTGGACAGGTTTATGTAATCCATATTTTCCTCCCTATTTAAATTAAAATCCCGGCAATACATGCCGTAATCCACGAGGCCAACGCCCCACCAATCATAGCCTTTAACCCTATTTTTGCAAGGTCTTTTTTTCTTTCAGGGGCAAGCCCGCCTATGCCCCCTATTTGAATTGCTATTGATGAAAAGTTTGCAAACCCGCATAACGCATAGGTTGCAAGTACCACGCTTCTATGACTAAGTGCTTTGGCCTGTATCATTTTCCCTAATTCAAGGTAGGCAACAAACTCGTTTATTGAAACTTTGGTGCCTAACAGGTATCCGAATTTAGCGCAGTCTTCCACAGGAACTCCCATTGCAATGGCAAAGGGATAAAATATATACCCTAAAACTGTTTTTAAAGATAATCCGAAAACCCCTAACATTGCGTCTGCAAGAGCTATTAATGCTATAAAAGCAATAAGCATTGCAGCAATATTTAAAGCAAGCCTCATACCTGTTGTTGCCCCCTCACTTGCTGCTTCAATGATGTTTGAGGTTGTGATAGGGATATCTACCTGTTTTAAATCAAGGGTTTTTGGTTCCTCTGTTTCAGGGTAGATTATTTTTGCTATAACAACGGCAGCAGGTGCTGACATTATACTTGCTGCTACAAGGTGACCTGCACTTACTCCAAAACTGACATAAGCTACTAAAACTGATCCTGCTATTGTGGCAAATCCTCCAACCATTAAGGTTGCAAGCTCAGATATTGTCATGTCTTTTACATAAGGTGCTATAACAAGGGGTGCTTCAGTTTGGCCTATAAAAGAATTTGCAGCAACTGCCATGCTTTCAGCCCCTGAAATTTTCATTGTTTTTTGCATTACCCATGCCATTCCCTTTACAACTTTTTGCATAATTTTCAGGTGATAAAGAATAGACATAATTGAGGAGAAAAAGATTACTGTGGGCAGAACCTGAAAGGCAAAAATAAAACCGATACTTTTATCCTTCTGGTTAGCAAGTTTGCCAAACACAAATGATGCCCCTTTAATTGAAAACTCCATAAGTTTAGAAACATAAATCTCAATATGTTGAAATATTTCCCTCCCTGTTGTTGTTTTAAGAATTAAAAGGGCAAAGACAAATTGAAGTAATATTCCCCCTACAACAGGTTTTATTTTTATTTCTTTCTTGTTTTCGGATAAAAGAAAGGCAATAAAAAGCATAAAAAAAGGTAATGTCAAGTTAATTGTGTCAGGCATGGGAAGCCTCCCGGGAAAGAGAAGAAAAAAAGCGATTAAAAGAAGAAGAATACCTTAAACTCCTTGATTGATACTTCTCATTCTTGTCTGTGAAGAAAATGTAAAGAAACTTCTCTGCACTTTGTTCATTTTGAAAAAATCCTCGTATTCGTATGTAATCTTTTAACTCTTTAAAACACCTTTCCATCCAGTTTGTTGTTCTGAAGTAACTTCTTATCTCATCAGGGGCAAGGAGAAAGAATGTATAGTTATCAACTTTTGCCTTAATGTTTTTTAAAAACCTGTATATCTTTTTCCATTTTTCAATAAATGCAAGAAGTTTGGTTTTCCCTTCTTCCCTGCTTTCGCATTTCATTATCTCGTCTAATTCTTCTTTTATTTTCTCAAAATGATGTTTTCTTACTCTGTTTTTTATGTTTCTTTTCAGGTGAAACCAACAAAGTTGGTGCATAGTCTCAGGAAATTCTTCTTTTATCGCTTCAGATAAACCTGTTAAATCATCACTTATAATCAGTTTTACTCCTTTTAAGCCTCTTTCTTTTAAATCCCTGAATATTTCCTGCCAGAGGGATGCTTTTTCGTTTCCTCCAGGAAGAAAGTATCCTAAAATTTCTCTTTTACCGTCTTCAGACAGGCCCAATACTGCATATACTGCCTCTTTTGCCACACTGTCTCTTTTTAATGAAATGTATGTTGCGTCTATGTATAGCACGGGGTATGTTTTTGTTAATCTGCTGTTTTTCCATTTTTCAATTACTTCTTCAGATATTTCACTTATCCTGCTTACATATTGAGCGGATATGTTAGCCCCTATGAGATTTTTAATTACCCCTGCTGTCTTTCTTGTGGATACTCCTGCTATAAACATTGCCTCCACAATATCTTCAAGAAAAAACATTACCCTTTTTCTCTGGGGAAGCCATTTAACCTTAAACTGACTGTCTCTTGTTCTTGGAATTTGCAATTCAATCTCTCCTAAAAAGCTTTTAGGCGTTCGCTTATAATAACCGTTTGCCCTTGTTTGGCCTCTTGCTTCTTTTAAGTATCTTTCCCTCTCTTCCAACAACATTTCCTGCAACATTTTCTTGAAAAATTCTTTAAATTGAGTGAAAATTAAATCACTCATTGGTGGTACCTCCTTTCGGGAATTTTTCTTCTGAGGTTATTTTAACCTCTCCTTCCCGAAAGGAGTTTTTTTTCTCCCTGACACAATTAATGTTACACTGCCTAAAAAAAATACCCAAAAAAGATATTAACCTATACAAAATTAACTCCTTAAATAAAATCTATTCATCAAATATTATATTAAATAGTTATTTGACTTGCAATAAATATAAGGTATTGCTATAATATTCCATCAGCCTGGAAGCATTGTGCTTTCCGGTATTTTTATTCAGGTTTAGGGGGAATATTATGGTTAATGAACAGGAAAAAAAATTAGAAGAAACAAAAGAAATTAAGGAGGTCACCGAAAAGATTCAGGAGGAATCCTCTGAAAAAGTAGAGCCTGCTAAAGAAGAGGCTAAAGCTAATGAAGAAAAAGAGGAAAAAGAATCTTTTGAAAAACTTCTTGAAGAGCATGACGCTTCACCTAATTCAGTTTCAAGGGGACAGATTGTTGTGGGCAGGGTAATTTCATTGAATGATGATAGTGTATATGTAGATGTAGGACACAAGGTAGAAGGGGTTGTAAATGTAAACGATTTTATTGATACAGGCAACGAGCTTCCTAAAGAGGGAGATGAAATAGAAGTTGTTGTAGATAAAATTACAGATAAAGAAGTAAGACTATCTTTCAAAAAAGCTTTTGCAAGAAAGTTTGAAGAGAAGATTAGAGAGGCTTATAGAAATAAGACTCCAATCAAAGGTAAGATTACTGAGATTGTAAATAAAGGTTTTAATGTTGATTTAGGTGGAAAAATTGCTTTCTTGCCTCAATCAAGGGTTGATGTGAGAAGACTTAGAAAAGAAGACTCTGAATATGTAGGAAAGGAATTTGATTTTCTTGTAATAAAATACACTCCAAAGAGTTGTGTTGTTTCAAGGATAGAGCTTGTACAGGATGAGTTAAATAAAAAGAAAGAAAAACTCCTTTCCTCAATAAAAGAGGGGGACCTGGTTCAGGGTAGGGTTAAAAATATTACTGATTACGGGGTTTTTATTGACCTTGACGGTGTTGATGGGTTACTTCATATCTCTGATATTTCGTGGGGTAAGGTATCTCATCCCTCAGATTTCTTTCAGGTAGGTGATGAGGTTGAGGTGGTTATTCTTTCAATTGACAGGGAAAATGAAAAGATTTCACTCGGGTATAAACAGAAGATGGAAGACCCATGGAAAAATATAGAAGAAAAATATCCTCAGGGGACAAAGATTAAGGGTAAGGTTGTTAATATTAAAAATTACGGTGCATTTGTTGAGGTTGAACCTGGTGTTGAAGGTCTTATTCACATAAATGATATCTCCTGGACAAAGAAGATTTCAAATGCCCAGAATTACTTTAAATTAGGTGATGAGGTTGAAGCGGTTGTTCTTGAAGTCGATGGAGAAAGAAAAAGGCTTGCTTTGGGGTTGAAGCAGATTAAGGACAATCCATGGGATGTTATTGAAGAGAAGTTTAAAGTGGGAGATGTTTTTGAGGGAGAAGTTAAAAATGTAACCGATTTTGGTGCATTTGTTGAAGTTTACGATGGAGTTGATGGACTTATCCATGTTAGCGATATGAGCTGGTCAAAGAGGGTTAAAAACCCTGAAGAGATTGTTAAACCTGGGGAAAAGGTTAAAGTTAAAATCCTCAATATAGACAGGGAAAATCAAAAGATTGCATTGGGAATTAAGCAGTTGACAGAAGACCCATGGAAGAAGTTTTTCTCAAAGTATCAGATGGGTGATGTGGTTGAAGGGAAGATTGTTAAACTTGAGGATTACGGCGCATTTGTTGAGTTAGACGAAGATATTGAAGGACTTGTCCATGTTTCTGAGATTTCAAAGGAAAGGATTGACAAGCCTTCTGATGTTCTTAATATTGGTGATGTTAAAGAGATGAAGATAGTTAAGGTTGATGCTATTGAGAAAAAGATAGGTCTTTCTATTAGACAGGTAATAATTGACAGAGAAAGAAAAGAGATGGAAAAGAAAAAGGCTGAAGAAAAAGCCAAGGCTAAACCTAAAGAAGCTAAAAAAGATAAGCCTAAAAAAGAGAAAAAGGAAGTAAAAACTGAGGAAGTTTCAAAGGGCGGCGGAGTTACATTAGGTGACTTGATGAAAGACTTTATCAAGAAAGATAAAGAAGAACAAAAAGAGGAATAATTTTTGTTTTTGAGAAAATAAACTGGCCGGGTTAATCCCGGTCTTTTTTTGTGTCTTCAATTTTTAACATTTTTATAGATTGTACATATTGGGTTATTTCTATATTTGTAATACCTTTTAATTTTTCAACTGTATTTTTTATTTCTTCTGTTGAATTTTTCATTTTGCTAAAAATTGGAGAGAATTTAGAGTAAAAATCAGGATTCTTTAATGCTTCCTTTTCCAGAATGGACAAATAACTAAAAATAACAGTTAGAGGTTGCCCTAAACTATGTTCAATGGTGACCATAATTTGTTTCAATATTTCAAGCTGTTTCTCAAGGTTTATTTTTCTTAACCCGTCTTCGTACTTTTTAATTTTAATGTGAGCATTAATTCTTGCAATAAGCTCTGTAACACTTTTTACAGGTTTGGCAATAAAATCGTTAGCACCTGATTCAAAGGCTTCTTTCAGTGTTTGTTCAGAATCTTTTGCAGTAAACATAATTACGGGGATGTATTTAAATTCTTCATGGTTTTTTATTTTAGACAAAATTTCTATACCGCTTTCTTCTGGAAGGATAATATCTAAAATTATTAAGTCAACATTGTTGTTTTTTAGAGTTTCAAAAATATTTTTCCCCTCAGGTAGTGTTAGTACTTTGAAATTGTGCATCCCTAATAAAGTTGCAAATGTAAACCTGATATCGGGGTCGTCGTCAACTATTAGAATTGTGCTCATGGCAATCCTTCAATGGTATTGTAATTTTAAAATATGACCCTACATTTTTCTCACTATTAACCATTATCTCTCCCTTAATTATATCGCATAGTTGTTTAACAATATATAGTCCAAGCCCGGAGTTTTTTCTGTTGCCTTTTAAAGATGATGATTCTTGAAAAAAGGGGATAAAAATTTTGTCAAGATTTTCTTTGCTAATTCCTTCCCCTGTATCTTTTACTTCAATTAGCAATTTTTCTTTGTAAAAAGTAATTGCAAGGGTGACAACTCCTCTTTTTGTATATCTGAATGCATTATCAAGTAGGTTTACTATTATTCTGTATATTACAATAGGGTCATGGTAGAAACATGGTTTAGGATTTTTCATTTGAATTCTGAATGTAACATTAGGGTTTTTATTTATTCCCTTAACAAAATTGTTAATATTTTCCATAAATTCATTTGTGTTTATATTTTGTTTTTTTACTACTTCAATCCCATTCTGTTTCATTTTGTTAATTTGAAGTATGTTTTCAAGTAAATTAAGAAGATTAAGGGCGTTTGTTTTAATGGCGCTTACTACATCCTTTTCTTTTTCTGCAGATTGTGGGGTTAATATTTCAGATAATCCTATTATTGAAGTTAGAGGTGTTTTAATTTCATGGGATAGTGTTGATATTATTTCATTATTAATTTTTTCAAATTTTTCTTTCTCCCTTTGGATTTCTGTCAAAGATGATTCCTTACTTTTTTTTCTTAACATAATTTGGAGTATGTTTGCAAAGTTTGATATTGCAAGATTTTCCTTAATGCTCTCTTTTATACTTTTTTTAGTTCCTGAAACCCAGATATATTCCATATTAGGAATTGGTTTCAACTTTGTAGCAAAAATTCTACCTGTTTTTTCATCTTCATATAATTCGAAAACTTTCTCATTTTTTTGAAATAGGACCTTTTTTTTCTTCTTTAAAATGGTTGCTATTTTTTTGCTATTGGTGGTATCTTCAACAAAATATTCGTAAAGAATGTTGATTGAGTTGCCTACTCTATTTAGTTTTCCTATTAATGAAAACTTTAGGTTAAGGTGTTTTGCTATATCACTTAATATGTAATTAATTGATTTTTCTATATTTTTTGTTTTTGTTATTAAGGCAGTGTATTTCTCAGTTAATTTAAGGATTGCTTCCAGTGAAATTCTATTGGTTTTCGATGTGTTTATTTCTGTAAATTTTAGGTTTATCTCATCTCTTTGCGTTTTAAATATTACGGCAAAAAAACTGTTATCTTCAAAGACAATATCAGGGATAATTATGGCTTTTGCAATTGATTTAAAGTTATCTTTTAGTATTGTTTGAAAATAATCAGTAAAAGGCTCAAATGCTTGCTCTAATCCCTTTAATAATTTTATGTTTGATTCAGGCGCGAAAATCTCGTTTAAAAAGATAATGCTTTTTCCAAAATAGTTTTTGAAGTTAGAGTTGGAATAAACAATCTTCATTGTTTTTTTGTTAACCAAAATCACAGGTAGTTGGTAGTTATCAAAAATATCAATCACGCTGTTTTTTCTTTTTAGCCGTAGAATTGATTGATAACAAACTTTTAACAGCCAGTTAAGTTGTTGAATTCTTCTTGGTTCAATGGGAGAATCTGAACTTGCTATAAAAATAAAATCAAATTTTTTTAGATAGTTAATTTTGAAAAAGATAAAATATTTTCCTGAATCAGGTGATGGATTTAAAAATAGACATAATTCCCTGTGTAATGTGAACAATCTTTTTCTTTCAAATTCCTTTTTAATCATTGCAGGCAAATCAATTGTTTTCTCAGATTTTTCGTCTGGTGAAAATACAAGAGAGAGGCAATTATTTTTGTTTATATAAAATCCTGCGGTTTTTAAATGGAGAAGTTTTTTGAAACTCTCAATTCCGGAACTTAAATCTTCAAAGCTTAAAGCAGAAATAATATTTTCCGCTATTTTGCTTATTTCTTTTATGTTGTTTGCGTTTTTTATTGCAAGATTTTCAATAGTGCAGATGTATCCGGGGTTGGTTTCCCCCTTTATTAATGGGTTAATAAAAAGCCTGTACTCTTTGTTTAATATTTTCAGTTTTTCTGTGACACTTTCTAATAAAGAAAGTTTGCTTATGTTTTGTTTGCCAATCTCTACAGCCTTTTTATTTAATTTTTCAAAAAAATTGCTCTCTATAAAATTTGTTATATTTGTTGAAATTGTCTTAAAATTATTGTCAAAAATTATAATTGGCACAGGAATATTTTTTAAAATATCTTCCATAAAGAGAGGCAAAAAATCTTCTTTTGTTGTTTCTGATACAAAAATACAAAAAGAAAATTTGCTGTTGTAGGGGATTAAGATTTTTTTATATCCTTCAATTTTTATTTTTTGAGCAGTTTTATTGTTAAGAATTTCAAAAAATTGATTTTGTGATACGCCGACAAACTTTTTTGAATTTTTCATAATTTACATTATAGAGCATAATCACTTTTTTCTCTATTTTGATTTATATTGACAATTTAAGGCTATGTTAGGATAATTCTTTTATCAAGTTTTATGGAGAAGGGTATGACAAACGAAAACTCAAAATATAAAGAGGCAGGGGTAAATATCGACGAGCAAGATAAAGCTATATCAAGGATAAAAAAAATTGTCGCATCAACTTTTACTTCTAATGTTCTGACTGGTATAGGTTCTTTTGGTACCCTTTTTCAAATTCCAGAAGGTTACACCAACCCTGTTCTTGTTTCAAGTTGTGACGGAGTTGGTACAAAGTTAAAGGTAGCATTCATGACAGGAATTCACGATACTGTTGGTGAAGACCTTGTCAATCACTGTGTAAACGACATTTTTGTGCAGGGTGCTAAACCACTTTACTTTTTAGATTACATAGCAACTGGGAAGTTGAAAGCAGGAGTTATAGAAGATATTGTTTCAGGGCTTGCAAGGGGATGTAAAAACAATGAAATGTCCCTTATAGGTGGAGAAATGGCTGAAATGCCAGGTTTTTATTCTGAAGGGGAGTATGATATCGCAGGCTTTATTACAGGGATTGTTGAAAAAGATAAGGTTATAACAGGTGAAAACATTAAACCTGGTGATTTGATTTTGGGATTTAAATCAACAGGGCTACACACAAACGGTTATTCCCTTGCCAGAAAGATTATATTTGAAGATTTAAAATTAAAAGTAGACGATTATGTTGAAGATTTAGGTTGCACAGTAGGGGAAGAGTTGTTAAAGGTGCATAAAAGTTATTACCCAATACTGAAAGAAGCGGTGGAAGAGGGTATTGTTAACGGCATGGCTCACATAACAGGCGGTGGCTTCCTTGACAATATCCCAAGGGTACTACCTGATAATTGCGATGCAATTATTAAAAAAGATAGAGTGCCTGTTCTTCCTGTTTTTAATTTCCTTGTTGAGAATGGCAATGTATCTAAAAAAGAGGCTTACAGGGTTTTTAATATGGGAATAGGAATGGTTTGCATTGTGTCACCTGAAAATATTGAAAAATTTTACTCTCTTGTTAAGGAAGAGGTTTTTGAAATAGGTGTGATAGAAAGTGGATTTAAAAAGGTGGTTTTAATATAATGGATAAGAGAATCAAGATAGCTGTTCTCCTTTCTGGTACAGGAAGGACACTTGATAATTTTGTAAAAAAAATAGAAGAAGGAAAATTAAAGGCTGAAATTGTTTGTGTTGCTTCAAGCAAAACTACTGCTTTGGGGTTAAAAAAGGCTATAGATTACGGTATTCCTGCAAAGGGTTTTGACATAAAAAATCATAGAGAGTTAAGCGAAGCAATAAACAAATTTATACTTGAATTTAACCCTGATTTAATTGTCCTTGCCGGGTTTTTAAAGATGTACTATATCCCTCAAGGTTATGAAAACAGGGTTATAAATATTCACCCGGCACTAATTCCAATGTTTTGCGGTAAGGGGTTTTACGGTATGAAGGTGCATAAAGCGGTATGGGAAAGCGGGGTAAAGGTTACAGGTTGCACTGTCCATTTTGTAAATGATGAATACGATAAAGGTTTGATAATTGCACAAAGGTGCGTACCTGTGTTTGCAAAAGACACACCGGAAAGTATAGCAAATAGGGTTTTTGAGGCTGAGTGCGAGCTTTATCCTTATGCGATTAACCTTTTTGCAGAAAACAAAATAGAAATTAAAAACAATAAAGTTTATATAGAGGGAGAATAATATGGTGAATGTAAAAGACATGACAATTGAGGAACAACTTGATTACCTTACAAAAGGTGCTGTTGACTGTATCCAGAGGGAAGATTTAAAGAAAAAATTGGAAAGCGGTAAAAAACTGAGGGTAAAGGTGGGTTTTGACCCGACTGCACCTGATTTACATTTAGGGCACACTGTTATTATAAGGAAGATGAAACACTTTCAGGATTTGGGACATGAGGTTGTTTTTCTTATAGGAGATTTTACCGGAATGATTGGAGACCCTTCCGGGAAATCTAAAACAAGGAAACAGTTAACCAAAGAAGAGGTATTAAAAAATGCCGAAACCTATAAAAAGCAAATATACAAGATTTTAGACCCTGAAAAAACAATTATAGAGTTTAACAGCAAATGGCTTGGGGAGTTAGGAAGCGAAGGCTTTATCAGGCTTGCTTCAAAGTACACTGTGGCAAGAATTCTGGAGAGGGATGATTTTTCAAATAGGTTAAAAGAAAACAGGCCTATTGCCCTTCATGAACTTCTCTATCCACTCTGTCAGGGTTACGATTCTGTTGCATTAAAGTGCGATGTAGAATTGGGGGGAACAGACCAGACTTTTAACCTTCTTGTTGGAAGGGATTTAATGAGGGAATACGGGTTGGAACCCCAGGTTGTTATGACAATGCCTATATTAGAGGGGCTTGACGGTATTGAGAAGATGAGTAAATCCCTTGGCAATTATGTTGGAATAAATGAGCCACCTAAAGAGATGTTTGGTAAATTAATGTCTATTTCAGACGATTTAATGTTTAAGTATTATGAATTGCTTACAGATATGACTTTGAAAGAGATAGAGCAGTTGAAAAAAGATGTTAAAGAGGGAAAAAGGCATCCTAAAGATGTTAAAAAACAACTTGCTAAAATGATAATAAGTGACTTCCATTCAAAAGAGGATGCAGATAAAGCTGAAGAGGAATTTGAAAGGGTTTTTGCTAAAAAACAGTTGCCTGACGATATGCCTGAAATAAATATAGACAAGGGAGAATACCCCTTTGCAAGGTTTCTTGCAGACAATGGACTTGCCTCATCAGCATCTGAGGCAAAGAGGCTAATAAAACAGGGCGGAGTTTCCATAAATGGTGAAAAGGTAAGCGACCCATCTTTTGTTTTTAATCCTTCTGAGGGAGAGTATATAATTAAGGTAGGGAAAAGGAGATTTGCTAAGGTTAAGGTGAATTAAATTGATTGAACTTGATTTATCCCTTTCTGTGGCAGAGGTTTTGCCCTGGATTAAGGTAAAACCTGAAAATCTGGACAGTAAGCAAAAGGTTGATATTGAAAGGGCTATAGAAGAGGTAATGCAATTGTCTTCTGTAGCCTATGTTTACAACCTTGATGCAGACCTTGACTTTTTTGAATTTGAGGAATATAAACCACCATTCCCATTAAAAAGGCTTTCCCTTGCATGTGTTACTTTAGGCTCTGATATAGATTCTGCCTTTGAATATTATTCTAAAAAGGGGATGGATTATTTCAGGTATTTGCTTGAAAACTCTGCAAATGCTCTTGTGGAAAAGATAGTTGATTATGTTAATTTTCTAATATGCTCCTCAAAATCTGAGGGTGAAAAACAGAGCTTCAGGAAAAGCCCGGGTATAGGGCGAGTGCCTTTAATTGAGAATAAAAGGATAGCGGAGTACCTTTACCTTGATAAAATAGGGGTTAAAGTTAGGGAAAATTTTTCTCTTTCCCCAAAAAAAACAGTTATATTTTTTGTTGAGTGGGGAGATTTACAGGTAGAACACCATGAGTTTAAAAAGAGGTGCAACCACTGTGGGCAATCCCCCTGTATTTACAGAATATAAAGTATTTTTTTGCTATTGTTGGCTGTTAAAAAAAATTCTATTTTTTATAAAAAATTTTGTTGCAATTTACGAATTTTATGTTAATATTTTTTCTGCCGCGTCTGAAACGCGGTAATAAAAAGTGGGGAGATTCCCGAGCGGTCAAAGGGGACAGACTGTAAATCTGTTGCCGTAAGGCTTCGGAGGTTCGAATCCTCCTCTCCCCACCATTTTTTTTGGTTGCGGGTGTAGCTCAGCTGGCTAGAGCATCAGCCTTCCAAGCTGAGGGTCGTGGGTTCGAATCCCATCACCCGCTCCATTGTATTTTTTTATTTTTTTGAATCTGGAAATGAAAAAATGCCCACGTAGCTCAGCAGGTAGAGCACTTCCTTGGTAAGGAAGAGGTCACCGGTTCAAGTCCGGTCGTGGGCTCCAGTAAATAAAATCTTTTAAAGGAGAGATTTATGGCAAAGGAAAAATTTGAAAGAACGAAACCGCACGTAAACATAGGAACAATTGGTCACGTTGACCACGGAAAAACAACCCTGACAGCGGCAATCACCAATGTGCTTGCTAACTATTTGGGAACAGTACAGCCCAAGTCATTTGATGAAATTGACAACGCGCCAGAAGAAAAGGCAAGAGGAATCACCATCAACACTGCGCATGTAGAATACGAAACAGAAAAAAGGCACTATGCACACGTTGACTGCCCTGGCCACGCAGACTACGTAAAAAACATGATCACCGGTGCAGCACAGATGGACGGGGCAATCTTAGTTGTATCAGCATACGACGGTCCAATGCCCCAGACAAGAGAACACATACTACTTGCAAGGCAAGTTAACGTACCATACATAGTAGTATTCTTAAACAAAGTAGACATGGTAGACGACCCGGAACTCATTGAATTAGTAGAAATGGAAGTAAGAGAGCTTCTCAACGAATACCAATTCCCTGGAGACGAAGTACCAGTAATCAAAGGCAGTGCCTTAAAAGCACTTGAATGCTCCTGTGGAAAAAGAGAATGCCCAAACTGCGGCCCAATCCTTGAACTCATGGACGCAGTAGACGAATTCATCCCACTACCAGAAAGAGACGTAGACAAACCATTCTTAATGCCAATAGAAGACGTATTCTCAATCTCCGGAAGAGGAACAGTTGTAACAGGAAGAATAGAAAGAGGCGTAATCACAACAGGTGAAGAAGTAGAAATCGTAGGAATCAGGCCGACAATCAAAAGAGTAGTAACAGGCGTAGAAATGTTCAGAAAAATCCTTGACAGAGGAGAAGCAGGAGACAACGTAGGACTCTTACTCAGGGGAACAGACAAGAGAGAAGTAGAAAGAGGACAGGTAGTGGCAAAACCTGGAACAATCACACCGCACACCAAATTCGAAGGCGAAGTATACATCCTCACCAAAGAAGAAGGTGGAAGACACAAACCATTCAGAGCAGGTTACAGGCCACAATTCTACTTCAGGACAACAGACGTAACAGGGACAATAGAATTACCAGATGGAAGAGAAGTGGTAATGCCTGGCGACAACCTGACAATCAAGGTAGAACTCATCACTCCGATTGCAATGGAGCAGGGTTTAAGATTCGCAATCAGAGAAGGTGGAAGAACTGTTGGAGCAGGAACAGTTACAAAAATTATTGAGTAATAGGTGGTAAAATGAGAGATATCATTAGTTTGCAGTGCACCGAGTGTAAGAGGAAAAATTACACTACTACAAAGAATAAGAAGAAGATGACTGGAAAGCTGGAGTTGAAAAAATATTGCAGGTTTTGTAGAAAGCACACGGTACACAAAGAAGCCAAAGCGTAAATAAGTATAGGTAGGCCAGTAGCTCTAATTGGTAGAGCATCGGACTCCAAATCCGAGGGTTGGGGGTTCGAATCCCTCCTGGCCTGCCATTTTTAGAGGTGAGAAATGGCAAAAAAGTTAGCAAATTTTGTTCAATGGTTAAAAGATTCCTGGAAGGAGTTGAAAAGGGTTACATGGCCGACCAAGGATGATGTTATTGCAACAACTATAGCTGTCATTGTTTTAACAGTTGTTTTTTCGGCTGCAATTTATGCTTCCGACAAGGTGATTTCCACCGTTGTTGAGTATATCTACAGAGTTTTGGGCACTTAAGCCTTGGGGAGTAAGTAATGGCGTTACAATGGTACATAATTCACACCTATTCGGGATATGAAAACAGAGTAAAGGAAACGCTGGAAAAAAGAATTAAAGCTTTCGGCCTTGAAGATAAAATTACCCAGATTTTGATCCCTACCGAAAAGGTAGTTGAGGTAAAAAAAGGTAAAAAGGTTGAGAGCGTTAAGAAGTTTTTTCCTGGGTATATTTTAATTCAAATGGAGATGGATGACCATCTCTGGCACTTTGTAAGGAACACTCCTAAGGTAACAGGGTTTGTTGGCGGTAAAAAGCCCAAACCTTTAACAGATGAAGAGGTTGAAGAGATTCTCAGCCAGGTTAAAACTTCAAGGGAAAAACCCAAGGCTGAAATTAAATTTGCGCCTAACGATAAGGTTAAAATTATTGACGGTCCCTTTAAAAACTTTATTGGTACTGTTGAAGAGGTTAATGCTGATAAAGGTACTGTAAGGGTTATGGTTACTATATTTGGTAGATCAACTCCTGTTGAGTTAGGTTTTCTTAAGGTAGAGAAAGTATAAATAGAACATAGAGAGGTTTACAATGGCGAAGAAAGTAATTGGACAGATTAAATTACAGATTGAGGCGGGAAAGGCTAATCCTTCACCACCTATCGGCCCTGCATTGGGTCAGCATGGTGTTAATATTATGGATTTCTGCAAGCAGTTTAACTCAAGAACACAGAACCAGATGGGGATGGTAATTCCTGTAGTTATAACTGTTTATCAGGATAGGTCTTTTACATTTATCACAAAAACCCCTCCTGTTGCCAACCTTATTATGAAAGAGTTAGGAATTGAAAAAGGTTCGTCTGAGCCTAATAAGGTAAAGGTTGGTAAGTTAAAGAGGGATAAGGTGAGAGAGATTGCCCAGATTAAGTTGCCTGACCTTAATACAAATGATATTGAGGCAGCAATGAGAATTGTTGAAGGTACCGCCCGTTCAATGGGTGTTACCATAGAGGATTAACTTTATTAAGCCTGACCACGGGCTAAAGTGGTAGATACTAATTGGAGGTGCTATGGCTAAGAGGGGTAAAAAGTATCGTCAGGCGTTAGAGAAGATCGAGCCTAACAAAGAGTACCCCCTTGATGAAGCCATAAAGTTGGCAAAAGAAGTCGCATATGCAAATTTTGATGAAACATTTGAAATTCATATGCGACTGGGTGTAAACCCTAAGTATGCCGACCAGATGGTAAGGGGAACTCTGGTATTGCCCCACGGCACCGGTAAATCAGTTAAGGTTGCTGTTATCGCTTCCGGTGATAAGTACAAGGAAGCAGAGGCAGCCGGAGCAGATATTGTCGGTGGCGAGGATCTTGTTGAAAAGATCCAGGGTGGCTGGATGGAGTTCGATGCTCTAATCGCAACGCCTGACATGATGAGACATGTCGGTAAACTTGGTAGGATTTTGGGTCCGAGGGGATTGATGCCTAACCCGAAAGCGGGAACTGTCACTTTTGATGTGGCTAATGCTGTGAAAGAGTTGAAAGCTGGTAGGATTGAGTACAAGGTTGATAAAACCGGTATTGTTCACAATGCTATCGGTAAAAAGTCTTTTGAAGAGAATCAGTTAATTGAAAACGCAAAGGCGTATATTCAGGCTATAATCAAAGCAAAACCCGCTTCGGCAAAGGGCAGATATATCCACTCAATTTATATTTCAACAACAATGGGGCCTGGAATTAAAATAGACCCTGCCAGTGTTGAGTGAGGTGGACCGTGTTTAAGAAAGAGAAAATAGAATTTGTAAATCAGTTAAAGCAGGATCTGGAAGACGCTGTTTGCCTGTATCTTTTTGAATTCTCAGGTGTTACAGTTAACGAAGATAACGCCTTGAGAATGAAGATAAAAGAAACTGGTGCAACCTACAGGGTTATAAAAAACAGGCTTCTAAAGAAAGCAACTGAAGGGACAAGGTTTGAAGAGGCAACTAAAAACCTTGTAAGAAACACTGTGGTTGCATACACAAAGGAAGACCCTGTTTCTCTTGCAAAAGTTTTGTCAGAATTTGCAAAAGAGAAAGAAACCTTCTTTTTCAAAGGTGGAGTGTTAGAAGAAACTGTTTTAACTCCTGAAATGTTTGAGGAAGTTGCAACCCTTCCATCCAAGGAAGAGCTTGTTGCAAAACTTATGTATCTTCTCAACTACCCGCTTCAAGGGTTGGTTACAGCCCTTCAGGGTATTTACAGGAATTTACCTGTTGTGCTTAATCAGATTGCTAAACAAAAAGAAGAAAACTAACTTTAAAATATGGAGGAAAAAATGGCAAAATTGACTCAGGAAGAAATTATTAATTCAATCAAGGAAATGACAGTTCTTGAGCTTAACAATCTTGTTAAGGCTCTTGAAGAGGAATTTGGTGTAAGCGCAGCTGCAGCAGCTGTTGCTGTTCCTGCTGCTGGTGCAGCTGGTGGTGCAGAAGCTGCTGAAGAAAAGACAGAGTTTGATGTAATCTTGAAGTCAGCTGGCGCTAAGAAGCTTGAAGTTGTTAAAGTTGTTAAGAAACTCACAGGTCTTGGCCTTAAAGAAGCGAAGGAGCTTGTTGACAAAGCACCTAACCCTGTTAAAGAAGGCGCTACAAAAGAAGAAGCTGAAGATATTAAAAAGGCGCTTGAAGAAGCTGGTGCTGAGGTTGAAATTAAGTAATAATTCAGGTAAACATAGAGAGGGCAAAAAATTGCCCTCTTTTTATTTTTTTGGCGACAATTATTTTTTTAAAGTAGAGTTGTGCCTAAATTTTCATATGTGTTTGTATTTTTAACATGTTCTTAAATAACTATACACAACTTTTGCGATAATATCAAGTTTTAGGAGATAAAAAATGGAAAATATGCCGAAAAATGTTCATTTGGAAAGACATGATTTTTCCAAAATAAAAACCTATCTACCAATCCCTAATCTAATCAGCATTCAGCTGGACTCTTATGCAAAGTTTTTGCAAATGGAAAAGTTGCCGGAAGACAGAAAAGAGATAGGGTTGCAGGCGGCGTTTAAAAGCGTCTTTGATATAGAGGATTTTAGAGGGAAAGCAAAGATCGAATTTGTTGAATATAGAATTGGTAACTGGGAATGTAAGTGCGGATTTTTGAAAGGTGAGGAGCACAATAGGTTTAAGTGCAAAAAATGTAAGAAGAATATTTATGTTAAAGACCCAACAGACAAGTATGTTATTTGTGAACACTGTGGATACAGAAACGATGCAAAACCTGATATTTGTCCAAAATGTGAAACTCCTGTTGAGTTGAAGCTGGATTATACAGTAGAAGAATGCGAAAGCATGGAAAAAACTTATTCCGTACCTTTGAAAGTAAAGTTCAGGTTGACTGTGTTCGATGTAGATTCAAAGGGTGAAAAAACTGTTAAAGATGTAAAAGAGAAAGAGATTTTCTTTGGTGAAATCCCTATAATGACCAAAAGAGGAACCTTTATTTTCAACGGTACGGAAAGGGTTATTGTTAACCAGTTAAACAGGTCTCCAGGTGTTTTCTATAAAAAGGATAAAGATAAAAACTCATACATACTTCAAATTATCCCGTACAGAGGTGCCTGGATTGAATTTGAGTTTGACAAAAAAGAGATAATGTACATAAGGATAGACAGAAAAAGGAAATTCAATGCTGGAATTTTTCTGAGATGTTTTGGGCTTATTGATGAGGATTTTTCAAAGACTGAAACATTTTTAAAGAGATTTTACACTGTACATAAAATGAAAACTGGTAAAGAAGATGACATTATTTATTTGACTCCTTCAATTGCTTTGAAAGATAAGAGAGTTGCAGAAGACATTATAGGTGCTGATGGCAAGAAAATATTATCTGAAGGCAATAAATTTAAAAAATCAACTTTAAGGAGAATTGCTGAAGACAGCTTTATCCCATTTAACCTTTCAGAATTTGACATTATTAGAAATGTAGAGGATATTGTTAACCCTGAAACAGGTGAGGTTCTTTATCCGGCAAACTCAGATATTACAATTGTAGAGCTTGAAAAGTTAAGAGAGTTAGGCATAAAAGAAATTGATGTAATTCTTCCCAAAGACGATATTGTTGGTCCTGTACTTAGTAACACATTGCAAAAAGATGGTGTAAAAGACACTAACGATGCTTTAATTGACCTTTACAGGAAATTAAGGCCTGGTGATCCTCCAACTTTAGAAAGTGCAAGAAAGCTTTTCCTGTCTCTCTGCTTTGATAGGGACAGATACGACCTTTCAAGGGTTGGTAGGCTTAAATTAAACACAAAGTTGGGAGTAAAGACTGATCTTGATCAAAAGGAATTGTCAATAGAAGACATACTTATTTCTCTGGATTACTACTTCAAAATCCCGAAAGGAATCGGTGAGGTTGACGATATTGACCACCTGTCCAACAGGAGAATTAGGTCAGTTGGAGAATTGCTTGAAAACCAGTTTAGAGTTGGGCTTGTTCGTGTGCAGAAGGCTATAAAGGAAAAGATGTCTATTATGGACGATTTTGAACAGGTTACCCCTGCTGAACTAATTAGCCCAAAACCTGTAATGGCTATTTTAAGAGAATTTTTCGGGCAATCTCAGCTTTCACAGTTTATGGACCAGACAAATATTCTCTCTGAAATTACCCATAAGAGAAGGCTTTCCTCGTTAGGCCCTGGTGGTTTGAGCAGAGAGAGGGCAGGTTTTGAGGTGAGGGATGTTCACCCCTCTCATTACGGCAGGATTTGTCCTATTGAAACACCTGAAGGTCCTAATATTGGTTTGATTGTTTCACTTGCCTGCTATGCAAAGGTTAACGAATTCGGATTTATTGAAACCCCATATAAAAAAGTTGAAAATGGAAGGGTTTTAGACCATTTTAAGGTAATATTCCCTGGAGATTCAAAGAAATATAAAGTGGGGGATATTATATTAAAGGAAGAATTAGAAGCTGAAAATAAAAAACTTGAGAAAGAAGGCAAGCTTTTAATGGCTGCTGAGCCTTATGTGTTTTACCTCTCAGCCTGGGAAGAAGATAAGTATAAAATTGCTCAGGCAAATGCTCCAAGAGATGAAAACAACTATATTACAGTTGAGCAGGTAAATGCCAGGGTTGCAGGTGAGTCAAAGCTTGTACCGAGAGAAGAGCTTGATTATATTGATGTTTCTCCAAAGCAGATTGTTTCTATTGCTGCATCCTTAATCCCATTTCTTGAGCATGATGACGCAAACAGGGCTTTGATGGGTTCTAACATGCAGAGGCAGGGAGTGCCTCTGTTAAGGACGGAAGCTCCTTTTGTTGGAACTGGTATGGAGCATATAGTCGCAAAAGACAGCGGGCTTACTGTTGTTGCTAAAAGGTCAGGATGGGTAGAAGCTGTTGATGGACAGAGGATTGTTGTTAGGGTTGACAGCAAAGAGACAAATCAGGGAGTTGTAGGTGTAGATATCTATCCATTGGTAAAATTCAAAAGGTCTAACCAGGATACATGCTTTAATCAGAAACCAATTGTTAAAAAGGGAGATTATGTTCATAAAGGTGAGATAATTGCCGATGGACCTGGTACAGATAGAGGTGAACTTGCGTTAGGAAGAAATGTTTTAGTTGCCTTTATGCCCTGGAGGGGATACAACTTTGAGGACGCAATACTTGTTAGTGAAAAAATTGTTAAAGAGGATGTTTATACCTCAATCCATATTGAAGAACTTGAGGTGGAAGCAAGGGATACTAAATTAGGTCCAGAGGAAATTACCAGAGATATACCAAATGTTAACGAGGAGTTTCTAAAAGACCTTGATGATAGTGGAATTATAAGAATAGGTGCCAAGGTTAAGCCTGGAGATATCCTTGTAGGTAAGGTTACTCCAAAGGGAGAATCAACTCCAAGTCCTGAAGAAAAGCTTTTAAAGGCCATCTTTGGTGCTAAAGCGGAAGATGTAAAGGATGCTTCTCTAAGAACACCTCCTGGAATGGAAGGTACAGTTGTTGATGTTAAAATTTTTGCAAGAAAAGGTGTTGAAAAAGACGAGAGGGCAAAGAAGATTGAGCAGGAGAGAATTGAAGCATTAGAAAAGGATTTTCAGGATAAGGAAAGAATTATCAGAATTCAGACAAAATTTCAGATTCTCTCTCTCATTGAGGGGATGAAGTTAAGTGAAGACTTTGTTGATAAACACGGAAATCTTGTAGCAAAAAAGGGCACCAAAATTACAGAAGATTTTATTGATACCATTGGAATTAAAGATTCGGCGAATATTAAGGTAGGAAATAAGAAGGTTGAAGAAGAGTTAAAGAAACTTATTGATAAGTTTGATGAAAAAATTGAGATTGAAAGAAAAGTTTTTGAGAATGAAGTTGAAAAGCTCAAGAAGGGTGACGAATTACCTGCTGGCGTTATTAAGATGGTTAAGGTTTACATCGCTGTTAAGAGGAAGCTTTCTGAAGGAGATAAAATGGCAGGTAGGCACGGAAACAAGGGTGTTGTTTCCAGAATACTTCCAGAAGAGGATATGCCTTATCTACCTGACGGCACTCCTGTTGACATTGTCTTGAATCCTTTAGGTGTTCCGTCTCGTATGAATGTAGGACAGATTCTTGAAACTCACTTAGGTTGGGCAGCAAAGGCTCTTGGTATGCACTTTGCAACCCCTGTTTTTGACGGTGCATCTTCCGAAGATATTAAGTACTACCTGAAAAAGGCGGGACTACCTGAATCCGGACAAACATTCCTTTACGATGGGAAAACTGGAGAGAGGTTTGACCAGCCAGTTACTGTAGGTTATATGTATCTATTGAAATTGCATCACCTTGTTGACAACAAGATTCACGCAAGGTCAATAGGCCCGTACTCTCTGATAACTCAACAGCCATTAGGCGGTAAAGCACAGTTTGGTGGACAGAGGTTTGGTGAAATGGAAGTTTGGGCACTTGAGGCATACGGTGCTGCCTATACATTGCAGGAAATGCTCACATATAAATCAGATGATGTTCAGGGAAGGAACAAGGTATACGAGGCTATAGTGAAAGGACACGAAATTCCTGAGCCTGGAATCCCTGAATCCTTCAATGTTTTAATGAAGGAAATAATGAGTTTATGCCTCAACCTTCAGTTTAATGTTGACGAAGAAGAATCTGAAGAGGGAGAAGATTCAGTAATGGATGAAGACATTTTTAATATAGATAACACCGATACTAATGACAATTAATTTGGGAGGATATTGTGGAAAAGCAACATAAACCGGGAAGCAATATTGGTGGTGATTTTTCAATTAACCACATAAAGAATATTAAAATAGGAATAGCCTCTCCAGAGGATATAAGAGAGTGGTCTTACGGAGAGGTCACAAAACCGGAAACAATAAATTACAGAACATTCAAACCTGAAAAAGATGGTCTGTTTTGTGCAAAAATTTTCGGTCCAATAAACGATTACGAATGCTTATGTGGAAAGTACAAAAAACCAAGATATAAGGGAATTGTGTGTGATAAATGTGGCGTTGAGGTTACATTATCAAAGGTAAGAAGAGAAAGAATGGGTAGAATAGAGCTTGTTGCCCCTGTTTCCCATATCTGGTTTTTAAAAGCGCTTCCTTCCAAAATTGGAACTCTCCTTGATATTACTTTGAGAAATGTTGAAAAGGTTCTTTATTTTGAAAGTTATATTGTTCTTGACCCAGGAACCACAAACCTTGAATACAAGCAGTTGTTAAGTGAGGATGAATACAGAAAAGCTCTTGAAGAGTATGGTAGTGGAAGCTTTGAAGTTGGAATGGGAGCAGAGGCTATAAAGAGGCTTTTAGAAGACTTGAACATTGAAGAATTAGCAGTAGAGCTTAGATACGATATGCTTAACGAAACATCTGAGCAAAAAAAGATAAAAATTGCTAAAAGGTTGAAAATTGTAGATGCATTTAGGAAATCAGGCAACAAGCCTGAATATATGATTTTAGATGTTATACCGGTAATTCCTCCCGAATACAGACCTCTTGTTCCATTAGATGGTGGAAGGTTTGCCACTTCAGATTTAAACGATCTTTACAGAAGGGTAATAAATAGAAATACAAGGCTTAAAAAACTCATTGAATTGAGGGCTCCTGAAGTTATTATGAGAAATGAAAAGAGGATGCTTCAGGAAGCAGTTGATGCTCTTTTTGACAACGGAAGAATGGGCAAGGTAGTTAAGGGTTCCAATGATAGACCCCTTAAGTCTCTTGCAGATAACCTGAAAGGGAAAAAGGGTAGATTTAGGCAAAACCTTTTAGGAAAGAGGGTTGACTACTCAGGAAGAACAGTTATTGTTATAGGCCCTGAACTTAAACTTAATCAGTGTGGATTGCCTAAAAAAATGGCTATTGAATTGTTTAAGCCCTTTATCTTCCACGAGCTTGAAAAAAGAGGCTATGCAAAAACCATTAAAGAAGCCAAAGAGATGGTTGAACTTGAAAAGCCGGAAGTTTGGGATGTGCTTGAAGATGTTATCACCGGGCACCCTGTCCTTTTAAACAGGGCTCCAACACTTCACAGGCTTTCAATTCAGGCGTTCTATCCTGTATTAATAGAGGGTAAGGCAATAAAACTTCATCCTCTTGTATGTACAGCATTTAACGCAGATTTTGATGGAGACCAGATGGCTGTTCATGTGCCTTTGTCTCCTAAAGCACAGCTTGAATCGGTTGTTTTAATGCTATCTTCAAACAACCTTCTTTCACCTGCATCTGGAAGGCCTATTGTAACTCCAACCCAGGATATAGTCTTAGGTTCTTATTACCTGACGGTAATGAGGAAAAACAGAAAAGGAGAGGGCAAGGTTTTTTCAGATTTTCATGAAGCGCTTGCTGCCTATGAGGCAGGTTTTGTTGATATTCACGCAAGAATTAAGGTTAGGTATACAGGTAAGATACTTGAAACATCAAAGGCAAGAGACCCGCAAAATCTTGTAGAAATGGATGTGGAGTATGTTGAAAACAAACTTATTGAAACAACACCGGGAAGAATACTTTTTAATGAAGCCTTAAAAGGATACCTCCCATTTGTAAACGGATTACTTAAAAAGAAAGGGTTGGGAAGCCTTGTTTCACTTGCATACAAAACCCTTGATAGGGAAAAAACAGTAGAAATTCTTGATGAAATTAAGAAAACAGGATTTTACTATGCAACAAAGGGGGGAATATCCTTTGGTATGGACGATATTATTGTTCCTGAGGCAAAGAAAAAGATTTTAGAAGAAGCTCCAAAGGAAATTGCAAAGATTGAAGAGATGTACCAGCAGGGGCAGATTGAGGCATCTGAAAGATATAATAAAATAATTAAATTCTGGGGAGATATTACAGACAAGGTTGCTGAAGAGATGATGAAAGACCTTGAAAAGGCAAATGAAGAGGGAGAATTCCTTAATCCAATTTACATTATGGCAGATTCCGGTGCAAGGGGTTCTAAACAGCAGATTAGACAGCTTGCTGGAATGAGGGGATTGATGGCTAAACCATCAGGTGAAATTATTGAAACCCCAATTACTGCAAACTTTAAAGAGGGTTTATCTGTATTGCAGTACTTTGTGTCAACCCACGGAGCAAGAAAAGGTCTTGCAGATACTGCGTTGAAAACAGCAGACTCAGGTTACTTAACAAGAAGGCTTATTGATGTAGCTCAGGATGTTATTGTAAGGGAAGAAGACTGCGGAACACTTGACGGAATCTGGATTACAGCTCTAATTGACCAGGGTGAAGTAAAGGTTCCTTTAAGAGAGAGAATTGTAGGTAGGGTTGCTCTTGAAGATATTGTAGATCCATATACAAATGAATTGATAGTTCCTGCTGGCGAGGAAATTACCGAGCCTCTTGCTGAAGCAATAGAGAATGCTGGTATTGAGAAGGTAAGAATCAGGTCTGTTTTAACCTGTGAGTCAAGAGAAGGTGTTTGCAGAAAATGTTATGGAAGAAACCTTGCAACAGGTAAGCTTGTTGAGTTAGGTGAGGCTGTTGGAGTAATTGCTGCTCAATCAATTGGTGAACCTGGCACCCAGTTGACAATGAGAACTTTCCACGTTGGTGGAACAGCTTCCAGAGTTGCAGAGCATTCCAAACATGAAGCCGGGAGAAAAGGTACAATTAAATTTGTTAACATTTCTTATGTTGAAGCAGAAGATGGCACCCTTGTTGTTCTCTCAAGGAAAGGTTATATTGCAATTGTTGATGATGAAGGAAATGAGAGAGAAAAGTACAACCTTGTAACCGGTGCAAAGGTTTTTGTAAAAGATGGACAGCCTGTTGAAGAAGGGCAATTAATTGCTGAATGGGATCCATTCTCATTTGTTATTGTTGCTGATAAATCAGGATATGTTGATTTTAGAGATGTTAAAGAAGGCCTGACAATGGTTGAAGATGTTGATGAGACAACAGGTTTTACCAGAATGAAGATTATTGAATGCCCTGATGAGAAAATTCAGCCAATGATAATTTTGAGAAATGAAGACAGGGAAGCAATTGCTAAATATCCGCTGCCAACAGGTTCAATTATTGTTGTTGACGAAGGGCAGTATATTTCAGCTGGAACTACACTTGCTAAAATTGCGAGAGATACCACTAAAACAATGGATATTACAGGCGGTCTTCCAAGGGTTGTTGACCTTTTTGAGGGAAGAAAGCCAAGGGATTACGCTATTATCTCTGAGATTGATGGTGTGGTAAGGTACGGAAAGATTGTTAGAGGTTACAGGAAAATCTATGTTGAATCTCCTACCGGCGATAAGAAGGAATACAATATCCCTAAAGGTAAGTACATTCACTTTAACGACGGGGATGAAATTATGGCTGGTGAACCATTAATTGATGGTCCTATCAACCCGCATGATATACTTCATGTTTTAGGTGCCAAAGAATTACAGAAATTTCTTATCAATGAAATTCAGGAAGTTTACAGAAACCAGGGTGTTTCAATTAATGACAAGCACATTGAGATTATAATCAGGCAGATGATGAGGTGGATTGAGGTTGTTGATCCGGGTGATTCAGAATTTGTTGTGGGTGATAAAGTTGATAAGTTTAAATTCCAGGCAGTTAATGACCAGTTACTTGCTGAAGGCAAAAAGCCTGCAAAGGGTAGGCAGTTGCTGTTGGGTATCACCAAGGCGGCATTGAACACAGATAGTTTTATTTCAGCCGCTTCTTTCCAGGAAACAACTAAGGTTCTCACAGATGCAAGTGTTGAAGGGAGAATTGATTACCTTCACGGCTTGAAAGAAAATGTGATTTTAGGAAAATTGATACCGGCAGGAACAGGATTTTACGCTTATCATGACTTTGAAATTGAAGAGGATGAGACTATTAAAGAGATTGAATCTGAAGAAAAAGCAGAGGAGCAGGCTAAAAAAAGTCTCGGAATAGAGTAAAAATAAAATTTTGAAGTAAAAAAAAGTTGACTTGTGCGTTCAGGTTTTGTTAGAATTCAATTTGCTTTGTGGAGTTTTGTGTATTAACTGGAAAAAATAAAAATAAAGGAGTGAGGAATTGCCGACAATTAACCAATTAGTCAGAAAAGGAAGACAAAAAATTAAAACAAAAACAAAGTCTCCTGCATTGACAAGATGCCCCCAGAGAAGAGGGGTTTGTACAAGGGTTTATACAACAACCCCAAAAAAACCTAACTCTGCTATCAGAAAGGTGGCAAGGGTAAGGTTGACAAATGGGTTTGAGGTAACAGCCTACATTCCCGGTATCGGGCATAATTTGCAGGAGCACTCAGTTGTTTTAATTAGAGGCGGTAGGGTTAAGGATTTACCAGGTGTTCGTTACCACATTATTCGTGGTACTCTTGATGCACAGGGTGTTGAAGGAAGATTAACCTCAAGATCTAAATACGGTGTTAAGAGACCGAAAGCAGCTAAGTGAGGAGTGAGGTATGCCAAGAAGGAAAAGAGGTGAATTAGTAAGAGAGGTAATGCCTGATCCTGTTTACAACAGTGAGATGGTAACAAGGTTTATTAACAAATTGATGTATGATGGTAAAAAAAGTGTTGCCGCAAAAATCTTTTACGGTGCACTTGATTTAATCAAGGAAAAGACAGGGGAAGAACCTCTGAAGGTTTTCAAGCAGGCTGTTGAAAATGCAAAGCCGCTTGTGGAAACCAAATCAAGAAGGGTAGGAGGGGCAACCTACCAGGTACCAATTGAAGTAAACCCCAGAAGGCAGCTCTCCCTGAGCATGCGTTGGTTAGTTGCTGCTGCAAGAGCAAGAGGAGAAAAAACTATGGTTCAAAGGCTTGCAGCGGAACTTATTGCGGCATCTAAAAATGAAGGTGCTGCTATTAAGAAAAAAGAAGATGTTCACAGAATGGCAGAAGCCAACAAGGCTTTTGCTCACTATCGCTGGTAAGTTAAGCGATATCTTTGACAATCAAAAATTTAAAGTAACACTTTTAGTCTAAAAAGGAGAAAGTTGTGGCGAGGTTAGTACCACTTGAAAGGATAAGAAATATCGGTATTATGGCTCATATTGACGCCGGAAAAACTACTACTACAGAACGCATTCTGTACTATACCGGCGTAAGCCATAAGATAGGAGAAGTGCATGAAGGCACTGCTCAAATGGATTGGATGGTGCAGGAGCAGGAAAGAGGGATTACGATTACCTCTGCTGCAACCACCTGTTTCTGGAAAAACTATAGAATTAATATAATTGATACTCCGGGACACGTTGATTTTACTGCTGAGGTTGAAAGAAGCTTAAGGGTTCTTGACGGAGCAGTTGCTGTTTTTTGCGCTGTGGGAGGTGTTCAGCCTCAATCTGAGACAGTCTGGAGACAGGCTGATAAGTATAGAGTTCCAAGAATTGCTTTTGTTAATAAAATGGACAGGCAGGGAGCAGATTTCTTTGGTTGCATGGATCAGATGGAAGAAAAATTAAACGCAAGGCCTGTTGCTCTTCAATTACCATGGGGTAAAGAAGATACCTTTACCGGAGTTATAGATCTTGTTGAGATGAAGGCATATAAATATAAAGATGAAACATTGGGTGCTGAATATGAAGTTCATGATATCCCGGAAGATATGAAGGAAATGGCTGAAGAGTACAGGGCAAAGGTAATTGAGGCGGCGGCTGAAACCTGTGATGAATATATGGAGAAATACCTTGAAGGAGAAGAGTTAACAATTGATGAGATTAAAGATGGTATAAGGAAGGGAACAATTAACCTTTACTTTACCCCTGTACTTTGTGGTACAGCGTTTAAAAACAAGGGTGTTCAGCCTTTACTTGATGCAATTGTTGACTATATGCCCAGCCCGTTGGATATTCCTCCGGTTCAGGGTATTGACCCAAACACCGGGGAAGAAATTATCAGAGAGACAAAGGACGATGCGCCTTTCTGCGCTCTTGCATTTAAGATAATGACAGACCCGTATGTTGGTCAGCTTGTGTTTATCAGGGTATATTCAGGTCATCTTGAAAGCGGAAGTTATGTTTACAATGCCAACTCTGGTAAAAAGGAAAGGGTTGGAAGACTTCTTAAAATGCACGCGAATAAGAGAGAAGAAATTAAAGAAGTTTGGGCAGGGGATATTGCTGCAGTTGTCGGTTTGAAAGGAGTTACGACTGGAGACACAATCTGTGATGAGAAACATCCTATTATCCTTGAATCAATGGAATTTCCCGAACCGGTAATCTCTGTTGCTATTGAGCCAAAAACAAAGGCGGATCAGGAAAAGTTAGGCGCTGCATTACAGAAGCTTGCTATGGAAGACCCAACTTTTAAAGTTCATGTTGATAAAGAGACAGGTCAGACAATTATTTCCGGTATGGGTGAATTGCACCTTGAGATTATTGTTGACAGGCTTATGAGGGAATTTAAAGTGGAGGCTAGCGTAGGTCAGCCTCAGGTTGCTTACAGGGAATCTATTAAGAAATCTGTTGAGCATGAAGAGAAATACATCAAACAAACTGGTGGTAAAGGTCAATACGGTCATGTCAAAATAAGGCTTGAGCCGTATCCTGAAGACCACTTTAAGTTTGTTGATGAGATAACAGGTGGTGTAATCCCAAGGGAATACATCAAGCCTATTGAAAAGGGTATTTTAGAGGCTATGGAGACCGGGGTATTGGCCGGATATGAAGTGACAAATGTGAAAGTCACTCTCTATGACGGTTCTTACCACGAAGTTGACTCCTCTGAAATGGCTTTTAAGATCTGTGCCTCGCTGGCATTTAAAAACGCAGCGAGAAAAGCCGATCCTTATCTCCTTGAGCCAATTATGGAAGTTGAAGTTACCACTCCTGAACAGTATTTAGGGGATGTTATGGGTGACTTGAATTCAAGAAGAGGTAGGGTTGCTAACCTTGAATCAAAGGGCGGCTTGCAGATTATAAAAGCCTATGTGCCTCTCGCCGAAATGTTCGGATATGCAACTGTCTTGAGGTCTTTGAGTCAGGGAAGGGCTTCTTATGTAATGCAGTTTGCAAGGTATGAAGAGGTTCCAAAATCTATTGCTGAAAAAATTATAGGCGAAGCATAAAAAATTAGGAGGTAATTTATGGCAAAGGAAAAATTTGAAAGAACGAAACCGCACGTAAACATAGGAACAATTGGTCACGTTGACCACGGAAAAACAACCCTGACAGCGGCAATCACCAATGTGCTTGCTAACTACTTGGGAACAGTACAGCCCAAGTCATTTGATGAAATTGACAACGCGCCAGAAGAAAAGGCAAGAGGAATCACCATCAACACTGCGCATGTAGAATACGAAACAGAAAAAAGGCACTATGCACACGTTGACTGCCCTGGCCACGCAGACTACGTAAAAAACATGATCACCGGTGCAGCACAGATGGACGGGGCAATCTTAGTTGTATCAGCATACGACGGTCCAATGCCCCAGACAAGAGAACACATACTACTTGCAAGGCAAGTTAACGTACCATACATAGTAGTATTCTTAAACAAAGTAGACATGGTAGACGACCCGGAACTCATTGAATTAGTAGAAATGGAAGTAAGAGAGCTTCTCAACGAATACCAATTCCCTGGAGACGAAGTACCAGTAATCAAAGGCAGTGCCTTAAAAGCACTTGAATGCTCCTGTGGAAAAAGAGAATGCCCAAACTGCGGCCCAATCCTTGAACTCATGGACGCAGTAGACGAATTCATCCCACTACCAGAAAGAGACGTAGACAAACCATTCTTAATGCCAATAGAAGACGTATTCTCAATCTCCGGAAGAGGAACAGTTGTAACAGGAAGAATAGAAAGAGGCGTAATCACAACAGGTGAAGAAGTAGAAATCGTAGGAATCAGGCCGACAATCAAAAGAGTAGTAACAGGCGTAGAAATGTTCAGAAAAATCCTTGACAGAGGAGAAGCAGGAGACAACGTAGGACTCTTACTCAGGGGAACAGACAAGAGAGAAGTAGAAAGAGGACAGGTAGTGGCAAAACCTGGAACAATCACACCGCACACCAAATTCGAAGGCGAAGTATACATCCTTACCAAAGAAGAAGGTGGAAGACACAAGCCATTCAGAGCAGGCTACAGGCCACAATTCTACTTCAGGACAACAGACGTAACAGGAACAATAGAATTACCAGACGGAAGAGAAGTGGTAATGCCTGGCGACAACCTGACAATCAAGGTAGAACTCATCACTCCGATTGCAATGGAGCAGGGTTTAAGATTCGCAATCAGAGAAGGTGGAAGAACTGTTGGAGCAGGAACAGTTACAAAAATTATTGAGTAATGGAGATTGATTTATGAAAAGCGATAGAATAAGAATTAGACTGAAGGCGTATGATCACAGGGTGTTAGATCAATCTACATCTGAAATTGTGGAAACGGCGAAGAGGACAGGCTCTGAAGTTTCAGGGCCTATCCCTCTTCCTACCGAAATATCAAGATTTACCGTAATCAGGTCTCCGCATGTAAATAAGAAATCAAGAGAGCAGTTTGAAATCAGAGTGCATAAAAGATTGATTGATATACTTGAGCCGACGGAGAATACAATTGAAGCTTTAATGAAGCTTGAGCTCCCGGCAGGAGTAAATGTGGAGATTAAGGCTACGGAAAAGAAGAATTAATTAAATGTTGCAGTTGAATTTGGAGGAAGATGTTATGGTTAACGGACTTATTGGTAAAAAAATCGGAATGTCACAGGTATTTGATGAAAATGGAAAGCTTATCCCTGTGACTTTGATAAAAGCGGGTCCATGTGTTGTTGTTCAGGTAAAAACAAAGGATAAAGACAACTATGAAGCCGTTCAGTTAGGTCTTGTTGAAAAAATAAACCCGAAAAATATAAAAAAGCCTATTAAGGGACACCTTGAAAAAGCTGGAGTAGGTGCTGTGAGGGTTTTAAAAGAGTTTAAGCCTAACGGAGGAGATGCAGTCGAGCCGGGACAGAAGGTAACTGTTGAAATTTTTGAAGGTGTAGAAAAGGTAGATATTACCGGAAAATCAAAGGGAAAAGGTTTCCAGGGCGTAATGAAAAGACATGGCTTTGGCGGCGGTAGAGCAACTCACGGTTCTATGTTCCACAGAGCACCCGGTTCAATTGGACAATGTGCATGGCCTTCAAGGGTTTTCCCTGGGAAAAAACTTCCTGGACAGATGGGGAATAAGAAGGTAACTGTTAAGGGTTTGAAAGTTGTGGGTATTGATAAAGAAAATAACCTTTTAATTGTAAAAGGTGCTGTCCCCGGAAGTCGTGGCAGCTATGTTTTCATAAATAAGGCTTAAGTGGGGTAGGTTATGGCTAAGGTGAAAGTAATAAATTTAGACAACCAGGTTGTTGATGAGGTGGAACTCAATCCTTCAATTTTTGAGGTAGAGTTAAACGAACACCTTGTTTGGGAGGCTTTGAATGCAACCCTTGCAAATAGAAGGGTAGGGACTGCCTCTGCAAAGAATAGAAAAGATGTAAGTGGTGGAGGAAAGAAACCCTGGAGACAAAAAGGTACAGGTAGAGCAAGGCATGGAAGTATAAGGTCTCCTTTATGGGTAGGTGGCGGAACTGTTCATGGGCCACAGCCAAGGGATTTTTCTGTTAAATTTCCAAAGAAAAAGAGAAGAAAAGCTGTAAAAATGCTCCTTTCTGACAAGCTTAGAAATGAAAAGCTTGTTGTTGTTGACAAGTTTGAAATTGAACAGCCAAAAACAAAACTTGTTTATGACAAAGTAATCAAAGGGTTAAATGTTGATTCAGGGCTCTTGATAGACGGAAATTTAAATAGAAACCTCTATCTTTCTTCAAGGAATATCCCGAGATTAAAATCCCTTGTGGCAACTGATTTAAATGTATTTGATTTAATGAAGTATGACTATGTTCTTGTAAGCCTTGATGGTTTAAAGAAAATAGAGGAGGTGCTCGGATGAGAACCGAATACGATATCATTTTGAGGCCGATTCTTTCCGAGAGGAGCACCTTCCTTCAGGAAAGGGAAAACGCTTATACTTTTGAGGTTGCAAAGGATGCTACAAAACCTCAGATTAAGAAGGCTGTGGAAAAGATTTTTGGTGTTAAAGTTAAATCGGTCAGGACAGTTAATGTAAAAGGTAAGAAAAAGAGATTAGGCAGATTTGAAGGTAAAAGAAGAGACTGGAAAAAGGCTATTGTGTACCTTGCCGATAAAGAAAAGAAGATAGACTTCTTTGATAATGTTTAGGAGAGTGAGCTATGGCGTTGAAAAAGTTTAAACCATATACCCCTTCAAGAAGGTTTATGACGGTTGCAGATTTTTCTGTGCTCACTAAGAAAGAGCCTGAAAAATCATTAACCGAACCTTTACATTCTAAGGGTGGCAGAAATAATCTTGGAAGAGTTACGGTCAGGTTTAGAGGTGGCGGTCACAAAAGGCTTTACAGAATAATTGATTTTAAGAGAAATAAAGACAATATTCCCGCAAAAGTCGTGTCTATAGAGTATGACCCAAACAGGTCGGCATGGATCGCTTTGGTGGTTTATGCCGATGGAGAAAAGAGGTACATTATTGCTCCGGAAGGTTTAAAGGTAGGTGATACCATAATGTCGGGAGAAAATGTTGACATTATGGTTGGTAATACCCTTCCTTTAAAAAGCATTCCGGTAGGTACCTTGATTCACAATGTTGAGTTAAAGATTGGTAAAGGTGCCCAATTATGTAGAAGTGCTGGTACATATGCTCAGCTTTTAGCAAAAGAGGGAGACTATGCACACTTGAGACTTCCTTCAGGTGAAGTAAGACTTGTTCATGTTAATTGCAGAGCAACTATTGGGCAGGTAAGTAATCAGGAACATGAAAACATTAAAATTGGAAAAGCAGGAAGAAGCAGGTGGTTAGGCAGAAGACCTCATGTTAGAGGTGTTGCAATGAACCCGATTGATCACCCAATGGGTGGTGGTGAAGGTAGAACTTCTGGTGGAAGACCTTCATGCTCACCATGGGGATGGCCAACAAAGGGTTACAGAACCAGGAAGAAAAATCACAGAACCGATAAGTACATTGTAAGAAGAAGGAAAGCATAAGGTGGAGGATATAGATGGGTAGATCGTTAAAAAAAGGATATTTTGTAGACGACCACCTTTTGAAGAAGGTTCAAAAGGCTAAAGAGACTGGTAGTAAAGCGGTAATAAAAACCTGGTCTCGCAGGTCAACCATTATTCCAGAAATGATTGGGTTGACCTTTGCGGTATACAACGGAAAGAAGTTTATCCCTGTATATGTGGATGAAAACATGGTTGGACACAAATTAGGCGAATTTTCCCCAACAAGGACATTCAGGGGACACGCCGGCAAAGACAAAGGTTCAAAAAGGAAGTAGGGGTAAGCCATGATAGCAAAAGCAGTTGGAAAGTATATTAAAGGTTCTCCTCAGAAAATGAGAATTGTTGTCAATGCTATTAGAGGGAAAAATGTTAACGAAGCACTTGCAATATTGGGAACTTCTCCCAAAGCATATGCAAAAAGGGTTGAGAAGGTTTTAAAGTCTGCTATTGCAAATGCAGAAAACAAAAATGAAGCAATCGATGTTGACACCCTTTATGTAAGCAAGGCATTTGTTGACAAAGGGCCTATGCTTAAAAGGATCAGACCTGCAGCAATGGGGAGAGCAGTCAGGATTTTAAAAAGATATTCACATATCACCATTGAATTGGATGTGAAAGAGTAATTGGAGGTGAATGGTGGGTCAAAAAGTACATCCTTATGGATTTAGGCTGGGATTCAATAAAAATTGGAAATCAAGGTGGTATGCTGAGAAAGAATATCACGATTTCCTTCAGGAAGACCTGGCTTTGAGAAATTGGCTAAAGAAAAGACTTTATCATGCAGGTATTTCTTCTATTGAAATAGAGAGAGCTGTAGATAAAATCACAATCAACATACATACCGCAAAACCTGGTATTGTTATTGGCAGGAAGGGTGCCGAAGTTGAGAATTTAAAAAAAGAAATTCAGAAAAAGCTGAATAAAAAAGATGTTTTTGTTAATGTAGAGCAGGTTAAAAACCCAGAAACAGATGCACAGCTTGTTGCAGAGCAGATTGCTTCTTTGCTTGAGAGAAGAGTTGCATTTAGAAAAGCAATGAAGAGGGCGCAGGAAGCTGCTTTAAAAAAGGGTGTTGAGGGGATTAAAATTAAGGTATCCGGCAGATTAGGTGGAGCAGATATTGCTCGTTCAGAAGAGTATTCTGCTGGAAGAGTTACTCTCTCAACCTTAAAAGCGGATATTGATTACGGCTTTGCAGAATCAATGACAACTTACGGTGTTATCGGTGTTAAAGTGTGGATTAACAAAGGTGAGAAGTTGCCTGTTAAACCGGAGAAAAAAGCCGTTAAAAAGGCTAAGTAGTGGAGGATACTCATGTTAATGCCAAAGAAAGTTAAGTATAGAAAACAACAAAAAGGCAGAGTAAAGGGTAAGGCAACAAGGGGCACTACCGTTGCTTTCGGAGAATACGGGCTTCAGGCTCTTGAAAGTGCCTGGATAACAAACAGGCAAATTGAGGCTGCCCGTATTGCAATCACAAGGCATGTAAAAAGAGGTGGAAAAATCTGGATTAGAATGTTCCCTGATAAGCCTTACACCAAAAAGCCTGCTGAAACAAGAATGGGTAAAGGTAAAGGTTCTCCCGAAGGCTGGGTTGCTGTTGTTAAGCCAGGTAAGGTGCTCTTTGAAATTGAGGGAGTTCCCAAAGAGCTTGCACACAGAGCCTTTGAGCTTGCTGCTGCTAAGCTTCCTATAAAAACCCAGTTTGTAGAGAGAATGAAGTAGGGAGGCTTGAGATGAGAGCAAAAGAGATAAGAGAGTTAACAATTCAGGAAATAGAGGCTTTAGTGGCGGATAAAAAGCAGGAGTTGTTTAAGCTTCGTTTTCAGCATGCTTTGGGGCAACTTGAAAACACTTCAAAGTTAAGGCAGACAAAAAAAGAAATTGCGAGGCTTTACACAATTCTCAGTGAAAAAAGGAGATTAAACGATGCAAAATAGGAAAGTGTTAATCGGTGAAGTGGTAAGCGACAAGATGGACAAATCTATTGTCGTAAAAGTAGAAACACTTGTTATGCATCCTCTTTATAAGAAGTACATCAAAAGGTCTAAAAAGTATATGGCTCATGACCCGAACAATGAGTGTGGTATCGGGGATAAGGTTGAAATTATTGAGTCAAGGCCTTTAAGCAAAAGGAAAAGATGGCGCTTGAAGAGGATACTTGAAAGAGCAGAAAAACTTTAATTTGTGTGAGAGGGGTAGGCTATGATACAGATGGGAACTATTCTAAAAGTTGCAGATAATTCAGGTGCTAAAAAGATTATGTGCATTCACCCGATTGGTTCAAATGTCGGGCAGTATGCAAAAGTAGGTGATATAATCAGGGCTTCCGTTAAAGAAGCGTCACCTTCCTGGAATGAGAAAAAGGTAAAAAAGGTTAAGGCTGTCATTGTAAGGCAGAGAAAAGAAATTAGAAGAAAAGACGGAAGCTATATTAGATTTGATGAAAATGCAGCTGTTTTGATTAACAACGAAAATGAACCAATAGGTACCCGTGTTTTCGGGCCTGTTGCCAGAGAGTTAAGGGAAAAAGGTTTTATGAAAATAGTTTCCCTTGCTCCTGAGGTTCTGTAAGAGGTGCACTATGTTGAGAAAGGCTAAGGTAAAGAAAAAGGATAAAGTTTTAATCCTTGCCGGAAAAGACAAAGGTAAAACCGGCATTGTGCTTGATGTGGATTTGAAGAAAGAGAGGGTTTTGGTTGAAGGAATCAATTATGTTAAAAAGCATGTAAGACCAAATCCAGGCGCAGGAATTCAGGGTGGAATTGAAGAAATGGAAGCGCCTATTCACATCTCAAATGTTATGGTAATTTGTCCTGAATGCGGGAAACCCACAAGGGTTGGTAGAAAAGAATTGAAAGATGGCAAAAGGGTTAGAATTTGTAAAAAATGCAATGGAATGATTGACAAAGCGTAGGAGTGAAGTATGTCAAGGTTGTTAGAGAAATATAAGAATGAAGTTGTACCGAAGTTAATGAAAGACTTCGGATACAAGAACATTCATCAGGTGCCCAAGATTGAGAAAGTGTCTCTCAATATGGGCGTAGGTGAAGGTGCCCAGAATATGAAAACCCTTGATATTGCTGCTGAAACCCTTACTATGATTGCTGGGCAGAGGGCAGTAATTACAAGGGCTAAAAAGTCTATCGCTGCATTTAAATTAAGAGAAGGTATGCCCATTGGTTGCAGGGTAACCTTAAGGGGCGATAGAATGTTTCACTTTTTAGACAAGTTGATTAACATTGATATTCCAAGAATCAAGGACTTCAGGGGTTTAAACCCAAATGCATTTGATGGAAGGGGAAACTACACCATAGGAATTAAAGACCAGTTGATTTTCCCTGAAGTTGATTACAACAAGGTTGATGTTCCAAGGGGATTGAATATCACTATTGTAACAACGGCAAAAACTGACGAGGAAGCGAAAAAACTTCTTGAATACCTCGGAATGCCGTTTAGAAAATAGTAAGGAGTAGGTATGGCAAGAACTGCAAGTATAGCAAAGGCAAATAAAAAGCCTAAGTTTAAAGTTAGGCAGAAAAATCGTTGTAAAATTTGTGGAAGACCCAGAGCTTACTATAGAAAGTTTGGGCTTTGCAGAATTTGTTTAAGAAAATTGGCAAACGAAGGGCTGTTGCCCGGCGTAAGAAAAGCAAGTTGGTAAAGGAGTGAAGGCATGTATACTGATCCTATTGCAGATATGTTAACAAGAGTAAGAAATGCTATTATGGCAAAGCATGAAAAGGTAGAAGTGCCTTCTTCCAGGATGAAGAAGACTATAACTGAAATCTTAAAGGAAGAAGGATATATTAAAAACTTCAAGGTTGTTAATGATGAAGGCAAAGAAAAGATTGTTATCTATCTAAAGTATCACAAAGACGAACCTGTAATTCACGGAATTGAAAGGGTTTCCAAGCCTTCAAGAAGGGTTTATAAGGGCGTAGATGAGTTGCCTGAGGTTTTAGGTGGCTATGGAATTGCAATTGTTTCCACCTCAAAAGGGGTAGTAACCAGTAAAAAAGCAAAAGAACTTGGCGTTGGCGGCGAAGTTATTTGCAGGGTTTGGTAGCGGGAGGAAATTATGTCAAGGATAGGAGTAAAACCAATCCCGGTTCCAGCCGGAGTTCAGGTCACCATTAAACCAAATGAAGTAGAAGTTAAAGGGCCCAAAGGGGTATTAAAAACCCCTGTACCTCCAAAGATAGAAGTTACCCTTGAAGAAAACACAATTTATGTTAAAAGGCAGTCTGAAGACAAACAAACTAAAAGTTTTCACGGCTTAACAAGGGCGCTTTTAAACAATTCGGTTATAGGAGTAACTCAAGGGTTTAAAAAACAACTTCAGATTATTGGTACAGGTTATAAAGCTGCTTTAAAAGGCAGAGTGTTAGAGTTAAATTTGGGGTATTCTCATCCCATTAATTTCAATATTCCTGACGGCATAGAAATCTCTGTTGATGCAAAACAGAATATCATCACTGTTGAAGGATACGATAAGCAGAAGGTTGGAGAAGTAGCCGCTGTAATTAGAAGGTTTAGAGAGCCTGACGCATACAAAGGCAAAGGCGTAAGGTATGTAGACGAACAAATTATCCTCAAACAGGGTAAGACAGGTAAATAATAGGGGGATGAGATGAGGTTTAAGTCTCGTAATGAAAGAAGATTGCATATAAAAAAGAGAATAAGAGCCAAGATTCATGGCACTGCTGAAAGACCAAGATTGGCAGTTTACAAAAGCCTTAAACATATCTATGTGCAGGCAATTGATGATGATAAAAGGGTAACAATTGCCGCTGCATCAACAATGGATAAGGCGCTTAAAGGCAAAGTGAATTACGGTGGGAATGTTGAGGCTGCCAAAAAGGTAGGCGAATTAATCGCTGAAAGGCTGCTTGAAAAGGGTATTGACAAGGTTGTTTTTGACAGGGGCGGATATATCTATCACGGAAGAGTTAAAGCCCTTGCAGATGCAGCAAGAGAAAAAGGATTAAAATTCTAAATATAGGAGGGGCAGTTGGTTAACATCAGCCAGACACAGGACGAATTTGTTGATAGAGTGGTTTATATCGGCAGGGTTACAAAGGTTGTTAAGGGTGGTAAAAACTTTAGCTTCAACGCTCTTTGTGTTGTCGGTGACGAAAAGGGCAAAGTTGGCTATGGTTTAGGAAAAGCCCTTGAAGTACCTGCCGCAATCAGAAAAGGGATTAAAAAGGCTAAGAAAAACCTTATTGAAGTCCCTATTGTAAACCACACTATTCCTTATGAAGTTTGGGGACACTTCGGTGCATCAAGGGTTATGTTGAAACCAGCAAAACCTGGTACCGGAGTTATTGCAGGGGCAACTGTTAGAGCGGTTGTTGAATCTGCAGGTATTAAGGATATTGTTACAAAGTGTTATGGCTCAACCAATCCTCATAATGTTGTTAAGGCGACTATTGATGCTTTGAAACAGCTTAAATATCCTGAAGAAATTATGGAAATGAGGTTTGGTTCAGCCAGGGAAAAAGAAAGAGAAGAGGGTGGTGAATAATGGGCAAGAAGGTATTGGTTATAAAGCAAATTAGAAGCGGTATCGGCCGCCCTGAAAAACACAAAAGAATTCTCAAAAGTTTGGGATTTAGAAAATTAAATCAGGTAAGGGTGGTTGATGATGTCCCTGAAATTAGAGGGCAGATCAACAAAATACCTCATCTTGTAGAAATTCTTGAAGAAAAAGAAGTTGATTAAAGGAGTGCAAGATGAAAATAAATGAAATTAGACCGAATGAGGGTGCAACCCGCAGGAAGATAAGGGTTGGAAGAGGCCCCGGCTCAGGAAAAGGCAAAACAGCGGGAAGAGGTCATAAAGGGCAGAAATCCCGTTCAGGTTACTCAAGAAGGTTTGGTTTTGAAGGTGGGCAGATGCCACTTGTTAGAAGGCTCCCTAAGAGGGGATTTTCTAACTATCCTTTCAAGAAGGAATATGTTGGAATTAATCTCACAATGCTTGCACTTTTTGAGAACCAGGATGTTATTACTGTAGATGATTTTATAAACAAAGGAATAGTTAAAGACATTAAAGACGGTATTAAGATTTTAGGTAACGGTGAAATAAACAGGCCTGTTACTGTAAGAGCCCATAAGTTCAGTAAATCAGCCCGTGAAAAAATTGAAAAAGCGGGCGGAAAGTGTGAGGTACTTGAGCCGTGATGGAGACATTTAGAAATATCTGGAAAATTGAAGAGCTCCGTAAAAGATTGATATTTACTTTTGCAATGCTTTTTATCTACAGGTTAGGAGCTCACATTACAATTCCAGCTATTGATTTGTCGGCACTGCTTGAGTGGTTTGATTCTCAAAAGAGTACAGTGTTAGGTTTTCTTGATTTGTTTTCTGGTGGAGCGTTTAAAAACGCTTCAATCTTTGCTTTAGGTATTATGCCCTACATTACTGCTTCAATTTTATTGGAGCTTTTAACGGTAATGGTGCCTTACCTTGACCAGTTAAAGAAGGAAGGGGAGCAGGGAAGAAAGAAGATAACCCAGTACACAAGATATTTAACTGTTGTGTTTTCTGCTTTGCAGGCTTTCGGTATTGCAACCTTGCTTGAATCTTTACAGAGTCCATCAGGAGCACACATTGTTACAAACCCGGGCTGGGGGTTTAAACTTCTTACTGTTTTAACCCTTGTAACCGGTACCCTTGTAATAATGTGGTTGGGAGAGCAGATAACAGAAAGGGGAATTGGAAACGGTATTTCATTGATAATCTACTGGGGTATTCTTGTTAGGTTGCCTCAGGCTGTTGTTTCTGTACTGCTTGATTTAAAGAACGGGGATAAGAGTTTAATTGTTGTTCTCTTTGTGTTTGCTTTTATGCTTGCTGTAACGGCATTTGTTGTATTCTTTGAAAGCGGCCAGAGGAGAATCCCAATACACTATGCGAGAAGGGTATCTGGTTTAAGAGGAAATACCGGTCAGGCAAGTTACTTGCCTATAAAGGTTAATGTATCCGGTGTTATCCCAATAATCTTTGCTCAGGCACTTGTAATGTTTCCAATGACTCTGGCAAAGATATTCCGTTCCCAATCTTTGACAAAATTTTTATCTTACTTCGGGTACGGAATGCCTATGTACGTCATTCTCTATATTGCAGCAATTATATTCTTTACCTTTTTCTATACCGCGATTATTTTTAACCCGGTTGATACTGCGGAAAATTTGAAAAAGTACGGAGGGTTTATCCCAGGGATTAGACCAGGGAAGGCGACAGCTGATTACATTGATGATATTCTTACAAAGTTAACATTCTGGGGTGGTATATACCTTTCTGTTGTTTCAATTATTCCTATGATTTTAATGTCAGGTATCCATGTTGAGGCAACTCCTTTTATAGGGGACTTCCTTGACAGAGTAGTTCCTGAATTTATTAAAAACGGGTTAGGTTTTAACTTTTACTTTGGCGGAACATCATTGCTCATTGTTGTAGGTGTGGCAATGGAATTTGTGAGTCAGGTAGAATCACATCTCTTAATGAGGCATTATGACGGTATTATGCAAAAGGGCAGAGTGAGGGGAAGAAGATGAAGAAGTCAATAATCATGCTTGGTGCCCCTGGAGTTGGAAAGGGTACTCAGGCAAAATTGATTTCTGAAAAATATGGAATACCCCATATTTCAACAGGGGATATGTTGAGAGCTGCTGTAGCTGAAGGTACCGAATTAGGGCTGAAAGCAAAAGAGATAATGGAAAGGGGCGACCTTGTCCCGGATGAAATAATGTATGGAATAGTTAAAGAGAGATTGGCCAAAGATGACTGTAAAGAAGGCTATATTTTAGATGGTTTTCCAAGAACTATACCTCAGGCTGAGTTTTTAGATACTGTTGACAAAATCAATTTTGCAATCTATATTTATGTGCCTGAGGAGTTGATAGTAAAAAGGCTTGTTTTAAGAAGAACATGCCCTAATTGCGGTGCAATGTACCACCTTGAGTATAATCCTCCAAAAAAGGATAATATTTGTGACAAGTGTGGTACACCCCTTATTCAAAGGGATGACGATAAAGAAGAAGTTGTAAAAAACAGACTCGCCGTGTATAATGAAAAAACGGCGGTTTTGTTGGACTATTACCGTAACCGCGGCATTCTATATAAAATTGACGGTAATAGGGATATTAATGAGGTTTTACAATCTATTGTCCAGGTAATTGGTGAGTAGAGGTTGAGTTGTGGTTAAGAACAAAGAAACCTTGGAAGTCAAGGCTGTTGTACTTGAGGCTCTGCCTAATGCAATGTTTAGGGTTGAGTTGATTGACACAAAACACCAATTACTTGCTCATATTTCAGGCAAAATGAGAAAAAACTTTATCAAAATTTTGCCGGGTGACAAGGTTTTGGTTGAGATTTCACCTTATGATTTAACAAGGGGAAGAATAATTTACAGATTTTAAACAGAGGTGAGTTATGAAAGTTAGACCTTCAGTAAAAAAGATTTGCAAAGATTGCAAGATTATTAAAAGAAAAGGTGTGGTAAGGGTTATTTGTAAAAACCCCAAGCACAAACAAAGACAAGGGTAATGGAGGTATCAATTGGTTAGAATAGCTGGTGTAGATTTGCCGGAAAATAAGAGGGCTGAAATTGCTTTAACCTACATTTTCGGCATTGGTAGAACAAGAGCCAACGAAATTCTTGAAAAAGCCGGTATTGATAAAAACAGGAAAATGAAGGACCTCACAATGGATGAGGTAAACACAATTTCCAAAATCATCCAGAATGAGTATGTTGTTGAGGGCGATTTAAGGAAAAAGATTACTATGGATATCAAAAGGCTTATGGAAATTAACTGCTACAGAGGGATAAGGCACAAAAGAAGAATGCCGGTAAGGGGACAGAGAACTCATACCAATGCAAGAACTGCCAGAGGTAAAAGAAGTACCGGTATAGGCAAAAAGAAGAAAAGCAAATAAGGGAAGGTGATTGGGTATGGCTAAGAAGAGAAGAAGATCAACAAAAAAGAAGGTTTACAGGCAAGTCCCTCACGGGGTTGCCAATATTAAGACAACTTTTAACAATACCATTGTTACAATTACAGACCCGGAAGGAAATGTTTTGTGCTGGTCATCAACCGGTAAAAATAAGTTTAAAGGGTCTAAGAAAAATACTCCTTACGCCGCTCAGGTTACTGCAACAGATGCGGCTGAACAGGCAGTTAACAATTATGGGATGAGAAGTATTGATGTAAAAGTAAAGGGGCCCGGAGTAGGAAGGGAATCAGCAATTAGAGCGTTAGCAGCTGCAGGATTGCAGATTAAATCAATTAAAGATGTTACTCCGATTCCTCATAATGGGTGCAGACCACCTAAAAAGAGAAGAGTCTAAATATAGTGCAGGAGGCAAAAATTGGCTAGATATACAGGACCGGCATGTAAATTATGCAGAAGAGAAGGCATGAAGCTTTTTCTTAAAGGAGAACGTTGTTTCAAGGATAAATGTGCATTTGATAGAAGGCCTTTTCCTCCAGGACAGCATGGAAGAATGAGGAATAAACCACCTATCGGATACGCTGCTCAGTTGAGAGAAAAGGAAAAGGTTAAAAGAATTTACGGTGTACTTGAAAAACAGTTTAGAAAATACTATGAAATGGCTTCAAGGAAAAAAGGTGTTACAGGTGAACTTCTTTTGCAATTCCTTGAAAGAAGACTTGATAATGTTGTATACAGATTGGGCTTTGCCACTTCAAGGAGACAGGCAAGGCAACTTGTAAACCATGGGCATATACTTGTTGACGGGAGAAAGGTGGATATCCCTTCTTACCTTGTTAAAGAGGGTCAGGTGATTGAGGTTAAAGAGAAATCAAGAAAGATTCCTTCAATTGAAGAGTCTATTAAAACAGCCAAGGGAAGGGGAATTCCCGAGTGGCTTGAACTTAAACCAGAAGAATTTAAAGGGGTTGTTAAATCTCTACCTAAGAGAGCAGACATTACTCTTGACATCAATGAGCAGTTAATCATTGAGTTGTACTCTAAGTAATTAAGAGGTGAGGGATGGAAATTTTAAACGGTTTTCAAATGCCTAAAAAGGTTGTTCAGCTTTCCGTAAATGAAGATGGTACTTATGGAAAGTATGAGGCACAACCTTTTGAAAGAGGCTTTGGGACAACAATAGGGCATGCTTTAAGAAGGACTTTGTTATCTTCAATTGAAGGGGCGGCAATTACTGCTGTCAGAATTGAAGGGGTTCCCCATGAGTTTATGTCTGTGCCAGGAATTGTTGAGGATGTTACTGATATAATCCTCAATATTAAAAAGATTCCTTTAAAAATGCACGGGCATGCTCCAAGAATGATCAGGATTAACAAAACCGGAGAAGGTGTGGTAACTTCTGCTGATATTGAAACAGACTCTAATGTTGAAATTCTTGATAAAAATGTTCACATTGCAACCCTTGACAAAGGGGTAACTCTGAATATGGAAATGAGGGTGAAGGTGAACAGAGGTTTTGTTCCTGCTGAGTTTAACCACGATGAAGATTTACCTATTGGGTTTATCCCGGTGGATTCTTCCCACTCACCTATAAAAAAGGTTCACTATGAGGTGTTACCGGCAAGGGTAGGGAGAAGGACTGATTACGATAAACTTGTTATGGAAGTATACACCAACGGTTCTATTCACCCTGAAGATGCTATTGCTTATGCGGCAAAACTTCTTAAAGACCAGTTTTCTCTCTTTATTAACTTTGAGGAAGTTGAAGAGGATATTGAAGAGACACCGGTTGAAGATGAAAAGAACAATGAGCTTCTTGAAAAGCTAAATACATCAATTGATGAGTTAGAGTTAAGTGTAAGGGCATATAATTGCCTGAAAAACGCTGGTATTAAAACAATAGGTGAACTTGTTCAGAAGACTGAATCCGAGGTGTTGAAGATTAAAAACTTCGGGAAGATTACTCTTACCGAATTGAAAAAGGTCCTGGAAGGTATGGGCTTAACATTCGGTATGGATGTAAAAGATTTGTTAGAGAAAAACAAGTAGGGGTAGGAAATGAGACATAGAAAAGCAGGCAGAAAATTAGGAAGAAACACAAATCAAAGAAAGATGCTTCTCAGGAACCTTGCGGTTAGCCTTATTGAACATGGGTCAATAGTTACCACAAAGGCTAAAGCAAAAGAATTGAGAAGGTATGTTGAAAAGATAATTACCAAGGTTAAACACGAAGACCAGTCTCACGCACAGAGGCTTGTTTTCAAAAAGCTTCAAAACAAAGAAGCTGTTAAGAAACTTTTTAAAGAGTACAGGGAATCTTTTATTGACAGGCCAGGCGGATATACAAGGATTTATCTCCTTGGAAACAGGCCTGGTGATGCTGCCGAAATGGCAAAGATATCCCTTATTCTGAAGGGTGAAGTGGTTGTTGAAGAAGAACCTGTTGTGGAAGAGGAAGTTAAAGAAGAAGTTAAGGAAGAAACAAAAGAAGAAGTGAAAGAAGAGGCTCCAAAGAAGAAGAGGGGAAGAAAGCCAAAGGCAGAAAAGAAAGAGGAAGAAAAGTCAGAAGCTGAAGAAGTTAAGGAAGAAAAAGAGGATAAAGAGTAATAAAGTCGCAAGGGGTTTCCTTTGCGACTTTCCTTTTTTTATTATGAAGAGTCACTTTTTTAATCTGTTAATTTACGTTTTTTGTATTTCATTTTTTTTCGCGGTATTGTATAACGATACCAAAAAGGATATTGTGCGCCATTTTTTTAAATGGTTTCTTTTTTTAATTGGAATTGCTCTGATGCTTGCATACATAATGTATCAATTTCCGAGGCATCCATACTTTGGGTAAAAGAATAGTCTCCCTATTTTTTTTATATTTACTATTAATTTTTTATCTCTCCTCAATTCCTAATTTACACTTAAAAAATGTTATATATTTTCAGGATTTGTTTTTGCATTGTATTGAATACTCTGGATTAACTGTTCTTGCTTATTACTCTTATCTTTTTAAAGATATTCCTTCTATTTTACTATTTGTTGAGCTATTCGCTTTTAGTGATGAGTTTCATCAGTTTTTTGTCCCTGGAAGGACTTTTTCTTTTCTTGATTTTTTGGCAGATTTTATTGGGGCAATTTTGTGTTTAATTGTTATAATTAAATACAAGGAGAAAATTTACGGTGAAAGAAATTAAAGAACTAAAAGTTCTAAATCATAAAATTTGCAGCCAGTTTGAAAACCCGTTTTTTGTTCATCATAAATACAGATTGCAAAATGTTTATGAGGACAATTCAGTATCGAGAGAATACAATATAGAGTTTTTTGATAGAAAAGGGTATGACTGTGTTGCCGTAATTCCCTTTTATAGGGAGAATGAAAATGTATATGTTGGCATTTTAAAGGCATTCAGACCTACTATTTATTTCAGGAAAAATTATCCCCTGCCATTAAAAGACAACAGAATTTATACTTTTGTTTATGAATCTGTTGCAGGCTCTCTGGAAGAGCATGACAGAGGATTAGAGGGAGTATTAAACAGGGCAATTGAGGAATTAAAAGAAGAGGCCGGGTTTATTGTAAGCAAAGATGATGTTTTTTCTCTTGGTGGGTCTTTTTTCCCCTCCCATGGCCAGTCAACAGAAAAGATTCACCTATTTGCAGCTGACATCTCCAATGCAAAAAAAGTAGAGGCAATGGGCGATGGAAGTGTAAATGAAGAGTTAAACCAGCTTGTTTTCTTTGAATTATATGAAATAAAGGATTTATGTTTTAAAGGGATTATTGAAGACCCGAAAATAGAAATAGGGGTGGGAAGGTTGGAGAGATGTCTTTTGACAGAAAAAGGTATGTAGAGTTAAAGGTTTTAGGTACAGGAGGTTTTTCAACTGTCTATCTGTGCAGAGATTTATTTGAAAACAGAACTGTTGCCCTAAAAGTTATAAAAACAGGTAAACTAAACAAAAAAAACCTTACAAGGCTTCAGGACGAATTTTTTCTTTTAAACTCTTTAAGGCATAGAAATCTTGTGGATGTTTTTGATATAGGCTACAACTTAGATACAAACACTATTTACTACACAATGGAATATTGTGAAAAAGTAAATATAATAAAATACCTGATAACCAAAGATGAAGAAACCATAATTAAAGCTCTTGTTCAAATTCTCAGAGCTTTGCACTTTATTCATTCTCACGACATAGTTCATTTTGATATTAAACCTGAGAATTTTGGAATAATTGAAGATAACCTTGATTTCACCGTAAAGTTGATGGATTTTGGCTTGTTTCTCCCAATTTCCCAGATAAGCAAGACTTCAATGAGGGGCACTATCTTTTATATGGCTCCAGAGCTTTTTTCCAAAGAAATGGAAAAAGACCACAGGGTTGACCTTTATTCTCTTGGAATGGTTTTTCTAAAACTTTTGCTCATAAGAAACGGGATAAATTTAGACCAGAAATACTTTGACATAGAAACTTTAAAAAAAGAACAAATAGACAAAATAAAAGAGAAAAGGCTTTTTAAAATAATAAAAAAGCTTGTTGCTAAAAAGTTATCCGAAAGGTATTTTTCCGCAGTTGAGGTTTTAAACGATATAAATGATATTTACAAACACTATTTCAGTATTTTGCCGCCAAGAGGGAAAGAGGAGCTGTTTTTTGAACCAAGGTTTGTTGGTAGAAACAATGAGTTGAACTTTTTAAAAGCTTTTCTTGTCTCCCTTGAAGTAGAAAAGCACAAAAAGCCCTTTATTTTAATCAAGGGTGAGTCAGGTATTGGTAAATCAAGGTTGATGAACGAATTCAGGCTTCACGCACAATTGCAGGGTTTCAGGGTAAGAAAAGCCTATGCCCTTTCAAGAGAAAGGATTTTCCATGTTGCAATTCAGCTTTTCAAAAAGCTTATGCCTGTTTTTCGTCCTGAATTTTTTAAGGATGTTGACAAAGATATTATTTCCATAATACACCATGCTATATACTCTGATGCTCCTGTTTTTTCCCCTGTGCTTTTTGAGAGTATGGATGGAGAAATCCTTTCCAAGTTTTTATATAACTTTGTTGATATGTTTAAGAAGCTTGTTGATGATAATTCAGAGATATTTATCTTTTTTATTGAAGATTTTCAAAATATAGATGAGTTTTCTATCCAGTTTTTAAGAGCTTTTTTAAGCAAAAAGATAAATGCATTATGGTTAATAAATTACCGTTCAGATGTTCAATTGCCTGATTATATTAATGGGTTTATAGAGGAGCTTGAAAACGCTGATTTAAGTCAAACAATTGAATTAAAGGCTTTGACAAAAGAAGACATTGCTGAATTAATTAAAGCATCTTTTCCAAAAGCCTTTTTAGGATACAAGTTTGTTGATTTTGTTTATGACAGAACGGCAGGAAATCCATTACTTGTGGCTGAGTTATTTAAGACTCTAATTTCCAAAGAGATTCTCTATATTGAAAATGGAATCTGGAAGTTTAAAGAGGGAAGTGAAGTAGAGTTTGCAGATAAGTTGGATTCTATCTTTGCATACAGAATAAACTCTTTACCGGAGAAAGCAATTGAAATATTAAAATACATGGCCTTAATTGAGGAACCTGTGTCAGAGCAATTTCTTGAGAGGGTGCTGGACGGTAAAGATATTTATGATGAGGTGGGAACTCTTATTGAGAAAAGAATGATAGTAAGTTTTTCCAGAAAGTATATGTTTGCTCATTCTAAACTAAGGGAAAGTGTAATCTCCATGCTAAAGCAGGGAGAGATTTCAAGGCTTTATTCAAAAATTGCAAAGGTAAATGAGGATTTAGGAGAATTTTCCTTTGAAAAAACAGCCAAGTGGTATTTAATGGCTGACAATAAGGAAAAGGCAAAGCAATTTTACAAGCTTGCTTTTGAAAATTATGCAGGAACTTATAAAAACGAAAAGGTTATTGAAATTGGGAATATTCTTTTAGATTTGTGTGACAATATAAAAGAAAAGAAATTTTATCTTAAAACAATAGTGAGAATGAATTTCTATCTGGGAAAAGCTCTGGAAAATGAAAGGTATATAAACAAGCTTAAAGAACTCCCTCTTGAAGAAAGGGACAGGATTGATATCCCGTTTTATGAGGCAGAATTTCTCGCAAAAACAGGAAAGGTAGAAGAAGCATTAAATATACTTTATGGCCTTGTTTCTGAAGACAAAATCAAACTCTTTCCTGTAAAATATCTTCACGAATTATACATTAAAATCGGTACATTGCTTTTAAGAGAGGGAATTCTTGACCAGGCAAGGTTGTTTTTTGGTCTGGCAGAAAGTGTAATGAAAGAAAGACAGCCTGGAAGGGAATTTGGGACTTTATACCAATTTTCAGGATTCCTTGATTATGTTGATGGAAACCTTAAAACAGCATATTCAAAATGGGAAAAGGCATATGAGATTTACAAAGAAACATCTTTTCTTCCGGGCATTGCAGGAACTTTTTTGAATTTTGGAAGGTATTATATTGCAAAGTGTGATTGGCAAAATGCAGTTAAATACCTTGATAATGCAATTGAGATTCTGTCTAATATAGGAAATATATCCCAATTAGCTGACGCATTTCTTTTAAAGGTTAAGTCGGCAAGGATTAAAGGAGATTTTTTGCTTGCCGGCAAACTTCTTGATAAGGTTGACAATCTCTTAAATACAATTGACGATAAATCGGCTTTAATTCGCTTCAACATAGAAAAGGCTGTTTATTATATGGAGTTGGGGCAATGGGCGGATGCAGAAAACTATCTAATTGTTGCTGGCACTATGGCTAACACATCAGATTTTAAAAAATCCCAGATTGTTGTTTCATTTTATGAATCTCTCCTTGATTATTACAGGGGTGATTTCAAACATGCCTACCAGGAGTTGATGGCTGTTAAACAATCTTTTGAAGCTGTTGGAAGTTTTTATGAAAAAATTTATTGTGAACTTTTAAAGATAGCGCTTGATATTGAAAAGAATAATTTTCTTGATGCAGAGGGTAATCTGGAGCAACTTGAGGACATAATTTTAGATAGCGATATAAACTATTTAAAGGTGTATTACTATATCCTGTATGGAAATTTAATTGCAAAAGATGGCAGAAAGGAAGAGGCTTACAGAAAATTACACCTTGCCCTTGCCCTTGCAAGAAAAAACAACCTTTTACTATTAAGTTTAATAAGTTTAAACTCTATTTTTAGAGAGTTATACACTTTTTTAAATGATGATACCAAAGAATTAATTGTAAATGAGATAAAAGTTCTTAAAAATGAATTACTCTCTAAATTTCCTAAAATTTATATAAATGACTTTTTTAACAGAAGAGAGTTGTCTGCAATAAAACATTTATAATACGGAGGATAAATGAAGAGAATATTTGCCAGAGGGGATTTTAATGCCTTTTTTGGACTTATGCTTGACAATGTCACAAACCTTGTTGTTTTAACAGGAATTTTAACAGGAGTATTTGGGTATCCTTTAAAGATAATTATGACAAGAATGATTCCTGCTACCGCATTGGGGGTTATGATAGGAGATTTAGTTTACACCTATATGGCATACAGGTTGATGAAAAAGGAAGGCAGAGACGATGTTACGGCAATGCCCTTGGGACTGGATACACCGTCAACAGTGGGTATTACACTTACTGTTTTGGGGCCTGTCTATTTGCAGACAAAAGACCCCTATCTAACATTATATGTGGGGATGTCTGTTCTTATAATTATGGGAATAATAAAAGTAATACTTTCATTTTTAGGAGAATATGTTCAGAAATACTTTCCGGAAGCAGGGCTTTTAGGCTCAATTGGCGGTATAGGATTGGCACTATTAGGTTTTTATCCAATGCTTGATGTTTTCAAACTTCCTATTGTTGGTATTGTTGCTTTGGGAATAATTGTTTATGCTTTTTTTGCAAGGAAACAGATGCCTTTTAACATTCCACCAGTTTTTGCAGCGGTTACTTTAGGTACTATTCTTTTTTATCTTTTACCAGCAAGAGAAACAATAACGGCTACAACAACTTTTGGATTTTTTATCCCTCATCCTGATTATAGTTTTGTTAAAGGAATGAGGCTTGCAATAAATTACCTTCCTGTAGCAATTCCCTTTGGAATACTTACAATTGTCGGGGGAATAAATGTTAATGAAAGTGCAAGGCTTGCCGGGGATAATTACAAAACAAGAAATATTCTCTTAACAGAGGCTATTGCCACACTAATTGCTGGCTTCTGTGGTGGGGTAGCCCAGTCAACTCCTTACATCGGGCATCCAGCGTATAAGAGAATGGGAGCAAGGGCAGGATATACCCTTGCAACAGGTTTATTTATTGGTATTGGTGGTATGTTAGGTATAGTTGGGGGAATAGTAAACATAATACCTGTTGCTGCTGTTGCACCTATATTGATTTTTATCGGTTTTGAAATAGCAGAGCAGTCTTATGTTGTTTGTAAGGATGAAATACCTGCAGTGCTTTTTGCCTTTATTCCTTCAATAGCAAACCTTGTTCAGGTTCAGGTAAATACCTTTATGGGATTTTTCGGAAAATCAGTTGCAGATTTGTCAGGGGACATACTTGCCACCTATAAAGCAATAACTGTTCTCGGGAACGGTTTTATTTTAACTGCAATGCTATGGGGTAGTATGGTTTCTTTTTTAATAAGGAAAAACATAAAGGGATTTATTTTTACAAATACTATTATGATTGTTTTTACACTTTTTGGTTTAATTCATTCAATTAATCCTAACGGCAGTATTTATATACCGAAATTTGAGATAAACTATTCAACCTCAATTGCAATAGGCTACCTTATTTTCACTGTGCTTTCAGTTTTAATGATTAAATGGGACAAAAGTGATAGATGAATAAAGAGATAATTGCAAAAAAAATAACAATTTTTTCTGGGGTATTTTTTATTGCAATTCTTTTAAATACATACCCTGCGTTGATGACAGAGTTTCAAAGATATTTCTCTATGAGTGTGGGAAAATCAGGTGTAATCCCTTTTTTCAGTTCAATGGGGACAATTTCCGCAAATATTCTGGCAATTTATCTTCTTGCAAAAAAGGGGACAAAAATTGGTTTAAAATTAGGTTTTTTAACAGCATTTTTGGGACTCTTGTTTGCCTCTATTTTAGGATTTTACCCTCTAATTTTCGGAATTTTTCTTATTTCAATGACTTTCGGGCTTATTATGACTTCCCTTTCCACAACCTATTCACATTTGCCTTTAAAACATCAGGATTTTTCAATGTATCATTCATTTTTTGGTATAGGGGGGTTAATTGCACCAATTATAGTTAAGTTTATTTTAGGTAAAGGTTTGACTTACAATTATGTTTATTTAAGCTATTTTGTTATTTTTCTCATAGTATTGTTTCTCTTTGTTTCACATCCTTTTGAAAACTACAAAACAGAAAATTACTCTATAAATGATTTTAAGAAAGCTGTTTTAAACAAAAAAATAGTAATACTTGTTTTGCTTTTAGGGTTTTATGCAGCAAGCGAGATGTCAATTGTTGTTTGGACTGGAAATTTTTACAAAAGTGTACACAAAATTGGGATAAAAAAGTATTCCCTTATTCTTTCAATGTTCTGGCTAATTTTTACAGTTAGCAGGTTTTTTGGAAATAAAAAAATCAAAAAATTAGGAGTTCAAAAAAATATTATTATTATGTCTGTTTTAACAATACTCTGTGTAGGAATAATGCTGTTTTTTCCCTTTAAATACTCTGTTATCTTTTTCGGGTTAACCGCCTTTTTTATGGCAACCCTTTTCCCCTCTTTTCACTTTCTTATCAACTATATTGCCGACAACAATGTAAAAGGGGTAGTAAACGGGGTTTTGTTTTTAGTGGTGTCAATAATAGGATTGTTCTTTGTCCCCTTTGTTGGGATAATTGCAGATATTAACATTTACTATGCATTTGGTATAATTCTTTTGCCGTTTGTTGTTCAGGCAACTGTACTGCCATTGATTTGCAGAGAAAATATAAAGATTTAAGAGGTGAACCATGCTATTACTTAAAAACTGCTACTATGTGGCTACTTTTGATGAAAAAGATACTGAATTAAAGAATGTTGACATTTTAATTGAAGGAAACAGGATTTCTAAAATTGGGAAAAACTTTAATATAGAATCTAATTACACGGTTCAGGCAATTGATTGCTCAAACCTTGTTATTCTTCCAGGACTTGTTAATACCCACCATCACTTTTTTCAGGTTTTAACAAGAAATTATCCCCCTGTGCAGAATGCAAAACTGTTTGACTGGCTTGTTAATCTCTATAAGGTCTGGAAAAACATTGACGAAGAGGCAATTTACTATTCAAGTTTAATTGTTTTGGCTGAATTATTGAAAACAGGATGCACTTTAACTTCAGATAACCATTACCTTTATCCTGAAGGTATAACCGAAATCTTTGATATTCAACTTGAGGCTGCAAAGAAGCTGGGGATTAGAACAGCATTGACGAGAGGCTCCATGACTATGGGGGAAAGTGAGGGGGGATTGCCGCCTGATTCAATCTGTCAGGATACTGACACTGTTATTAAAGACAGTTTAAGGGTGATAGAAAAATTCCATAAAAAGGAAGAACTGGCAATGAGAAGGGTAATTCTTGGCCCATGCTCTCCGTTTAATGTTGCTGAAAGCACCTTAACTGAATCTGAAAAGCTTGCAAGAAGCTACGGGGTAAGGCTTCACACACACCTTGCAGAGACGCTTGATGAGGAAAGGTACTGCCTTGAAAGGTATGGGGTAAGGCCTTTAAAGTATATGGAAAAATTAAACTGGCTTGGTGAGGATGTGTTTTATGCCCATGGAATCTGGTTTAACGACGAGGAGATGAAGATTTTGGCTGAAACAAAAACAGGGGTTTCCCACAACCCTTCCTCAAATATGAGGCTTGGAAGCGGGATTGCAAGGGTTAAGGAAATGCTTGAAATGGGTATCCCTGTTTCATTGGCTGTTGACGGTTCATCTTCAAACGATACCTCTGATATGTTGGGAGAGGTTAGAACCTGCATGCTTTTACAGAGGATAAAGTACGGGCATGATGCATTATCAGCAAGGGATGCATTGAAGGTTGCAACAAGGGGTGGTGCTAAAATGCTTGGATTTGATAAGTTAGGTATGATTAAAGAAGGCTTTGGTGCAGACTTAATTGGAATAAACATAAAAGACTTTCAGTATGCAGGAAGCCTCTCTGACCCGCTTGCAGCAATTGTTTTTACAGGGTACAACCACAATGTTGATTTAAACATAGTAAACGGCAAGATTACAGTTGCTAAGGGCAGGGTTGTTGGTATTGATGAAGAAGAATTAGTTGAAAAGGTGAACGAGATTAGCCTTAATTTGATAAAAAAAGCAAATGCTTAACCTGTGGGTAAGGGCAAAGCGCGATGCGCGTAAAATGCCCATGGTTTTAAGAAAGTATTATAAAAATGAAGAGATTAATTTAAACACAATAAAATCTAAAAGTTTAAAAGATTTAGATATATTACCCTTTGATTTTTCTAAATTCAATATAGTTGTTTTAGGTTCTGGGGATAGGGAATTGTACCAAGAGTTAAGCGAATTTGTCTCTCCTCTTTTTGGATTAAATTCAGTAAAATCTGAGCAACTTAGAACTGAAAAGGTTTCAACAATATTTAAAACAATTGAATATTCAAAGTCAGAGATGAGAAACGGGGTTGAGTTTAATGAGGGGGTTTTTATTTTTTCAGGGAAAAACAGAATAAATGTTCCCCTTTCCCCTGATACTGATTGTTATTTTTTGTATCCTGAACACGCAAAAAACCTTAAAAAAATTTTAAACCTTGATTTTGATTTGCCTGAATACACCTTGATTTTCAGGGATAATGGGGAAGAGTTTATATACCTTGAAAAAAATAACTTTTTAAGGGTTGAAAAGCCAGATGAAGGAGAAATTGTAATAATCGGCAAAGTTAACAAGCCTTCTAAAAAATTAAACATTAATTTTAATAAAACTGTTGACCAAAATAGGCATATTGTTGAAAAAATGAAAAAAGAGGCAATCTGTTTTCTATCGCCGTTTAAAGATAAAAAAGCGGTTATTCCTTTAAGCGGGGGAAAGGATAGCCAGGCTGTATTGGATATTGCTGTAAATGTGTGGGATAGGGAAAAACTATTGTGTATCCACGCAGACACAGGGTTTGATTTTAAGGAAAACAGAAATCACGCTGAATACCTTTCCAAAGAATACGGGGTAAATCTTGAAGTGTTAGAGCTTAACCTTAACAAAAAGGGAGAACCTGATTTTTCAAGATGGTGCACTTTTGAGAAAACAGAAAAAATGTATGAAATTGCAAAAAAATGGGGGGCTGAAATCTATCTTATGGGGGATAGAGATGCTGAAAGTAGTAAAAGGAGAAGAAAGCCGAGGAAAAGAGAATTACAGGGAATACTTCACCTCTTCCCAATAAAATTCTGGTCAACTGCCCATATTCAGGTTTTAATTGAGTTGTCAGGTAGAAGCATCAATCCACTTTATAAAAAAGGTTATTGGCGAACAGGGTGCAAAAGCTGCCCGTTTTTAACTCAATGGGAAAAAATCCTGCAATTTTAATTTAAAAATTTTTCAAAATTAAATATAATATACCATAACAAAAATTATTATCTGGAGATTGTTTTATGTCTGAATCATTAAAGGTCATTATTGTTGAAGATGACAGGTTTCAAAGAATGGTTTTGAAAAGCATGTTAAAACATTTCAGTGTAGAGGAAGTTGTTGAGTTTGATAATGGGAAAAGTGCTCATGATTTTTTTAAAAAGTTAGACAATGAATATGATATTTTGTTCCTTGATTTAAACTTGCCAGGATACGATGGTTTAAAGCTTTTAGATTTTTTGCAAGAAAATAAGTTTATAAAAAATATTGTTGTTTTAAGCGGTGCAGGAGAAGATGTTTTAAAATCTGTAAAGTCTTATGTAAGTTCGAACCATTTTAATATTTTAAATGTTTTAAAAAAGCCTATTGCAGGGCATGAATTTGTGTTAGTTATTGATAATGTTGTTCAGAATAAATTGAAAAAAATGGAGGATAGTCAGAAAAAAAGGTTTGAAGTAGCAGAATCATCTTTGTCTATTGCTGATATTGAAAAAGCGATTAAGAATAGAGAATTTGTCGCATTTTTTCAGCCTCAAATTGATTTAGAAACAAATAAGGTAGTAGGGGCTGAGGCTCTTGCAAGGTGGATGCACCCTGAATTGGGGTTAATTCCACCTTACAAGTTTATTCCTGTTTTGGAAAGTAGTCCTTTGCAAATAAAGAAGTCTTTTACTTATCTAATGTTAGAAAGGGCGATTGAAACTCTTGATAGATTAAATGAAATTGATTCTTTTGAAGAGTTTAAGATTTCTGTTAATGTGTTTATTTCTTTGTTTGAGAATGAGTCAATGTGCGATAGGATTGCTTCGTGGTTTAATTTGTTAAAAAGAAATTATATGAAAAATATTGTTTTCGAAGTTACAGAGAGTGGGTTGAGCAGGGATAAAAAAATGCTCAATTATTCGCTTACAAGATTAAGATTAAAGGGCTTTGAGCTTTCTCTTGACGATTTTGGAACAGGTTATTCTTCTTTAAAGCAGCTTGCGGAATCTCCATTTACAGAGTTAAAAATTGACAGGGCTTTTGTGGCAAATATTCATAATGATAAAAAGAATTTCACAATTGCTAAAATGGCTGCAATGCTTGGAAGAGAATTAAATTTGAAGGTTATTGCTGAAGGGTGTGAAGTTGAGAAAGAGGTAGATGTTTTAAAAAACTTAAATGTTGATGTTGCCCAGGGATACTTTTTTGCAAAACCAATGCCTTTTTATGAATTTAAAGATTTTGTTATAGATTTTAACAGCAAGTGATTTTCAGATTTGCAAATAGTTGTCTAAGTAATTTAAAAAATCATTTAGTTTCTTTTCTGCTATTTCCACTGTGTTTTTTATTAATTCAATATCACTGTTTTTCTTGCATAAATCTTCAATTTTCTGGAATAGATCAATTAGCTCTCGTTCTTCCAGGTACTTTAATGTTCCTTTTATTTTATGTGCAGAATCCTTTGCGCCTTTATAATCTTTTTCTAATATTTTTTCCTTTAGTAATGCAAAATCCCCTGGCAAATCTTCTCTTACAATTTTTAAGGCTTCTTTAACTGAATTTTCATCGGGATAAATGCTTTTTAGACTATTAAATTCTCTTTTGTTCGTATTTTCTTTTTTTGCCTCATTTTTTTGAAATTTGTTTTCTTTGTTTCCGTTATGGTACAACACATCAAGTAAATTTGAAAGAAGGTTGTCAAAGTCAATAGGTTTTTCAAGAATTGAATTAAATAGAGTTTTGTCTTCTTCAGTTTTTTTCTTGAATATGTCCGCAGTAAGAAGTATTATTGGCAATTCTTCTTTTGAATAGGTTACCCTTAACTCTCTTGCACACTCTATACCATCCATTAATGGCATGTGGTAATCTAATATTATTAAATCAGGTTTCTCATTGTCAACTTTTAGTAATGCTTCTATTCCTGAGGTCGCTTCTATGGCTTTTACATTTATAGATTCTAAAAGCTTTAAAATTATGCTTCTGTTTAGAGTGTTATCGTCTACCACAAGAATTTTTTTCCCTTTAAGAAGGTCTTTTATATTTTTTGCTAAAGGTTTTTTGGCTTTTTTTTCTTCTATCCAATCTTTTATTGTTATATTGCCTAATTTTATAAGAATATTTAAAATTAAAGACCTTGTTAAAGGTTTAGGAACAAATTCAACAATAGACTCTATTCCTTTGCTTTCTTTAAGTTCCTGCAATTTTTGTTTAATTATGTTTTTAAAATCCTGTTTTATAGGCAGGCCGTGAAGTAAAAGTTTTGTGTTTTTGTTTATTATTAACTCATTTATTTTATTTATTAATTCATCGTTAATGTCTAAATAGTCAATGTCAAATAAAATAATTGTTTTTTTGCTTCTTTTTTCAGGAATTTTGCTTTTCAATTCGTTAAAATCAGAAGATATATAATACTTTTTTAGTTTTAGGTTTGAAAAAATATCTGTGTACGGTTTTATTAATTTTTTGTTGGGGATATATGCAAAGATTGTTATTTGTGATATATAGTCTTTGGAGATTGAAAAGTCTTTTGATGACTTTTTAAATGGAAGTAATATCTTAAATGTTGTTCCTTTGTTTAATTTAGTTTCAACATATATTTGACCATTTAAAAGCTCAACAAGGTTTTTTACAATTGCAAGGCCTAAACCTGTTCCCTGTTTTGTTCTTGTCTGGGTTGTGGTATTTTGAACAAATGGTTCAAATATTCTTTTTAGTGCTGATTCTTCCATTCCGCATCCTGTATCTTCTACAGTAATTATTAAATAAATCTCTTTTTCTGTTTCCCTCTTTTTTTCAACCTTGATTTCAACATAGCCATCTTTTATAAATTTAACTGCATTTGTTAAAAGGTTTAATACAATTTGTTTAACCTTAATCTGGTCTCCTATAATGGTGAATGGAATGTCATGGGAGACAGGGAAGAATATTTCAACCTTATTTCTCATAGCGTTGGGGATTAGCATTGCAATCAATTCCTTGATAGCTAATTCTATATTGAATTCTTCTTCTATAATTTGAATTTTTTTGCTTTTTATCTTTGAGAAGGTAAGTATATCGTTTATAAGAAGAAGAAGATTGTTTGAAACATTTTTTAATTGGCCAACCTGTTCATTTAATAAAGGATTGTTTTTTATATCTTTGGACATTTCAAGCAGATTTATAATTCCTAAAATACCGTTTAATGGGGTTCTAATCTCATGGCTCATTGTTGCCAAAAAATTCTCTTTTTCTATAGCGGCTTGTTTGCTTTCTTCAATTTTTGTTTTTAATAATTCTTCGTTTGTTTTTGTTAAGCCTATTACATAGAGATCGTAAGCAATAACTAAGAGAAGGGTAATAAAAACAATAAAATATATAGTTTTATTTCTCTTTTTATAATAGCAAGTTATTTCCTTTTTAGTTCTGTTTTTTCTGGTTTTAAGCAAAGAAAATAAATGGTTTAATTTAGTAGATATTAAGTTTTTAATTAACGATGTGTTTTTATTGTTTGTTGATAATATTTGTTTGTTGATCTCTGAAATTAATTGAGCAATTTCTTTATAACCTGGGTCAGTTTTTTTTAATTCCTTAGGTAATTGGATTAAAATTTCAGGTAATTGTCTATTATCTTTATGAATAAATAATATTATTTTTATTTTATTCAAAAATTCAATTTCTTTGTTTAAAGACGAAAGTCTATTAAAATCTTTTATGATTTTGTTGTCATAATAGTGCAAAATGTAAAGAGAATAAAAAACCAATGAAAATGAAAAAATGCCAATTGCTATTAGGTGTGGTATTATACTTTTTAACTTTCTCATTTTTTCTCCTTGCGAATGTGTTTTAAAAGTAATTCCTTTAAATTTTCTATTTTAAACGGTTTTGGCAAGCCTGCTGTAAAACCATACCTTTCAGGATTTATCAGAATAGGGTCTTTTGAATATCCGCTGATTACAAATACAGGTAAATCTTTATCAACTTTCCTTATTTTTTCAATTGTTTCTTTTCCTCCCATACCGCCTCTAATGGTTAAATCAAATATCATTGCATCAACTTTTGTTTTTCCTGTTTGGTATTCGTTTTCAAAAAATTCAATTACCTCTTCTCCTTTTGTTGTTTCAATAACCTTGTACCCCAGCTCTTCTAAAATGTCTTTTAAAACCTCTCTTACACCGTCATCATCGTCCATAATGAGAACAATACCTTCAGATTTTTTGTTAAATTCTTTTGTATGCTCTTTTTTCTCACCTGATTCACCTGGTATTTGACACTCTTCACAGACAGGAAGGTAAATATGGAATGTAGTGCCTTTCCCTTCCTTTGTTTCAACATCTATCCAGCCATCGTGTTTGCTTATAATTGAATAGCATTGAGCAAGTCCTATCCCTGTCCCGTTTTCTTTTGTGGTAAAGAATGGTTCAAAAATTCTATCAAGGATTTGTTTGGGAATTCCTGGTCCTGTGTCTGATATAGATATTTTTATGTAATTTCCTTCTTTTAATTGGCCTATTTCTTTGTTTTTGAGATACACACTTTTTATTGAAACCATTAATTCGCCTTTCCCGCCCATAGCCTGAACAGCATTAACCGCAATATTCTCTATAACTTCTTCTATTTGTGCTTTGTCAATATTTACAGTGGGGATTTCTTTGTCAATATCATAACTGATGTTAATTGCAGTTCCACTTGTGACAAGGGCGATAGTGTCTACTACACTCGAAGTTATGTCTTGAACTTTTTTTACAGGTTGTTGCTCTTTTGATAATGTAAGAAGCCTTGTGGCAAGCGATTTTGCCCTTTCGAAGGTTTTTAAAGTTTTAGCAAGGTATTTTTTTGTTTTTTCCTCTCTTGTTGTGTTAAAGGCAAGGTCAATATAACCATACATTGCTCCTAACAGGTTGTTAAAATCATGGGCTATTCCCCCTGCAAGAAGGTTAATTGCTTCAAGTTTTGAAAACCTTGCCATTTCTTTCTGATATTTTATTCTATCTGTAATATCTTTTATGACAACAACTGCCCCGATAATTTCATTTTCCTGTTTTATAGGGTTGATTGTAATTGAAAGAAATTTGTTTTGGTCATTTACCCTGAAATAATCCCTTTCACTCTTATAAGGGACTCCTTTTGCAAGTGTTTTCTTTATTTTTTCTTTTAAATTTGTTTTTGTTTCTTCAGGTTTTAAATTGTAAACATCGCAAAAGTATTTCCCTATTATCTCTTCAGTTTTAGAGAATTTTTTAGCACTCGGATTTGCGAATATTACTTTTCCGTTTTTGTCTAAAGATATAATGCCGTCTGATATAGATTTAACGGTTAACTCAAAGAGTTTTTTTTCTCTTCTTATCTCTTCTTGGAGTTTCTTTTTTCCAGTAATATCTCTTATTACGGTTAGAAAATAGATTTCCCCTTCCATTTCAAGTTTTGATAATGATATTTCAACTGTTATTGTTTGTCCATTTTTTGTTTTTGCCTTAGCTTCAATAAAAATTGATTTTTCGTGGGATAATTTTTCTTTAAATTTATTTTTCTTTTCTTTAAATTTTTTTAAGAATGTATCACTTGAAAGAAGTAAATGTGGATTTTCTCCAAGTGCTTCTTTTTCATTATAACCAAATATCTTTTCCGCAGCCTTATTCCAGAAAACAATTTCAAGCTTTTTATTTGTCATAATTATTGCATCATTTGCATTATCTGTTATTGCAGTTAATTTCTTAGCCTCTTCTTCAACCTTTAATTGATGTTTTTTTTCTTCTGTTATATCTACCCATGAGCCTAAAATTTCAACAGGTTTTCCATCTTTGTCCTCTATTACAATCAGTTCGTCCCTTATCCAGATTAATTTTCTTTCCTTTGTATAAAATCTGTATTCCCTTATCAGGTGTTTTTCTCCAAATATTGTTTTTCTTGCAGTTTTTCTTTCTTTTCTGAGTCTTTCAAAATCATCCGGGTAGATGTTTTTTTCCCACCAATCTTTCTTTAACACTTCATCATCAGAGTATCCTAAAATTTTTTTCATATTCCCTGAAAACCAGGTAAGTTTCAGCGTATCCACATCGAGGGCGTATATTACGGCAGGACTTAAATTTACTATATCGTTTAGCCTTTTATTTTGAGCCTTTAATATAAGTTCCATCTCTTTTTTTTCGCTAATATCCCTTACAATTGCAAGTAAATATTCTTCACCTAATACTTCAAATTTGCTTAATGATACTTCGCATTGTTTTAATTGCCCTTTTAGAGTTTTATGTGTCCATTCAAATCTCTGGGGAATTCCCTTTAATGCGTTTGAAATTTTTTCCAATGCAAGTTTTTTGGAAGATATCCCATTTTCCTGTTTTTCAGGGGATAAATCAAATGGGGTTTTGCCTATAATATCCTTTTTTTTGCCTTCATATAATTTTTCTGCCGCTTTATTACAGTTAATAATTTTTGATTCTTTCATTATAAATATTGTGTCAATTGATGCCTCAAAAAGCATTTCATATTTTAACTGTTCAATTTGTGCCAGCTTTTTTGCTTCAATCTCTTTAGTAATATCTCTTACAATGTCAATTACTTTTGAGACTTTTCCATTTTCTTTCACAAAGGTAGAAATAACTTCTGCAATAATTATTTCTCCATATTTTGTTTTCAATGGGATTGTTTGTTTAATACTTTTTTCTCCTTTTTGAATTGCTTTTATTGTTTTTTCTCCTGTTTTTTTGAAATCTTCTTCATTTTCAAAGAATATTCTTGTTGTTTTTCCTATTACTTCTTCGGGATTGTATCCTAAAACTTCTTTTATTGTACTTGTTGCATAGGTTATTATTCTTTCAGGTAGTTTAACATCAAAGATTACCTCTGGTAAGGAGTCTGTTAAAGTTTTTAAGTAATTTAAATTTTCTCTTTTTTCTTTTTCAATTTGCTTTAATTTAAGTATTGAATATATTGTGTTAGGGAGAGCCTTTATGTTTTCAGTTTTTTTTAAAATGTAATCGTCAGCCCCTAATTTTAATGCTTTAACGGCAGTTTCTTCTGTTCCTGTTCCAGTTAACACAATAACTCCAGTGTATGGCTTTTTCTTTTTTGCAAGTCTAATAATTTCTAATCCGTTTAACCCCCTTATATTTATGTCTGTAATTATTAAATCAATGTCTTCTTTTTCTAAAATATTGATAAATTCATCTTTATTGTTTGTTTCAAATAGGGTAAATCCTTTTTTGCTTTTGGTTAAGATGTATTTGACAAATTCTCTGTCTTTAATGTTATCGTCAACATAAAGTACCTTTATATTATTCCCACTCATTGTTTTTTTCCCTATTAATCTTTAAGTTTTTAAAAGAATCTATAATTTCTTTAATTTTTTCTGTAAAACCTTTAAATGATAAAGGTTTTATTTCATATCTATCTGCTCCCAATTTCAGGCTTTGTTCAATGTCCTCTTTTAAATTTGATACTGAAAAAATTGTTACAGGAATAGTTTCTGTTTCTTTGTTTGATTTTATTGTCTTCAAAACATCAAAGCCGTGAACAAGGGGGAGGGTTAAATCAAGTACAATTAAATCTGGAATGGAGAATTTATCTCTGTCACTAAATTTATCTTTTCCTGAAATATAATCAACTGCATCTTTGCCATTTGTCAGGATAATTAAACTAATTTCTTTATCTAACTTTGTTTCCTGCAAAGCTTTTTTAAACAAAACGATATCCCTCTTATTGTCTTCAATAAGAAGGACTTTTAAAACGGGATTCATTTTTTCCTCCGTAAGTTATTTCTTTAAAGTTAGTATAAATGTTGTCCCTTTTCCTATTTCAGAATTTACTGATATTTCTCCATCCATTAAGTCAATTGCTTTTTTCACAATGGCAAGGCCAATTCCTGTGCCCTCGTATAAATCTCCTTCATGCACTCTTTGAAATAAATTAAATGCTTTTTCAATGTACTTTATATTCATTCCTATCCCATTATCTTCTATAAATATTATAACCCTTTCTTCCTTTTCTTTAAATTGAATTGAAATTTCAGGGTTTTTGCCTTTTTTAACAAATTTTAGAGAGTTGTCAATCAGGTTCTGGAACACCTTTTCCAAAAGCATGTCATTTCCATAAACTATTGGCAGGTTTTCAGGGATCTTTAAGTTTGCTTCTGTATCTTTTATTTTTGAAGAAAGAACATTTATCACCTTTTTTATTACTCTATCAAGGGGAACTTTTCCTAATGTAATCCCTTCTTTCCCAAGTTTTATATATTCATTAAGGTTTTCTATTTTTCGCTGAAGTTCTTTCGCAGATTCAAAAATAAAGTTAAGGTATTCTTGCCCTTTGTCATCAATAATTTTTTTGTATTCTTTCTCTAAAATCTCGCTAAAATTATAAAGGCTTCTTAAAGGCTCTTTTAAATCGTGTGCTATAGAGTGGGCAAATGTTTTAAGCTCTTCATTTAATTTTTCAAGGTGTTCTGTTCTTTCTCTAACCCTTTCTTCAAGTGTTTCTTGAAGTTTTTTCAATTCTGTTATATCCTGTGCTGTTCCAATAATTGCTGGTTTTCCGTCTATATTTTGAATTGTTGCAGAGACAAGGGTTGTGAGAATTTTGCCATCTTTAGTCCTAAACTTTAGTTCTGTTCCGTCAACATAGCCATTTTGGTTTAACATTTCTAAATATCTCTCTCTGTCTTCAAAGTTATTCCATAAATTTATATCATGAGAAGTTTTTCCTATAATTTCTTCTTTTTTGTAGCCAGTAATTTCTTCAAATTTAAGGTTAACATCTAAAAATTTACCTGTTTTAATATCTGATATTGTTGCAGGGATAGGCATTGTGTTAAAAATAACAAAAAATTTTGATTCAGAGTTTATTAAATCTCGTAAATACTTTTTCTTTTCACTAATGTCGTGTACTATTGCAAAAACATTTTCTTTATTCCCAAATGATAATGGCACTCCATAAATTTCCACATCCTTTACCTCTCCGTTTTTTGTTAAATGTTGTGTTTGTATATAATTTTTATTATTTTGTTTTTTTATTAATTTCATTAGCATGTCAAAATTTGTTTTTTCTGGATGTAAATCACTTAGTTTTAATTTTTTGAATTCTTCTATTGTGTAGCCGTAAAATTTGCATGCGGCATTGTTGGCATCTTCTAATTTCCCGTCTGATAAATTAATTAAAAACATGGGAACTGTGTCATTGTAAAATATCCTTTTGAATCTTTCTTCGCTTTCCTTTAATCTTTCTTCAGCTGCCATTAAGTTTGTAATGTCAATCCATACACCTAAAACTTCATCTTTTCCTGTTGCTTTGTTTTTAATTTTTTTCTGCTTTTCTAAAATCCATACTAAATCTCCATCTTTTTTATAAAACCTAAATTTTTGAGTGGTATGGTTTGCTGTTATAATTCTATCACTATTAATAATAGCTTTTTCTCTGTCTTCTTGATAGAGGTGATTCCTCCACCAACTTTGCTTAAAACATTCTTCTAAGGAATAGCCTAATATGCTCTCAATGTTTTTACTTATGAATGTTGTTTCACGGGTTTCAATATCAAATTTGAAAAGGATAATGGAGTTAAGGTTAAGTAAATTTTCTATCTCTTCATTTTTCTGTTTCAGTTCAAGTTCAGCTTTCTTTTTCTTTGTGATGTCTCTAAAAAACACGGTAACTCCATCATTTGATGGATAGATCCTATTTTCAAACCATGTATCCCACGGTTCAAAGTAATTTTCAACATACCTCTCTTTTTGCTTTTTAAATGCTTCTATACAGGCTTTATGGAAAGAATTTCCAATTGCTTCGGGATTTAAATCTTTCCATTTATTTTTGCCAATTAAATCTTTTGGGGTTTTAACTTTCATTAACCTTGCCGCCTCTTTATTTGCAAAAGTGTAGTTCCAGTTTTTGTCGTATGACTCAATTCCCTCTTGTGTTCTTTCAATAATGTTTTGCATAATATTTTCTTTCTCTATCTTTTCGCTAATGTCTTTTATAGTAAATACATAAAATTTATTTTTATGGTTTTCTTTAATAGCAGTAATCTGTCCTTCAATGGGTATTTTTTTTATTCCTTTTAACAGATAACATTTTTCAGTTGTTTTTGTTTGTTTTTTATTTTGTAGAAGTTTAATTGCTTCTTTTATTGGGTCTTTAACTGTATCGCTGCTAAATTTAAATAAATCTGTTAACGGTTTGTTTGAAAATTCTGCTATCCCACAAAATTTTTGGGCAGAACGATTCAAAAACAGTACTTTTAAATTCTGGTCAGTTAATATTATTATTTCGTCTATATTGTCTAAAACTGCTCCCATCATTCTTTCTCTATCTTCTATCTTTTGAGACATGTTTTTTAATTCAATTTGCTCAATAAGAAAGTATGCGCCTAAAACTGTAACGAAAGGGTATATGATTAGAGCAGGGATTATAAACGGATAAAAAAGTTTCAGTAAAGTTGATTTACCAATGAGAACCCAGATTAAAGGTATCATTGCTACCTGTGTTAAGAAAGACGCATACCCGAAATAGCGTTTGTAAAACCTTGTTTGTTTTTTTATTGTTAAGTAATAGAACGGTAAGCTAATTAAATATGCCAATAAAATAATTAATGTTCCTCCGATTGCCCCTTTTCCTCCAATGAAAAGTCTATAAAATGAGGCAAAAGCACTTGAAATAAGTCCGCTTAAAGGCCCAAACAGTATAGTGGACAGGTTAATAAATATAGTTCTTCCATCAAAAATAAGCCCAGGCTCAAGTTTTATCGGGAAAGTCATATTCAGTATTGCTGCAAAACCGAAAAGTGTCCCCTGAATAATTTTTGCTTTATTTTTATCATTTTCAAGTTTGTTTACTATATATCCTGAGATTAATAAAAAAGATAAATTTATAAATAAATTTAACAAAAATCCTTTAAATACACTCATTTGAATACCTCATTTTTGATATATAAATTATAGAATGATTTAATTTTTTTGCAAAAAAATTGTTGACTAATTTCTCATTTTTTTCTATACTCTATCCCTGTGAGATAAACGATGTGGGCGATTAGCTCAGTTGGGAGAGCACCTGCCTTACAAGCAGGGGGTCGGCGGTTCGAGCCCGTCATCGCCCACCATTTTAATCTCACAATCCGCACAAGCGGGGGCGTAGTTCAGTTTGGTTAGAACGCCGGCCTGTCACGCCGGAGGTCGCGAGTTCGAGTCTCGTCGCTCCCGCCATTTTTTTACCCCATTTACCCAGAACCTAATACCTAAAACCTTGCATCTTATTTATCTTTTCAACGCAATGTAATTTCCTGCAAGAACGATTAATATTCCTATTATTGAGTGAGGTTGTAAAGAAAGGTTTTCAAATACTGCAGATAAAACTATTGCAACGATGGGGATAAGTAAAGTAATGTAAACAGCCTTTTGAGGACCTATCCTTCCTAAAAGTTTAAGATAACTTCCAAATGCTATTACAGAGCCGAATATTGAGAGATAGAGTAATGCAGTTATATAACTGAATGATGTATCTATTTCAGGTATTTTACCGCTTATCAAGGCAATTAAAAGCAAAGATAGTGCACCGTAAAGCATTCCAAATGTATTTGATTGAATAATAGGAATGTTTTCTTTCTGGATTTTGGCAGAGATAATGTTGCCGAGTGATGCGCAGTATGCACCGGCAAAGGTTAATACAATCCCCTTTGTTGTTGTTGAAGATAAGGTAAAGTTTAAAATATCGTTTTTGAAAAGTATTGAAAGGCCGATTAGGCCTATTATCCCCCCTAATATTACCTTAAAGTTTATCTTCTGTTTCAGGAAAATCCTTGCATTTATTGAGTTGAAGATTACCATTGTTGAAAAGCATAATGCAACAAGCCCGCTTGTGAGGTTTTGCTCTGCTGTGTATGTAAAAAAGTAATTAAAGCCAAACAGGGTAATTCCAAGTAAAAACAAATCTTTGTGTACTTTTAAAGGGAATTTTAGCGGAAGCTTTTTTGTAAATGAGTAAACAAAAAGTATTCCGCTTGCAAGGATAAACCTGTAAATAATGGAGTAGAGCGGGTTTACAGTTAATTGAAATGTTATTGCAAGCCATGTTGAGCCCCAGATAATTGTGGGGACAAGAAATAGAATAAAATTGTTCATATTTAGACTATATTAAAAGCTATTAGAAGGGTGAAAAGCCAGATAAGGCCGGTTAGTACAAGGCTGAAGAAAACTCCGGCGCTTGCTGTATCTTTTGCATATTTTGCAAGAGGGTGTATCTCTTTGCAGGCTAAGTCAACTGTGTTTTCAATTGCAGTGTTAAACATTTCGGCTATAAAGGGAATGATGAGTGATGCTTGAAGTATGAATTTGTAGCCTATCTTTATTGGCAAAAGCCAGAGAATAATGGTCATTAGTATGGCTAAAAATACTTCAATCTGGAATGCTCTTTCCTGTTTCAGTGCGGCAAATACTCCTTCAAGTGCATATTTTGAATTTTTTAAAAAATTATACTTGGGTTTATTCCTCATTTTGTCCCCTTTTAGTTAGTGTTAAAAAAAGGGGGATTTTACTCCCCCACAAGTTTATTGAATAATTTTATTTTACTATTGTCAATTCTTTTATAATGCGTTGAGCGTTTGAGAATTTGTCAAGTATAAAAAGAATATATCTTGAGTCAACAACAACGCTTCTTGTTAAAGCTGGGTTGAAGTAATAGTCTGAAGAGATTGACTCAAAGTTTCCGTCAAAGAGAAGCCCTATAATTTCTCCGTTTCCGTTTAATGTTGGGCTTCCTGAGTTTCCGCCTGTGGTATCGTTGTCTGTTAGAAAATCAAGAGGCACTCCCCCCAATGTTTTGTCGTAATATTCTCCAAAATCCTTTTTCTCATAAAGTTCAATAAGTTTTTTTGGATTTGCAAAGGGTTCTTTGCCTGTTTCTTTTTCAATTGCACCTTTCAATGTTGTAAACGGTTTGTACCATACCGCATCCCTTGGAGAGTATCCGCATATTTTCCCGTATGTAAACCTTAATGTGCTGTTTGCGTCTGGATATAATTCTTTTCCTGTGAATTTGTTGATTACTTCAATTACCTGAGGTTTAATTCTCATAACTTTTCCGTTTAAGCCTTTAAGGTTATCCTGCTTTTCCTTTAATTCATCAGCAAAGTCCCATGCAAAGTGAAGGAGTTTATCGTTAACCTTTTTCAACTGCTCTTCACTCATATCAAAGTATTTAAGCCTTGTGTTTTTGTCTGTTAGCTTTGTTGTTTTGTAAAACTCATCAAGGGTTTTGTCTATTTTTTTGTATAACTCTTCTTTTGTTCCGTTACCGAAGTATTTTTTGAATGTTTCAGGCCTTTCGTTTTCCGGCAAATCTGCAAATCTTTTCATAAAATATGAAAGCATTGTTTTGTCTAATTCCGGGATTAAATCCCTTTGCATTGTTTCAAGCCTTCTCTTTCTCCTTGGAATGTTTCTTTCCATAAATGCAGGGTCTCTTTTTAAATCAGGTTTTTTCTTTTCTTCAGCCCATCTTCCAATTGTTGCCCCTGCCCCGAATGTTGAGACAAAATTTGAGTATCCCATAATTGTAAGTGTTTTTTCTATTTTGTTGATTTGTTCCGCAATTTTATTCATTTCAGGAATTGCATTTTTATACTTTAGCATATCATTGTTTTTTGCAATCCACTTTTCAATCTCTTTGTCTCTCTTATAGAATTTGTCAACAACCTTATCTCTTTTTAATCCAGCCTGTACACCCTCATAGTATTTTTTTGTGTTGTTTAATGCTTTAACCCAGAAGGCAACCTTAATGTTTAATTCAGGATTTTTCTTTCCTTCCTCTTCCATCATATTGATTATGTCTGTAAAGAGTTTGAGTTTTAAGGGAATTGATTGATTTAAGAAAAGGTCAATCTGTTTGCCAGTCATATACCTGTCTGTGTGTCCTGGAAAGCCTAAAATAAAGGCAAAATCGTTTGTTTTTAAAGGCTTGAAGGCTATTTTGAGAAAGTGTTTAGGGTGATAGGGGACATTGTCTTTTGAGTAAGGTGCAGGGTTACCGTTTTTATCAACATAAGCCCTTAAAAATGAAAAATCTCCGTCGTGTCTTGGCCATTCAAAGTTGTCAATGTCTCCTCCGAATGCGCCAATTGACTCAGGTGGTGCGTAAACAAGCCTGATATCCTGAAGCCTCATTTTTTTGAATAAAAGGAATTGCTTTCCACCGTAAAAGGCAGCAACTTCAGCCCTTATATTTTTTTCTTTTGCCTCAGTTTCCTTTTCAATTTTTTTGATTTCATTTTCAATGGTTTCATACCTTTCTTTGTCAGTCATTTTATCGTTGAGTTTAGATTTAATCCTGTTTGTAACATCAACAATATCAAGGATTATGTCTGCATAATAGCCTGGTGCTGGGAGTTCTTTTTCAAATGAATCTGCGTAAAAGCCCTCTTTAATGTAATTGTGCTTTGCGCTTGCATTGTACTGGATAGCCCTGTAAGCAACATGATGGTTTGTAATTATAAGCCCGTCTTTTGAGACAAAAGAGCCTGTACCGCCGCCTAAGGATACGACCGCTTTTGAAATATCGTTTCTAATCTGGTCGTATGTCAGGTTTAGCCCCATTTTTTTTAGTTTGTTGTAATTAATGTGGTTTAATTCGTTTAAGGGAAACATTCCCTCATCCGCAAAGGTTAAATTAACAGTTAAAATTACCGTTAGGATTAGCAAAAACTTTTTTAACATACCAACTCCTTATTATTTTTCTTCACGGTTAAATTATACGGTTTATTTTATTGTTTGTTTTCAATTTTTTTGAGAAGTTCAAGGATAAAAGACAGAAAATCTTTCAAATCTCTGTTTTTTTGCCTGTGGATAACTATTTTTCCATCAGGTGTAATTTCAATAAATGGGTTTTTGTTTACCTCTTCAACAAGTTTTTCAATATTGAGTCTGCTATTGTCTGACACAACAAGGGTGCATACAGATTTTTTTAATTCAATGCTTTTTATTCCCAATTTTCTTCCTTCTATTCTAATTTTGTGTGCTGAAATTAATAGCTCTATTTTTTCAGGAAGTTTTCCAAACCTGTCTTCCATCTCTTCTGTAACCTTCAACAAGTCTTTGTATTCCCTTGCTATTGACAGTTTTCTATAAAATGAAAGCCTTACAGAAGGCACTTCTATGTATTCCTTTGGAATTATAAAGGGGTGCTCTAAAATTGTTTCCTCTTCAACAAACTCTTTGTTTTTGAGCTTCTCAACTGTTTTTTCAAGCATTTTTGTATATAACTCTATTCCAACAGAGTTTATGTGGCCGCTTTGCTTTGTACCTAAAATCTCCCCTGCACCCCTTAATTCAAGGTCAAACATTGATATTCTAAACCCTGCACCAAGGTATGAAAACTCCTCTAAAGCCTCAATCCTCTTTCTTGCCTCTTTTGTCAGGGAGAAACTTCCCGATGTAATAAGATAGCAAAAGGCAGGTTTGTCGCTTCTTCCTATCCTTCCCCTTAACTGGTAAAGCTGTGAAAGGCCAAAGTTTTGTGCATCGTTTATAAACATTGTATTTGCGTCTTTTACATCCATTCCATTTTCTATAATTGTTGTTGTTACAAGTATGTCTATCTCTTTTTTGAAAAATTTAAGCATTATCCTTTCAAGCTTCTCTTCCCCCATTTTTCCGTGGGCAAAATTAACCTTTGCTTCAGGCACAAGGGATTTGATTATTGAGGTAACCTGCTCAATTGTTTCAATCCTGTTGTGAACAAAGTAAACCTGCCCGTCTCTTTTCAATTCAAACTCTATTGCCTTTTTTATTGTTGTTGGGTCAAAAACTATGTGATAGGTATCAACTGCAAGCCTGTTTTTTGGCGGTGTTTCAATTATACTAATATCCTTTAATCCCATAACAGACATATTCAATGTTCTTGGAATTGGGGTTGCTGTCATTGATAAAACATTTACGCTTTTCTTTAAATACTTTAGTTTTTCCTTTTGAAGCACTCCGAACCTTTGTTCTTCGTCAACAATTATCAGCCCTAAATTTTTTGGAATAATGTCTTTTGAGAGTATTCTGTGGGTGCCAATTAAAATATCTATCTCTCCTCTGGCAAATCTTTCAATTATCTCTCTTTGCTTTTTTGAAGAGACAAACCTTGAAAGCATCTCTATTTCAATGGGGAATAGTTCAAACCTTTTTTTAAACCTCTCAAAGTGCTGGAATGTTAAAACAGTTGTTGGCGATAGTACAAGAACCTGATAGCCTGATTCAACAGCCCGAAAGCAAGCCCTCATTGCAACCTCTGTTTTGCCAAATCCAACATCTCCGCATAAAAGCCTGTCCATTGGATAGCTTGCTTCAAGGTCTCTGTTTATATCGTTTATCGCACTTAACTGGTCTTCTGTTTCTGTGTATTCAAAAGCATCTTCAAATTCCCTGTACAAACTTGAAGGGGGGGAAAAGGATATTCCTTTAGCCATTTTTCTTTCAGCATACAGGGTAAGCAACTCTTTTGCGTATGACTCAATCTCTCTTTGAACCTTTTTCTTTGTTCTCTCCCATTGCTTTGAGGCTATGTTTGACAGGGAAACGCTTTCGGCAGTGTAATCTTTGTACTTTTGAAGCAGATGGATCTTTGACACAGGGACAAAAACCTTTGTGTCATTTGCAAATTCAAGCTCAACCATTTCGTTTAAGCTGTTTTCTATTTCAAGGGTTTTTGTGCCAAGGTATTTTGCTATACCGTATTCTATGTGAACAACATAATCTCCCTTTTTTATGTCTGAAAAGTCAGAAAAGAATGATGAAAACCTTGTTTTTTTCTTTTCCTTCTTCTTTTCCGGGAAAAGGCCTAAAAAACTTAAAAAAATAATGTTATTTGATATTGCAAAATTGCTGGAATACTTTGAAATGATTAGATTTACTCCCTTTTCTTCCTTTTCTTTTGAAAAGGGGATTGAGTTTTCAAAAAGCAATTCTTCGCTTTTTTTCAAGTAAAATTCGTTGGGAGAGGAGAGTATTACTTTTGCCCCCTCATTCAATTTTTCTTTTATAAAGTTTGTTATCTCATCTATTTTCCCCTTAACTATTGGAGGAATTGATGAGATTAATGTTGTGTCGGAAGGGTTAATTTCAATTGTTTTCTCTTTGAAAAAGTCTTTCAGTTTCTTTAAATCCCTGAAAACCTCTTTATATGGCAGAGAAAGGTAACCGTTTTTTGTTTCTTCTAAGTATTGCCTTTCAATATCATTTTTTATTCCCTCTATCCTATCTTCAAATTCTTTTTTATTTTCAAAAATAAAAATAGTGTTTTCAAATAGTTGGAAAAACTTATCCTCTAAAATTGAAAGAGAGAGATAGAAAAAGTCTCTAAGCCTGTGCTTTTCAATCTGCTCAAGTTTTTCTTTCAATGAAATTTTTAACTCTGGTTTATTGAAGAGGTTTTTTAACTTTTGCTTTAATTTTTCAATATGTTTTTCAGTGTCGCTTAAAGGAAAGATTGGATAAATTATAACTTCTCTTTCAACCTTAACTGATTTCTGGGAGATTGGGTCAAATAGTTTTATTGACTCAACCTCATCAAAGTCAATTTCAACTCTAACAGGAAGTTCGTTTGAAAAGGGGAAAAAGTCAACAATATTGCCTCTAAATGCATACTCTCCCGCTTCTCTAACAATATCTGTTTGAATATAACCTGCTTTTGATAGGAAGGATTTTAGTGTTTCTGGATTTAACTCATCTGAAACCTTTACATTAAAGAAGTTTTTTGAAATGTCTGGAAGGGGAAGGAGAAAGAAGCAGGGGTTTGCAATTGCAATCTTTTCATTTTCAATAAAAAACCTGTAAAATGCGTCAAAAAATTCAGTTTTTGTTTTTATGTGAGGCTCTAAAAGTGTTGAGGTTAATGAGAATTGAGGAAATTCTGGGCAGTTTAAATCGTTTTTTAATGTTTCTTTTTTTGTTGAGGAAGAGGGTATAAATACAACCTTTTTCCCTGTATTTTCTGCTAAAAGTTCAAGATATATAGAAAAGAGAGACCCTTTTAAATCAGGAATCTCTCTTCTATCTAAAAGATTTTTTTTGCTAATTAAGTTTTCAATTAAGTCAAGCACTTAAAATTATTTTGACTTGCCTATTGGCATTACCCCTTCCAAGTTGTTGTGCGGTCTTGGGATTACATGTACGGATACAAGTTCGCCGACTCTTCTTGCTGCCGCTGCCCCTGCATCGGTTGCCGCTTTAACCGCTGCAACATCTCCCCTTACAACGATTGTGCAGTAACCACCGCCTATTTTTTCGTAAGAGACAAGGGTTACATTGGCTGCTTTAACTGCAGCATCAGCTGCTTCAATCAAAGCAACCAGGCCTTTTGTTTCAATCATTCCAATTGCGTCACCCATAAGGTTATCCTCCTAATTCCTCTATAATACCTTTAATAAGGTTTACCAGTTCATCCCTTGAAAATCTGTAATACTTAACATCATCGTTAACCCTGCAAAACTTTGGTAACCCGGTTTCAATGCCCATTTTTTTTCTCAATTCCATAAGTGTGTCCACTTCTTCACAGGGCAATGTTTTTGGACTACCCAGGATATTTGCTACAAGGGTAATTTTAGCATAATGTTCAACCTGTTCCATAAGAAAATAGGCTTTTTCAACATTTTCAGCAAAGGTTACTGCCCCGTGGTTTGCAAGAAGTATAGCATTGTACTCTAAATAGTTGTTCAGTGCCTCAGGTAATTTGTCTGTTGAGGGTGTGCCGTATGGGGCAAGGGGGATTGTTCCAAACATTAAAACAGTTTCTGCTGTAAGGCTTTGCTCAAGGCCGTAACCTGCACAGGCAAAACCTGTGGCAACAGGCGGGTGTGCGTGAACAACGCCTTTTACATCTTCCCTTGATTTATATATCTTTAAGTGCATTTTTGTTTCAGATGAGGGTTTTTTGTTTCCTTCAATTAGGTTTCCTTCCAGGTCAATAACAATTATGTCATCAACAGATAAAAACCCTTTGCACAGCCCTGATGGAGTAATGTATATTTTGTCCCCCTCTCTGACAGAGATGTTTCCCTCGTAGCCTGATATCAGGTTTTTGTTGTAAAGCCTTTTGCCTATTTCAACAATTTGCTCTTTTATCTTCATTGATTATCCTTTTCCAGGCATTCCACAGAGCAGTAAAGCTTGCCGTTTTTTTTAATTCCAGTGTTTTCAGGAAAATATGTGTTGCACACAGGGCATTTTACCATTTCCCCTTTGTTTTTGACGCTTTCTCTCTGGTTTTTTGTTTCTTCTGCTTTTTGCTCAGGGTATAGAATATCCATAAAAAATTTCCTTATTTTGTAATAAAAAAAGTAAAATATTCCGAATAAAAACCCGAAAAATATTAAAAGCTTAAGCATATTATTCTCCCTATAAATTATCTAAAAATTCAGGGCCGACTAAAACCTCTCTAACTTTTCCGCCCTGATGAGGTTTGGGGCCGACAATCCCGTCTGATTCCATCATTTCAATGTACCTTGCTGCTTTGTTAAAGCCAATTGACATTTTTCTCTGCAAATAGGATATTGAGGCCTGCCCTGTTGATATTACAAGTTTAACAGCCTGAATGTATTCCGGGTTGTTTGAGCTTAATTTAATCTTTGAATCACCAAAACCTATTTCAATTTCTTCTTTTGCTTCTTCAAAGTTTTTGATTTTGTCCATATACTCAGGTTTTCCGTAGGATTTTAGATAGGATACAAGGTTTTCAACCTCACCTTCAGAGACAAATGGTGCGTGAAGCCTGATTACTTCACTTGTGCCAGGTGGCTGGAAGAGCATGTCTCCTTTTCCTAAAAGCTGTTCTGCCCCGCTTCTGTCAAGAACAACCCTTGAATCAATTGCCTGGGTTACCTTAAAGCATATCCTTGATGGCATATTTGATGAAATTACCCCTGTTACAATATCCCTTGAAGGCCTCTGGGTTGCAAGGATAAGGTGAATGCCTACAGCCCTTGCCTTTTGCGCAAGCCTTGCTATTGATTCTTCCACTTTTGCCCTTGCCACAAACATCAAGTCTGCAAGTTCGTCTATTACTACGACTATGTAAGGAAGGGGTTCTAACTCTTCCCCGCCTTTTAGTTTTTTTCTCATAGAGTTGTACGATGAGAGGTTTCTAACCCTCAAATCTTTTAAAATAAGGTATCTCCTTTCCATCTCAGAGACAGCCCAGGACAAAGCACTTGCCGCTTCCTTGGAGTCAATAATTACATCTGTTAAAAGATGGGGGATGTTTGAGTATACCCCCAATTCCACCATTTTAGGGTCAACCATAATCATTTTAAGCATTTCAGGGGGATTTTTAACAAGAAGTGAGCATATCATTGCATTAAGCCCAACACTCTTTCCCGAACCTGTTTGCCCGCCTATAAGTAAATGAGGCATTGAATTCAGGTTTGAGAAAAAAGGCTCTCCTGTAACATTCAGCCCTAATGCAAGGGTTAATGGCTCTTTTGAATTCCAGAATTTTTCGCTTGAGATTATTTCTTTTAATACAATTAATTTTCTCCTTTTGTTTGGCACTTCAATTGAGATTGTAGGTTTGCCGTAGGTTCTTTCAACCCTGATTGATTTTGCTGCTAAAGCAATGCTTAAATCATTGCTTAAATTTTGAATTGTTGAAAATTTAATGCCTGGCTCAAGTTTAATCTCATAGGTGGTAACAATAGGACCCGGGTGTATGTCTGCAATCTGACAGTTTACCTTAAACTCTTTAAGCCTTTTTATCAGCGTTTGCCCCTTTAATTCCAGTTCTTTTCTATCAACAAAGGATTCTTCATCAGGGTCTGCGAAAATCTCTTGCCAGGGTGGATTGTACTCATCGCTTTTTTCAAATTTCATTGCAGGTTGTTTTTTGTCTGCTCTTTTTTCTTTTACCTTCTTTTCAGGTTTAGGTTTTGGTTTTGGTTTTTTAGGTGGAGCATTTCTTGTTTTGATTTTTTTAATTGTTATTTCTTTTCTTCTTTTTTCAATGAAATTTTTTAAAGTTGTTATTATACTCTCCACCATTTTTTTACTTACTACAAACAGAATGGAGTAAAAGGAATAAAGGTTTAACTTTAATGATATTATGAGAGTAATAACGATTAAGGCTAATATTAAAATCAAAGTGCCCCAAAAGTTAAATTCAGGAAGGAGTATCCCCTGAAGCTTGTTTCCTATAATTCCTCCTGCGCTTGTATATTCTTTTCCGGTAAATTTTGTGTCTATAAATAAGATGTCTGAAAGAAAGAGGGACAAAACGGTTGCAAAAGAGATTAATTCAATTATAAATACCCCTAAAAAAGAAAATATTTTCACAGGGTTAAGCCCGTGTTTGAATATCAGGTATGAAAGGGCAAGGAAAAAGAGGACAATAAGATAGGATGCATATCCAAACATATTGATTAGTATTGCACTTAGATTTGCGCCAAATGTTCCTATAAGGTTATTTGAATACAATTTTGACACAGTGTCTGAGGTAAATAAGCTTGGGTCTGACGGAGAAAATGATATCAGGCTTAAAAATACAATGCACGCAATAAAAATCAATACAAAAGCAACTATATCATCAAGAATTTTTGTCATGTTAAAATTTTCTTCATTCTTTGCCATAACTTCAATATAATGTTATCAAAAAACTGTTTAAAAATAAAAAAAACTTGATTTTTTACAAAAAAAGAATAATTCTATAAACGCTATGAAAAATGATTTTAGTATAGATTTTTTTAAAAAAATTATTGAAGAATTGCCAATGCCTCTCTTTGTTACAGACCTTGAAGATACAATATTGCTTGCCAACAGGTTTGCCAGGGCGTTAATGGGAGAGGACATAAAGGGAAAGAATGCAAACGAATTTATCTACTCTATTGCAGAAAAGAAAATGGTTGACCGGAGGGTTAAGGAGAGGATTGAGAAGGGCAAGGAAATAGATACTTACACCATAACCCTTGAAAATAAAAAGACAGGCAATGTTTTTGTGGCAGAGTTGTTTATCCATGTTTACAAAGATTATAAGATTGTTTTGTTTAAAGATATTACTAAAGAGGCAGAAGCAACAAGGCTTATAAATTACATGGAGACAAATCTTAAAAACATTCAGGAAAGCCTTTTGCCTGAAGAAAGCAAAGATTTTGGATGCCTTGAATATGCTTATTTTTACCTTCCCTATGGAATGATAGGAGGAGATTACTTTGATGTTATTAAATTATCTGATAAAAGGCTTGTTGCTATTATGGCCGATATTTCAGGACACTTTTCTCCGTCAGCAATGGTTATGGCTATTGTAAGAACTCTTTTTCACTCTAAAAAAATTGCGGGGCAGGGAAAGAAGTTTGTTAAGTTTATTGAATTCCTTGATTCCTATCTGATGAATTTGAAAAATATATCAAACTATGTAAGCGGTGTTTTTTGCAGAATTGATTTGACTGAAAGAAAAATGCATTATATAAATGCAGGTCATTTGCCATTTATCTATAACAATGAAATTGTTTACCCTGTTAAATCCCAGTTTCCTGTTGGGCTTAAAATTCCATTTGATAAAGCGTATAAAGAGGAGACTATAAACTTGAGAAAAGGGGATAGGTTTGTTTTTTTCACTGATGGTCTTTTAACAATCCCGGCGTACAGAGAGAGGAATTTTAGAGAAGTTCTTGAAGAAATCAGGGATTTAGTGTACAGGTACTGGAATTATCCCGCTTCAGAGTGTTTGAAAAACATTGTTTCTGATTTAAATCTTGTAAATGATTTGCCTCAAAGTTTGAAAAATGAAGACGATTTAACAATTTCAGTGATTGACATAAAGGAGTAAAAATGGATGCAATAATTAAAGCGACAGAATTGATAAAAAACTCCAAAAATATTGTGGCTTTTACCGGTGCAGGGATTTCTGTTGAGAGTGGCATCCCTCCTTTTAGAGGAGAAAATGGCCTTTGGTCTAAATTTGACCCTTCTTTTCTTGAGTTATCTTTTTTTTACTCCAACCCTGAAGAAAGCTGGAGATTGATTAAAGATATTTTTTACGAATATTTTGGTAAAGCAAAACCAAACAAAGCCCATTACTTTCTTGCAAAACTTGAAAAAATAGGGAAGCTTATAGGTGTTATAACTCAAAATATTGACAACCTTCACCAGGAGGCAGGTTCAACCAATGTGGTTGAATACCACGGAAACTCCAAGTATCTTGTTTGTACAAAATGTGGAGAAAAATATAACTTTACCCCTGAAAGAATAGAAAAAATTCCCCCATTATGTGAAAAATGCAAGGGAGTATTAAAGCCTGATTTTATATTTTTTGGGGAGGGAATTCCAGTTGAGGCAATACGAAAAACTGAGGAGTTGCTTGAAAAAGGGGATTTGCTAATTGTAATAGGAACAACAGGAGAGGTGTATCCAGCCGGGTTAATCCCTATTGAGGCTAAAAACAGGGGGATGTTTGTTATTGAGATAAATCCTGATGTTTCAAAGGTTACTCCCTATGCTGATGTTTTCTTAAAAATGAAGGCTACAGAAGCTGCGGAGACTTTAGAGCATAGGCTTGGTTTATAGTTTTTCAGCATAAAAACTTTTCATTAGTGTATAATAATGCGGAAAAACTTTTTTGGAGGAGTTATGGCTATTGACAGAGAAACCGTTTTACACATTGCAAAGTTAGCCCATATTGAAATTAATGAAAAAGATGTGGAAAAGTTTTTAAAGCAAATGGGGGAGATTCTTGAATATATTGAGCAGTTAAACGAGGTTGATATTAAAGAGGTTAAAGATAGCCTGAAAAGCATTCACGAAGGAAAGGTTATGTTAAGGGAAGATAATCCAGGAAAATCGTTTGACAGAAAAACTGTTTTAGAGCTTGCACCAGAGGTTGAGGACATCTTTGTTAAAGTTCCTCCAGTAATTTAAGGGAGTATGTGTTATGAGTGTTGTTAGACAATTAAAATACAAAATCGAAAACGGTGAATTGTCAATAGTTGATATAACAAAAAAGGCTATAGAAAAGGCTAAAGAAAAATCAGAGTTAAATGTATTTATTACCTTAACAGAGGATTTTGCGCTTGAGACTGCTCACAAACTTGATGAAAAAGTTAAAAAGGGAGAAGAGTTAAAACTCTTTGGCCTTCCTGTTGCAGTCAAAGACAATATAAATGTTAAAGGGTATGCAACAACCTGTGCTTCTAAAATTCTAAAGGGTTATGTTTCCCCTTACAATGCAACTGTTGTTGAGAAATTGATTGAAAACGGGGCGGTTATAATTGGTAAGGCAAATATGGATGAGTTTGCCTTTGGTTCAACAAATGAGACATCAGCCTTTGGACCTGTAAAGAATCCTTACGATAAAGAGAGGGTGCCTGGAGGTTCTTCAGGCGGTTCAGCTGTTTCTGTTGCTGCAGATATTGTTCCCTTTGCCTTGGGTTCTGATACAGGGGGTTCAATCAGGCAGCCTGCTGCCTTTTGCGGTGTTGTTGGTGTTAAACCAACCTATGGAAGGGTTTCAAGGTATGGGCTTGTTGCATTTGGCTCATCGTTAGACCAGATAGGCCCATTCTCTTACGATGTTTGTGGTGCTGGGCTTTTGCTTGAGGCAATTTCAGGCTTTGATAAAAATGACTCAACAAGTGTTGATAAGCTTGCAAACTTCAAGCCTGAGTTAAGGGATTTAAAGGGCTTAAAGGTTGGTGTAATAGAGGAATACGCAGAAAAGATAGAGCAGGAAGATGTAAAAGAGATTTATTATAGAGTGCTTGAATATTTAAAAGCAAGCGGTGCAGAGATTGTTAAGCTTGATATGCCTCATATTAAATATTCAATTGCTGCTTACTACATTGTTGCTACAAGCGAAGCATCAAGCAACCTTGCCAGATTTGACGGTGTAAGGTATGGTAACAGAGTACACTCTGACAATGTTAAGGATATGTACTTAAAAACCAGAAGCGAAGGCTTTGGGGAAGAGGCAAAGAGAAGGATACTTTTAGGTACTTTTGCTCTTTCATCAGGCTATTATGATGCTTACTATTTAAGGGCACTTGCTGTAAGAAAGCTTATTGCAAAAGACTTTGAAAAGGCATTTAGCAATGTGGATATAATATTTACTCCGGCAACCCCTACAACAGCCTTTAAGTTAGGTGAAAAATTGGATAACCCTCTTGAAATGTACCTTTCTGATATTTTTACTGTACCGGTTAACCTTGCCGGGCTTCCTGCAATAACCCTTCCTGTTGATTTTTCAAAGGAAGGATTGCCTGTTGGAATGCAGTTTATTTCAAAGTGGTTTGACGAAAAAACAATGCTTGATGTTGCATACACAGTTGAGGACTTTTACAAATTTTACGAGAAGGCGGGATATGGCAAATTTTAGCTACAAAAGAATTGAAAAAAAGATTTCTTATTCTTTTCAAAATAAAAAGCTTTTAAAAGAGGCTTTTACTCACGCTTCATACGCCTATTTAAAAAACCTTAAATATAACAACGAAAGGCTTGAGTTTTTAGGGGATAGTGTTTTAGGGTTGATTATAGGTGAATACCTTTTTAAAAACTTTCCAGAGCAACCTGAAGGGGTTTTAACAAATGCAAAGGCTTATATGGTGCACTGGGAGACTCTGTCAACAATTACAGATTTTCTTGAAATCCCCGATTTTCTTCTTGTGGCAGATGCAGACAGGCAGATAAGGAACAACCCTAAAATAAAGGAAAACCTCTTTGAAGCCCTTGTTGGTGCAATTTACCTTGATTCAGATTTGCAAACTGCAAAACAATGGGTTCTTGACATATACGAAAAAACAGGTTTTCTTGTGAGAGAACCTGAAAAGGTAATCTTTGACTATAAATCAAAATTGCAGGAAATCCTGCAGGGTGAGGGGCTTGGCCTTCCTGAATACAATATAATTGCAACAAGGGGGCCTGTTCACGACACATCATTTATTGCCGAGGTTAAAATTAAAGGTAAGGTTGTTGCAACTGGGGAGGGTAAAAGCAAAAAAATAGCCCACCAGAATTGCGCAAAAAAGGTTTTGAAAAAGCTTGAGAATAAAGATTTAAACGAATTGCTTGATGAAGATTAAAATTATCCCTGTTTTTCTCCCTGAAAATCAGTGCCCTTTTAGGTGTAAATTTTGCAATGTAAAGGTTGCAAACGGGGATGTTTTGATTAAGTCAAAGAGAGATATTGAAAATATAATAGAAAAATCGTTAATTACTTTAAAAAACAGGTATCCAGATTCATTTAAAGAGGTGGCTTTTTTTGGTGGCACTTTTACCTATGGAAAACTTGAAGAGATAGAGGATTATCTGAAAACAGTTAAGCCGTACATTGAAAACAGTTTAATTGACGGAATAAGGGTTTCAACAAGGCCTGATTTTTTCAATATTGAAATTGCTGAAATATTTAAATTTTACGGTGTTACAACAGTTGAGTTTGGGGTTCAGAGTTTTAACCTGAATGTTTTAAAGGCTGTAAACAGGGGACACAATGGAGAGATTGCTAAAAAAGCGGTAAAGATTTCAAAGGATTACGGTTTTAAAACCTCAATTCATTTGATGATTGGTTTACCTTTTCAAACAGATGAGATATTTTTAAATGATGTTAAAGAAACTATTAAACTTAAAGTTGATTATGCAAGAATTCATCCCCTTGTTGTTTTAAAAGATACAAAACTTGCAGAAGAGGGCTTTGTAGCCCCTGATTGTGATGAAACACTTGATACTTTAAGCAGGGGAGTGTATTTGTTAAAGAAGAATAATGTTGAGGTTATAAAATTAGGCTTGCAGCCAACTGATAGTTTAAATAAAGACAATAGCGTTCTTTCAGGTTGTTATCATCAATCTTTAAAACACCTTGTTTATTCAAAGATTTACAGAGATTTTCTTTTAAATTTAATTGAAAAGGGAGTAAAAGAAGTAACTATCTCTGAAGCTGATACATCCTTTTTTTACGGATACAGGGGCTCAAACAGGGATTTAATTGAAAAAATAGCGTTAAAATCCGATAATAAAATTGAAAGGGAAAGTGTTTTTGTTAATGGGAGATTAATAAGAATTTTTGAGGAGAATATATATGGTTAAAAGGATTATTGATTTTTTGAAAGAATACTGGCTAATGCTTGTTTTAATTTTTCTTATTGCTGGTGGAGGAATTTACTATATTTTTATTCATCCGATTTTAAGGATAAAACACGCACCTAAGTTTGTAAAAGCCTATGTGGTTGTAAAAACAAAAAGCCTTGATTACGCAACAAACGACTTTATGATTATAAAAGAAGATGAAAATCCTGAATTGCAGGCGTGTATTGTTGCAAAAAAGTGGGGAGAGGATAAACTTACTTACTTTTGCCCTTCAAAAAAACTTAAAATAGACGGAAAGTTTATCCCTGAAGATAGAATAGAGCAGTGGGACAATTTTAAGTGGAAAGAAGTAAGGGTATTCTGGTTTAAGATTCAGCCTGTAACTCTGGCCAGGTATGAGAATGAACCATTTGATTACTCTCACATAAAGTATGTATATCAATTGCAGACAACATGGCCTCTTCAATGGACTCATAAACTTGATGTAAGGGATTTTGCGTCTATTTATCCAAAGCAGAATTACGGCACAATGAGGTTTAAGATAAGGGCTGAAATAAAAGAGGGAATAGCAAATGTAATTGAAAAAGTGTATTCAAAGGGAGAGGAAGATGTTGATGAAAGCAACATAATTTCAGACGAGGTTTTCAAGGTGTCCCTTGTGCCTTCAAAGGATTACTTTGGGTATTTAACCTCTCTATTTAATCTTGCCTATGTGACAGGTGGGATAGATTACAAGAAATTTACAGACAAAAACCCTGTTGTTTTAAGGATTGCAGTTGATTCACCTGGATACTTTACCTATGCAGCCCGGCTCGCAGGTTTTAAGGATGTTGAAATTGGAAGTATTCCTTCCCTTTTAAAGCATTTCAAGGTTTTGTACAAAGGGGTTCATCTTGATAAAAAGAAAGGCATTTACCTTGATGAAAAGGGGAATCCTGTAAAAACTAAAAACCTAAAAAGAGGATACATTATCTGGGACGGAGAGTTAATTGGGGTTTACGCCTCTGAAGGAAGCCTGCAGGGGGGCAAATACGGTGTTTTAAGCGACGAAGACAGGGTGTTGTACTCAAACGGATTACCACTTTACTATGAAAAAATGGGAGACCATTTCTATAACAATATTCAAATAGGATATCTTGAATAAATTTGAGGAGTGAAAAATTGAGGACAGATGAATTTGATTACAATTTACCGCAGGAGTTGATTGCTCAAAAGCCCCGTGACCAAAGGGATAAAAGCAGAATGATGGTTTTAAACAGAAAAGAAAAGAGTATTGAGCATAAAATATTCTATGAATTTCCCGAGATAATCCCGGACAACACAATGATTGTTTTAAACAATACAAAGGTTTTCCCTGCAAGGCTTTATCTTACAAAGAGAGAAACAGGGGCAAAGATTGAGGTGTTTTTGTTAAAGCAGTTGGATAAGGAAGCAAAAAGATGGAAGTGTATGATAAAGCCTTCAAAGAGGGTAAAAAAGGGTACTGTGCTTGAATTTGAAAATGGTAAAAAGGTAATTGTTGAGGAAAAGTTTGACGAGGGAATTCACTATGTTTTCTTTGACTTTGACAATCCATTTGAAGAGATATTTAAGTATGGGAAAACCCCTCTTCCACCTTACATAAAAAGAGAGCCTCAAAAAGACTTTGACCCTATAAGGTATCAAACTGTTTTTGCTGAAAAGACAGGTGCAGTTGCAGCCCCCACCGCTGGCTTTCATTTTACTGAAAGTGTTTTGAAAAGACTTGAGGAAAGGGGAATTCCTGTTAGAAAGGTAACACTCTATGTTGGATTGGGAACCTTCAAGCCTGTTACTGTGGATATTGTTGAGAAGCACAAAATGGACAGCGAACACTTTGAAATCAGTAAAGAGGTTGCAAGAGACATAAATGAATGGAAGAAAAAAGGGGGAAAAATACTTGCTGTGGGAACAACAGTGGTAAGAACGCTTGAGGGCTGCTTTGCAAAGTATGGAGAGGTAAGGGGAGTTTCAGACGAAACAGATATATTCATTTATCCCCCTTATGAGTTTAAGGTAATTGATTATCTCCTTACAAATTTTCACCTTCCAAAATCAACACTAATAATGCTTGTATCAGCTTTTGCCGGAAAAGATTTTGTTTTTAATGCTTACAACGAAGCGGTAAGGGAAAGGTACAGATTTTACTCTTACGGCGATTGTATGTTGATTTTATAGACGAAATGTCGTGACTTGGAGTGATTTGATGTATTGAACAAATTGAAATAAGGGGTAAAATTTAAAATAAGTACAGGGTTTAATTTAAGATTTTGGATGTTGAATGATGGATTCTTAATTGAGGGAAAAAACTTTTAATTTAAAGAAACCCTACCTTAATTCAGCATTTAGAATTAAGAATCTAAAATTCTAATTCATAATTTAAAATCCCCATTTACATTTGTTTTTCAAAAGAGATTTTAAAGGGAAGTCCATTGGAAACATTAATTAAAATTTCGTATTCATTGTTATTATGTTCAATGTGATACGCATAGCACAAAGCCCCGTTTTCAATTTCAATTTCTTCTTCAAGGATTTTGCCTTTAATTAAATTTAATGCTATTTTTCTTGCTTCACCCTTCTCAATATTTGAGAGATTTTTTAAATCATGTTCAGTAAATTCAGCTTTCTCGTTAACTGGTTCTTTTATTGATATATTGCCTGTGTATGCATCAACATGTACTTCAAAAAAATCTCCTCTTTTAACAAATTCAAACTCATAGTAAACCCTGTTTTTTATAATAGCAAGTTCTGAGTCGTGCAGGTTGTATTCTTTATCAATTGCCTGTTTTGCTTTTGTTAGGGCATTATTAAAAGATACTTTTACAAATTGCATAAGGTTTACAGGTGCTTTTAATCTATGAGTTTTAACCCCTTCTTTCCAGTTTATGTTGGCACCCCACAGAGGTTTATTGGAAATAACAAAATTATTTCCATCTTTTGCAAGGACAAAGCAGTCTTTAACCAAATCGGTTAAATTTATTATGTCTTTTTTTGAAACAAGAATTAGAAAATTTTCTTTATCCCACAATTTTTTTAACTCTTTACAGCTTATAATTTTTTTAAAAGGGGAAATTTCTTTTTCTATTTTAATGTCGCAATAATAAGGGGTTTCTCCGTGGGTATAAAATGGAATTTGAAATGCATACTGTCTAAAAGAAACAAAGGTAAAACCACTATGAGAAAATTCTTTGCTAATATATGCTAATTTTTTGTTTGAATTTAGAAGTTGGGGGTAGGAAATAAAAAGCTTAACAATAAAAATAAAAAGGATTGTCCAAGAAATAAAAAACAATGCTTTAAAGCATTTATTTTTAATGAATTTTATAATTGAAAGAAATAGAATCAATATTCCTGTAATTATAGAAAGTTTTACTATTTCCCTGTTTATCTGGGATGAAATGTTTAGGTAGCGGGTATTTAAAAGAAATAAAAACGGTATAAGTCCAGCGGTTAGCCAGAGGCACTTTAATTTTGATTTTGTCTCTTCAATCCAGTCTGCTGTAAGCATTGCTGCAGGCGGGATTGAAAATAAAATATAAGTCGGTAGTTTGGTAAGTATAACTGAAAAAAATATCAACGGAAAGGAAAACCAGGTAATTAAAAATAAATCTCTGTTAGAAATCCCTTTTCTAATTTTCTCAATTATTGCTATTAAAAAAGGTATGTAAAAGGGAAGTATTAAAATCGGTAGTATTTCAAAGTAATAGTAAACAGACTTTGGGTGTCCTATTTTTGTGCCTTTTATCCCTGCAATTCTTGCGTAAAGCTGGTCTATTAGAAAGTATTCAAGTATTTTTTTGTCTGAAAAAATAAGGTAAAGATACCATGGGAAGGCTATTACAGAGAAGGTAAGGAGATATTTTAATCTAAAAAGCGGTTTTATTTCTGAAAAATCAAGTTTAAATAAGGATATTAAAACAAGTATTAAAAGAGGGATAACAACTGCAACAGGCCCTTTTGTCATAAATCCCAAACCTAATGATAACCAGAAAAGATATAGTAGTATTTCCTTTTTTGTTTTGTAAAATTTTAAATAAAAATAAAATGCCGTTAATTCAAAAAAGAAAAGGAATATATCTGTTGCAAGAATTCTTGATGTAAAGAAAATTCCAGGAGAGGTTGATGAGAGGATAAGCGTCCAGTATGCCTTTTCTTTATCAAATAGTTCTCTTGCAATTAAATATATTATGAAAAGTGACAAAATTGCAAAAATTATTTGAAAAAATCTCACTCCGAATTCATTTATACCAAAAATTTTCATTCCAAGTGCCATAAACCAGTAACTTAAAGGTGGTTTATGAAGGTGAGGTGTCCCCATTAACTTTGGGACAATATAATTGCCGCTTATAACCATTTCCCTTGCTATTTCTGCATACCTTGAATCAGTTCTATTTAAAAGGGGGATTTTATTTGAACCGTAAAAGTACAGGACTGTTGTTAGCAGAAAAACAAATATTACTTTGTGGTTTTCCTTAATAAAATCCTTCAAAACATCCCCCTGCCAGAATGACATATTCTTTAAACGCATTAATATTATCAGCAAATTTTGTGCCAGCTTAATCCTGATTGTTTTTTTATCTTATTTTATAAAGGGAATTAAAATGTGATTTGAATCTCTTCTTTGATTTTTTTTGAATATTTCTTTTGAAAAATTTTTATTTATTGATATATTCTAATTAACTTATCCATTTGAGAAATTTTTTGGTATTAATTTTTTGCTTTTTTTTATTAACTCAGGAGGAGAAAATGAAAAAGTTTTTTTATTGTGCGTGGGGTTTTTTAGTCTTTTGTTTTTTTCTTTTTTCAACAACTTCAGGGAAAGTCATAGCGAAGGAGTTGAAAAATTTTTCTGAAAAAAAAGGCTTTATTTTAAAGTTGTCACCATCTTACTTTATCCCTAAATTTGAACTTAGAACAAAAGGAAAGGCTATATTAAATAGAGGGGATAATACAGTTGCTTTCGTTCAGACATTGAAGGGTAAAGTGAAATTTACACCTGAAGGTGTGTTTATAGGGGTGCCAGTTAAAAAGGATAGTAATAGCAGTAAGTTTAAAAGAATAACTTTCTCTTCCAGTGAGAATAGCTGGGATGAAAAAGGTTTGTATAGAAATTTGTTTATTTTAGGTTTGGGTTTTGGAGAAAAAAGATCAAAAAATACTGAAAAAAAGGTAGTACCCCGCCTTGAGGAAGCAACAGATGCTTCTGTAAATTTTTTTATTGGTAAAAAGGAGGAATGGCTTACCAACATTCCAACCTATAAGAAGCTTGTTTATTCTGAGGTATGGAAAGGGATAGATGTGGAATATCTGGGATTTTTGGATAGATTAGAGTACAGGGTTATTGTTAAGCCTGATGCAGATCCTGACAATATAGTTATGGAAACTGGTTCTAACAGACTTTTTATCGATAACAGAGGAGATTTAAGGGCTCAGTTTGAAGATGCAATTCTGCTAATTACCAAACCTTTCGCATTTCAAATTTTAAATGGAAAAAAGGTCTTTGTCCCAGTTCAGTTTAAAATACTTGATAATGGAAGATATTCATTTACTGTTGCTAATTATGATAAAAGCAAAACTCTAATTATAGACCCGGTAATGAGCTGGGGGAGTTATGTTGGTGCATCTTTAGATGAATATGCCTTAGGAATGGTGTTGGATTCTGATAGTAATATTTATGTTACTGGATATACATCTTCCTCAGATTTTCCAGCCACCAGTGGGGCTTATAGCACTTCTCATTCTGGCAACAATGATGTGTTTGTTTGCAAATTAAGTGCAGACGGAAGAAAATTATTAAGTTCAACCTATTTAGGTGGGGCAAGTGCCGATTATGGGGAGTCAATTGTTCTGGATTCATCAGGAAATGTGTGGGTAACAGGTTATACAGGTTCTTCCGATTTCCCTGTTACATCTGGTGCGTACAGCGAAACCTATGGCGGGGGTTTGGATGCTTTTGTTTCAAGTTTAAATCCAGATTTAAGCAATTTAAATTATTCAACTTTTTTAGGTGGAAGCGGATATGATGCCTCTTATGCTCTGGCCGTCGATACTTCTGGTTATGTTTTTGTAAGTGGTTATACTAAATCTACTGATTTTCCAACTACAAGTGGGGCATATTCAACAAGTTTAAATGGTAGTGATTATGATACTTTTGTTACCAAATTAAATCCAACTTTAAGCAGTCTTGAGTATTCTACCTATATTGGTGGTGCAGGGAAAGATTATAGTTACAGTTTAGCAGTAACCTCTTCTGGAGAGGCAATTATAACTGGAATTACTTATTCTTCTGATTTTCCGGCAACTTCAGGTGCTTATAGTACAACTAACAATGGTAGTGGAGATGGTTTTGTTCTCAAATTAAATTCAACTGGAAGCAATATTGTTTGCGCAACATTTTTTGGCGGAAGTGACTCAGACCAGGCTAAAGCGTTAGATATTGATTCAGCAGGTAATATCTATGTTGCAGGTTATACTTTCTCCAATGATTTTCCAACTACAAGTGGGGCTATAAGTGGAAGTTTACAAGGAACAATTGATAGTTTTGTTGTGGAGTTTAATTCTGATGTAAGCGCTTTAACTTATTCAACCTATTTAGGGGGGAGTAGTAACGATGTTGCAAGGGGGATTGTACTTGATAGTTCAGGCAATATGTTTGTTACAGGATACACAAATTCAACTGATTACCCCACAACTTCAGATGCTGTATCTTCCTCTTTAACAGGTGGATTTGATAGTTTTGTAAGTGAAATTAAATCTGATGGAACAGGGTTTAATTTTTCAACCTTTTTAGGCGGCAGTTTAGATGATTATTCTTATGATATTGCGGTAAATTCCTTAGGCAATATCTATGTAATAGGTACAACATCTTCTTCAGATTTCCCAGTTACAAGTGATAGTTATGATCCGGATTACAACGGCAGTGACGATATGTTTATTGTAAGGATATCATCTAAGTGTAAGATTACAGCAACTGCTCAAACAGGTGGCAGTATTTCGCCTTCTGGAACAACAACTGTAACAGTTGGTTCAGATAAAACCTATACAATAACACCAGATAGTGATTATTCAATTAAGGATGTTCTTGTTGATGGGCAAAGCGTAGGAGCAGTTTCAACTTACACTTTTACCAATATTACAAATGACCATACTATTGAAGTAAAATTTAATGCAAGTACATACACTATTACTGCAACTGCGGGTCCGAACGGTTCAATTGACCCATCTGGAGAAGTTACTGTAAACTCAGGTGATGATATTACCTTTACAATTACCCCGGATGAAGGATACTTTATCCTTGATGTTCTTGTTGATGGAGAGCCAGTTGGCAGAGTTGACACATATACTTTTGAGAATGTGGACGCAAACCACACTATTGAAGCTCGTTTTGCAGACTCTTTGCCGCCTATAATAAATTCCGCTGTAGGGGAGAATTTAAACCAGGTGTTGCCAGTTCAAGCAGAATTTTCCTGCGATGCATACGACCCAGATGGGGGGGACATTGTTAAATATGTGTGGCATATTAATGGCTCTAATTATCATGACACAGTTACGACTTTTGTCGGTTCATGCAATTATGTTTTTTCAAAACCGGATACTTACTGGGTGGATGTCACTGTGATTGACGATGAAGGACAGGTAAGTCATGCGAGGTTAAAAAATAGTGGTGGTACTGATACTCAGATTATAGTATCGGCAAATAGCAGTTTTAATATGGTAATTCCAATTCCGTTGCAAGCATCTTCCAAACAAAAAGGTGTGAATATTGCCAATACTGTTACAAGCATTTTGAATTGTTCTGACCAGTCTGTTAATATGCAGGTAAAATACTACGATTCTTCTGGAGATAATGTTAAAACAGATAATTACACAATATCCGGTAAGGGGAAGTTTGTTTACAATCCTAATACTTATAATACAGATGGATATGCTAATGTTTTAATTAATAGTGACAATTATGTACTTACGTCTGCAAGAATTATTACTGATTCAGGTCAGATGATTTCCTATCTTTTACCTCAATTTAGCGGCAAATTGTATATTCCGCATATTGCTGAAGAAACAGATTACTGGGAAACCAGTATGTTTGTTTCTTCACTTCAGTCAACAGATTTATCTGTAACTGTAAACAGCTTGCAGCAACAGTATTCAATTTCTCAATTTTCTACTCAGATTGACCTTGAAGAAGTGTTAGGAGACCAGATTGACGAAGCAAAAACCTGGGGAACTGTAGAATCTGTATCCAATAATCCTTTTGGGGGTACAGAATCTTTAAACGGGTTTGAGATTTTTCAACACAATAACACTGACGGTGCAGGAGTTGAACTTCCTTCTTCAGGCAGCATGACTCTTTTTATTCCTCATATTCCTGAAGAGACAGATATTTTCTGGACAGGTTTTGCCATTGTTAATCCGAATGCCGAGGATGCAAATTTAACCGTTGACCTTTATTCTAAGACTGGTGAATCAGTGGGAAGTGTTGGCATAACAATTCCTGCAGGCAGTAAACTAAAAGGATTGGCAGGTGATTTGTTTGGTGATGCTTACGGTAGTGCAGAATGGGGTATTATCCGCTCTGACAAGCCGATATTTGGGATAGAACTTTACGGAACTGTTGCAAGTGGTATCTGTGGATACCTATTGCCATATATAGCAACTTCTGAAGGGTATTTACCAGAATTAATTACAGGGGAAAATTACTGGAATGGAATTGCAATTACCAATCCCTCAGATGTTAATGCAACCATAACTATTGAACTCGTGGCAGCAGATGGGACAGTAAAATCAACTAAAGATGTGCAGTTAGGGTCAATGCAGAGGTTTAAGAGTGTGGTGAAAGATTTGTTTTCAGATGTTGAAATTGAGTCTACCGATTACATTTATTACCATTCCAATACCTCGATAATAGCAATTGAGGTAAGCGGAGACCTTGATAGAACATTTATGTTTTCCTTAATAGGAAAACAATGATAGTTAAAAAAGTAAAAAATCAAGGCGGCTTTTTGCCGCCTTTTTTGTTTTTTACAATTTAACAGGTATTGGCACAAATGAGAGGATAAAAAATCAACAGTGCAATTAATGCAAGTATCTTTCTCTTTTTGTCTAAAGGCTCGTTTTCAAAGAAAAAGCGAGGGTGTTTTATCCCTAAAATAATCAAAAGAACAAGCCATATAATCCAGCCTGAATAGAAAAAAGAAGAGATAAATAAAACAAATGCAAGGCCATAGGCAATTAAGAAACTCTTTTTACCAAAAACAGCATATGAAATATGCCCCCCATCTAACTGGCTTACAGGGAGAAGGTTTAAAGCACTAACAAGCAAACCAATCCATCCTGCAAATCCTGTTGGGTGAAGAATTAAATCAACCTTTGTTGTTCCGTATTTTATAAGCACTATTATTTTGTAAAGCAACGGTTCACCAAAGGTTATAACATCTTTTGAGTTAACAATATGACCTGCTGGTTTTGAGAGAATAATTCCCAAAGTTAACACAGGCACTGCAACTATAAATCCGGCAAGAGGGCCTGCTATCCCCACATCAAACAACTCTCTTTTTGATAGAAAAGGAGATTTAATTTTAATAAATGCCCCAAATGTTCCAATAAATGTTGGTGCAGGAATAAAGTATGGTGGGGTGCAGTCAATTCCATAGTAGGTTGCGGTTAAAAAATGCCCCATTTCATGGGATGCAAGTATTAGCATTAAAGGGAGTGAATACCACAATCCCCCAAGCCAGAATTTGATGCTAAAAAAAGGGTAGTTTAGTTTGTAAAAGGAGATGTAATCCAGCCCGCCTATAAAGGTTGTTATAAAAAATGTTATAAAAAAAAGGATTATAGATAAAAATTTTTGTTTTTTTGTAAGTCTTTCATTTGCTTTTTTTAACAAATATTTCAGGTTTTTTTCTGGCTCTTCTATTTCAAATTCAGGGTAAATTTCTATAATTCTATAAGGCTTATAATCCATTTATTCTTTCTCCTTTTTTAGCAAATCCTTAAACCTTTCAGGCATATCAGTTTCAATTGTAACCTTTTTTTTGGTTACAGGGTGATTAAATTCAAGTTTTTTGCAGTGTAGCATAAGTGAATAGTTGCTTTTTTCTTCCTGATTGTAAAATTTATCTCCTAAAATTGGATGGCCTATACTTGATAGGTGAACTCTTATTTGATGCGTTCTTCCTGTTAAAGGCATTGCTTCAATTAAAGTGAAATTTTTCAATACTTCAATAGGTTTTACAATGGTAATTGCTTGTTTTGACTCCGGCATATTTACCCACCATTTTTTGGGGTTGCTTTCAGGTATTAAGCCTATAGGCTGATTTATTTCTTTTTTTCTCTCTAATCTTCCGTGCACTATGGTAATATAGTATTTCTTTATTTCCCTGTTTTTGAATAGTTTTGCAACCTCTTTATTTACTTCCTTTTTCTTTGTAAACAAAACAAGCCCGCTTGTATCCCTGTCAAGCCTGTGGTGAAGCCCAGCATAGCCATTTAAATATTGTTTAACAAAATAGTAAAGGTGGTTAATGTCATAGCACATTGTCCCCTGAGTTGTTATTCCCTGTGGTTTGTTTACTATTATCAGGTATTCATCTTCATAAACAATCCAATCTTTTGAAAACTCAAACTCTGGCGGGTTTTCATCAAGACAAATTGAAACTCTGTCTCCTTTTTTAAGCTTTGTATCAATTTTTTTTATTCTTTTGTTGTTTACTAAAATTCCCCCTATTGCAAGGGATTTTTTTAGGTTTTGAGAATCTATACCCTTTATGTTTGCCAGTTTAATTAAGTCTATGTTTTTACTAACTGTGTATTTTAGTATAGGCAAGTGTTAACCCTCCGAAAAATAAAGACGAAAAAAAAGAAAATTCGGTTGATTTTGTTATAGCATAAAAAACAAAGAAAGCAAAAACAGGTATTAAAAATGATTTGTTCTCTACTTTTTTAAAAAGAAAAAATGAAAGTGCGGGGAATGTTATTGCAACTAAGAGTATTGTATAGCCAGATGCAAGAAGAGAGATTATGTTCGGGGTAAAAATAGCAAGGAGAAAAGAGATTGCCCCTATAATTACAGTTGCCAGTTTCATTGCTCTATTATTGTTAATTGAAAGTATATCTTCGCAAATAATAGAGGTTGAGGTAATGAGCATACTATCTATTGAGGATACAATTGCAGAAAATACAGTTAAAAAAACAAAAGCATTTAAGCTTTTTAAAGAAAATCCATTTTTAAAAGCCCAGATAAGCAGGATTGAGAACAAAATCTTTAAGACGCCGCTAAAAAAAGCCCCCTTTTTTGCAGTTTTTTCATCTTTTGCAGACAATAATTTTGAATATATATCGGGGCCTATAATGTGTGATATTAGCATCAAAGTGCAGAGGTAAATTAGAGAAAAGTCCGGGATTTTTAAGAAAAGTTTTTTTGTTGACAAAGGGTTGATTAAATATAGGATAAGTCCAATTACAATTAATAAAAATTGAATTATATCTGTTTTAGAAACGCTCCATTGACCACCTATTAAAGAGTAGCCAACAATTAGAGATGTTATCATCGCAGTTTTTCCTGTTGAAAAGTTTCCTAAAATCTGTATTCCCTTTATTGAAAGTGCAAGCCAGCAGATTTCAGCTAAAATCAAGGCTATGGATATTGCTTTATATGAAGGGCTATTTAGTTTTGTCTTCAGAATAGAAGGAAGGGTTAATGCCCCTGTGCCCCTTACTCTGTTAGCCAGTGTGAAGGAGAGTAAAATTAAACCTATTCCCCCGGAAATATCCATGAAAATTCCCGAAATTCCATACTTTTCAATTAACTTTAAAGATACAACTATTGCCGAACCGCCAATTGTTGTTGCCGCAAGGGTGAAGGAGAGGGTGGCAGTTTTCAGCCCCCTTGAAGAAACAAAGTAACCTTCTTTGGTTTTTGATTTTTTTGCAAAAGGGACAGATATTACTCCCATTATTAAAAGGAATGCAATGGCAATTGCAAACATATTAGTTTTCGCTTAATTCACTTATTTCAATATCAAGGAATTCAGGTTCTTTGTCGTGGGGCATAAGTTGAACTGGGGTGTGGAAGTATTCAGTTGGTGAATAGTATAAAATGTTTGTTAAATCAGAGGTATATGTGCAGGCAAAGTCTAATACCTGGTCCCCAAAAAGGGAAAGTTCATTCTGTTCCTTAAATAAGTCTCCAAAATATGGGTTGTATGCTTTATCAATCTCTTCTTCCAGTTCTCTAATTTTAGTTAATAATTCGGTTAATTTTTTATTTAATTTATTCTGTTCAACTGTAAGTTTTTCTATTTTTGAGTCTATTTCTTTAATTGTTTGTAAATTAAGATTGTCAAATTCATCTTCCTTTTCTTTTATAAGTTTGTTTAATTCTTCTATTGTCTGATCAAGTCGCCTATTTGTCCTGTTTTTTAATTCAAACATTTTTATAAGCCTTTTTGCATCTTCTTTTAGCATTTTTTTAATTTTTATGTGGTTGCACAACTCAGGAATAATCATCATTGTTCGCCATGCTGATGTTTGTTTTGTTTTAAGCATATCTCCATAAATATGGTCTCCAACATAAAGTATGCTATCTCCGTAAACTCCTAATTTTTGTTCCAGAAGATAAATATTTCCTTTTTCAGCCTCAAAGCACCTTCCCTCTGAAATAATTTTAAATGGTTCTCTCTTAGTAAAGAAGTCAGGTTTTGAAGAGCTGTAAATAATTATGTCAAAAAAGTCTCTAAAATTTTTGCCTAACAGGAATTCCATTACAAATGTTGTGTAGTTGTAATCTGAGTTTGTAACAATAAAGAGTTTTCTTCCATTTTTTTTAAAGTGATTTAATGCTAATGGGAGCATGCTGTTTTTAATTATGTACTTTTCAGGGTGTTCTTTTATAATACTTTTTAGTGTTCCGTCTCTATGTACTAAATCAACAGCCCATCTAATATCATCGTAGAGCCATTTATAGCTTGAAGATTGGCTTTTAGCCGATGATTTGTCAAAATAGTCAATTAGTTTTGCAAAAAGATATGTTTCAGGAATTTCAAAAAGGGTATCAACAGCTCTATAATTGTCAGAAGCAAGGTCAAGCTTTTTGTTTGTGTATAGGTTTTTCCTCTCTTTTTTCGAATACTTTTGAAAGCCATGGTAGACTCTTTTTACATACCTGAATTTGTTCGTTTTTAGTATGTTTCCATGCTTTATATCAAAAATTAAACCTCTTATTGCAAAGTTTTCTTCATACTCAAAATCAAGAAGTTCTTTCGGGTAATGCTTTTCATATACAAGTTTTTCAATTGATTTTTTAAAGGTGAGTTTCTCTATTTCAGGTGAGCGATATTTTGCAAGGGTGTAATCCATGTCAAAGCCTACAGCTTTTATGCCTTTTAACTTTAAATTTCTGTTTGTGAAAATCCTGTGTTCAATAGGCGCTTTTGTTCCGTTATCCATTTTCAACCCCCAGAAATAATTTAACACAAATTTATGCTAAAATATAAAAAAATTGGAGAGTTTTCTATGATAATTGATGATTTGATAGATGTTTTGAACATACCCTTTGGGATATTTAACAAAAATAATGAAAGCATATACCTTTCTCCTTTAATGAGAGAATTAGAGGAAAATTATGGAGATATTTTTGACTTTTTAGAGATAGATGATAAAAGCCCTGTTTACTTAAAGGGTGTATCAGTTGAGAAAAGGTTAATGCTAAATGGAGAAACAAAATCTTTTGTGTTTTTCATTCAGAAAGCAGATGATTTTTTTATAATACTTGCGATAGATATTACTTACAATACAGATTTAATAAATTCCATTGTTGAAAGAGGCAGGTTGTTGTCTCAGGTTTTATCATTGTGTTCTGCTGGGATTTTTTTAAAAGAGTTTGATGGGAATTTTATTTACAAAAATTTATCTTTTGAGAGATTTTTAAATTCAGTAGATTATCCTGAGAAAACTACTTTACAGAAGATAAAAGAGAATGGTTATGCAATAGAGATAAGGCCTGTGTTTTTTGAGGGAAAGGAAAGGTATATATTTGAGTTATTAAGGCGTGTTGAGGTTTCAGGAAAAGAAGCGGTAGGAGGATTGGTGCTTTTCGATGGTCCTACTACTGATTTTTTAGGAAACATTATGAAAAAAAGTAAAATGTTGTCTGAAATTATAGACCTATCTGAAACAGGAGTCCTTTACTTTTCACGAGATTTTTTAAGCCTGGAATTTTTCAATAAAAAAGCTTTAGATATTTTAACTAAAGAGAGAATTGAGAGAATTAAGGTTTTAGGATTATTTGAACCTGATGTCCTTTTTGATAAGAATACTGTGGCTATTTTAAAGGAAAGTTTTTTATTGAACGGAAGTTGCGAAATTTTTAACTATAAAATTCCAAATGTAGAAGGAGAATTTAACTTTTATATTGTTTCAGGATTAAACGGCATATCTGTTTTCTTTAAAAAGGTGTTGCCAACAGAAGAGGAAAAGGCATACCATCAGTTTAAAAGTATGTTTGAATTTGCGTCTGACGCAATCTTTTTGATGAAAAATGCAACTTTTGTTGAATGTAATAAAAAGGCAGAGGAAATGTTTGGGTGTACAAAAAGTGAAATTATAGGAAAAACTCCTTTTGATTTTTCCCCTGAGTTTCAGCCAAACGGTATCCCTTCTGAAGAAGGTGCTCTTAAAATGATAGATGAGGCAACAGTTAGTGGAAATAAGGTTTTTGAATGGGTTCACAGGAAATGTGATGGAACTCTTTTTGATAGCGAGGTGACTTTAAGCAAGTTTCAGGTAGGGGGGTATACCTATACTCAGGCTATTGTTAGAAATATAACGGAAAGAAAAGCTTATATAGATTTAGGTAGAGAGTTTGAGAATTTGATAGCCTCAACCAACCCTGTCTTTGTTTTTAATCAAGAATTTTCCCTTGTTATGAAGAATACTGTAGAGTCAGATTTGTCTGTCGAGGAAGCAAAGAAGTATGCTATTTCTGTGCTTAACAAGAATTCAATGGTTTATCCAGGAGCTTTTTCCGGGAATATTGAAATTAATGGAAAAAATTATCTTTGTCAGGTAAAGATAGTTTATAGTAAAGGAGAAAAATATTTTTTAGTCACCATTGAAAAACTATAAAAGGAAGGAAAGCCCCGTCAAAGCGGGGCTTTCTATGCGGTTGGCCACCTCAGGCGAGCCTAAGATGCGAGGGTGTCTTTTTTCGGCGAGCCTTCTTTTGGTAGGCCTTTTTGGGCTGTGTTGTTGCCCTCTGCACTTTTATTAGACGCAGAGGGATTAGAGTTAGTTTTATAATCAGTAATGTAAAATCCACTTCCTTTAAATCTTATTGATGGAGCGCTAACAAGCCTTCTAAAATTCCCTCCGCACTTTGGGCAAATGGTGAGTGGTTGTTCATTCACTTTTTGTAAAACCGAATTTTGGTATCCGCAATTATCACACCTGTACTCATATATTGGCATGTTAACCTCCGTAATCTTAAATATTTTAATTCTCAATATTATAAAAGTCAAATAAAAAAGATTAAAATATATACATTTTTTTTGTTTTTTCTGATTTTTTAGATAGCTTAAAAATATAATTTATACAAAACAAAGGACTAAAGACTAAACTAAAAAGCCCCGATTATTCGGGGCTTTTTTAAAAAATCTTATTCTTTAAATTTTTTCATTACAATACTGGCGTTTGTTCCCCCAAATCCAAATGAGTTGGACATACCGTAAGCTGGATTAATTTCCTGTGCATTACCTGGCATATAATCAAGATCACATTCTGGGTCTTTTACTTCAAGGTTTCTTGTTGGATGTGCTTTCCCTGTAAAAAGTGTAAGTGCCAGAATTGATGCTTCAAGTCCACCTGCTCCACCTAATAGATGCCCTGTCATTGATTTTGTAGAGTTGATTTTAATTTTATAAGCGTGTTGCCCGAAGAGGTCTTTAATTGCCTTTGTCTCAATCTTATCATTGTAATAGGTTGAGGTGCCATGGGCGTTGATATAGTTAATTTGTTCATGTTTAATCCCAGCATCTTTTATTGCTGCTGCCATTGCCCTTCTTGCGCCATCTCCATCTTCTGCCGGGGCAGTTATATGGTAAGCGTCTCCACTCATTCCATAGCCAACAATCTCTGCATAAATCTTTGCCCCTCTGTTTAATGCGTGTTCTAATTCTTCTAAAATAAGAATTCCTGCCCCTTCTCCTATTACAAACCCGTCTCTCTCTTTGTCAAAGGGTCTTGATGCCTTTTCAGGTTCATCATTCCTTGTTGAGAGAGCTTTCATTTGAGAGAATCCAGCAACAGCAAGGGGGGTTATTGCTGCCTCGCACCCGCCGGCAATCATTGCAATGGCATCCCCTCTCTGGATAATTTTAAAAGCATCCCCAATTGAGTTTGTCCCTGTTGCACAGGCTGTAACAACTGAGCTGTTGGGCCCCTTTGCCCCTAACCTTATTGATACAGCGCCTGATGCAAGGTTTATAATTACAGAGGGGATAAAAAATGGGGAGACTCTTCTTGGTCCTCTTTCCATTAAAGTTTTATATTGCTGTTCAATGAAGTTTAAACCCCCTATTCCTGATCCAACCAAAACTCCTATTTCATTACAATTTGAGTCATCAATTTTAAGTTTTGAATCTTCAAGCGCAATTTCACTTGCCGCAATTGCGTATTTGATAAAATTATCCATTTTTCTGGACTCTTTAGGGGGGATAAAAGCACCTTCGTCAAAATCGACTTCACCTGCAATTTTGCTTGCAAAACCCTCAGTATCAAATTTTGTAATTTTTCTTATTCCATTTTCACCGTTTAGAAATCTCTGGTAAAGTTCATGACTCCCTGTTCCCAAGGGAGACACCAACCCTATACCTGTAACTACAACTCTCTTTTTCATACTTTAGTTTATGTGTTCTTCAATATACTTTACAGCATCACCGACTGTTTTTATTTTTTCAGCTTCTTTGTCGGGGATTTCAATCCCGAATTCGTCTTCAAATGCCATTATCAACTCGTAAATATCGAGGGAATCTGCACCTAAATCGTCAATAAAATTTGAGTTTTCTGTAATCTGGTCTTCTGAAACTCCATCAAGCTGGTTAACAATAATTTCTTTTACTTTGTTTAATACTTCACTCATTCTCTCCTCCTCCAAAAAATATCTATTGTATTTTAGGGATGAAAACCTAAAAAATCAAGTTTTATATGAGAATCAACTCCTGCTGTATATCACCTACAACAACAACCTCTCCATCAAGTTTTATAAATACATCTATCTCACTTCTTACTCCAACTTTGCCAGGGATATAAATTCCAGGCTCAATTGAAAAGCATATTCCGGGAACAAGTTCTCTTTCATCTTTTGTTTCAAGGTTGTCTATGTTTACCCCATTTCCATGCACCTCTTCTCCGATTGAATGCCCTGTCCTGTGTATAAAATACTCTCCGTAACCTGCATCAATAATTACCTGTCTGCACACATCGTCAACCTGATACCCAAAAATCTTTTCTTTTTTTTCAAATTTTTCTTTAACAAAGTTAAGTGCTGCGTTTCTTGCATCCCTAACAATATTGAATACTTTTACATAATCTTCAGGTGGATTTTTACCCACAAATCCACACCAGGTTATGTCGTAAAATATAGCTCCGGGTTTGTCAAGCTTTGCCCATAAATCAATTAAAACCCTGTCTCCTTCTTTAAAATAATACGAATTTTCCTCTGTTGGAGAAAAATGTGGGTCTGACGGGTGTTCGTTTATTCCAACAATTGGATGTTCATCCATACAGGTTAAGTTGTTTTTATGGAATTCTGAAACTATCCATTGCTGTAATTGATATTCTGTTAGTTTTTCCCCTTTATCTATTGCTTCTCTAATTTTTATGAATGCTCTGTTTTTAATATCCTGAATGATTTTTCCTGCTTCCTGGTGTGTTTTAAACCCCTCTTCGTCTATAATTGCTTCAAATTCCTGCACTAAATCTGCGGAAGAGACAACTTCAACTCCAGTTGATTTAACAAGTTCTATAGTTCCCGCATCCACAACAGAAACATATGGAATATTATTCATAGGGGAATACTGCATTGCTATTTTTTTTGCTCCGCTTAGTATGTTTTTTAGCTGAGAGTGCAACTCTTTCCAGGAAAGGTATGTATTCTTTTCACCGGGAAGCTCGTTTAATTTTGTTGATTCAACCTTTGATACAAGTTTTTTCGGACTTCCTTCGGCAGGGATAAAGTAAAACCATCTCCTTGAGGTAAAGGTGATAGGGAGTTTTAATATTCTGTAAGCCATTAAATCCCTATGGTGAAAATCGCAAAAAAGCCATCCGTCAATTCCCTTTGCCTTTATTGATTTTTGGATATTTTCAATATGCTTTTCCATAAATCCTCCAATAAGTTTGATTATTAATTTTATCAGATTTTTGGTTTTAAAGGCTTTGATTTAATTTAATGGCGGTAAATAACTCTTAATTTTCTTCTTGCATATTTTTCAGTTGAGGTATCTCCACATATCCCTTCGCTTTCTATAATCCACAAATTACCGTTTTGACTTACCGTTAAATTTGCTCTTCCATTCCCGAAATCGTATGTTGATTGAGTTAAAGAGTTGTTTGTGTAAATATCTATCATTGCAGAGTATGCCCCGCTTTCAGCATAGTATAAAGCCTGAGTTGAAAGGTATTCGTTTCCTGTTTCTTCAGATTGGGTAATTACCTGCACCGCTAATATTGTTCCAACAATGGCAATTACGGTAATAATAAAGATTGCTGTAACAACAGAGATTCCTTTTTGACTACGGAACATTTCTTATATGTACCTCCTGGTGATAGGTTAATTGGGAGTCACCTATTTTAACTATTAGAGTTATTGAAACTAATGCAGCATTTGAAAGATTTCCAGGGTAATACTTAAACTCCACCCCCTGAACATTGTCGATAAGAATATTTTTATCACTTGCATCTGTTTGAAAATCCTGAGAAGGGTTGTACCCTGAATATCTATATAAAATTCCATTTGTATCCAGTGAATAACATACGCAGGTATTGAAGAGTGAGTATCGATGGTTTGGGGAATAGGGTTTTTGATTTGCGTTAAATTGGATTTGGCTTCCGGAGATTGATGTAACATCAAAAACAGATGTAGAGTTTGGGTATGAATAAAAATTATCTGCATTTGTGTTGTAAATGGAGATATAGTTTGCTGTGGGGATTGTAAGCCCTGTGTCGTCATTTAATGTGTAGGGGGAAGAAGTGCCATCTATAGTTGAATAGTGAGATTGAAATATTGAATCCCCGAATTCAATACTGTCATTTGTTGAATTTACGCTGTGAACCCTTATTGAGTTTGGGATTGCATACCTTAAATCCCTGCTTATCCTTTCAATTGCAAGCCTTGCTCTTAAACTTAACTCTTTTGCCTCGTTAAACTGCTTTGATGATTTCATCCCATACATAATAACAGGGTACAAAATACCTGCCACAATCCCGGTAATAACTATTACGATGATTAACTCAATTAATGTAAAGCCGTTAGATATTTGTTTTGTACGAAACAAAATTTATCTCCTCTCCTGTTGGAAGGGTAACCTTTACAGTTACTTTTTTATAGTTTTTCACATCAATTCCCGAAGGTGCACCATTTGGTTTTTCAAAGCTTACAGTAACACTTCTTGAAAAGCCAGTAAACCCTGACAAAACATTTCCTTCCTCATCCTTTAAAGGCTCGCTTGATGTTCCATCTGAGTATCCGTCATAATCGTCAACATCGTCAAAATCTTCCCTGTTTGATTCTCCGCTTTCAGTACCTATATTTGCAAGTGAAGTATCTATATGTCCACCCCCTAAAGGGGTATCTTCATCCCATCTTTTCAGCATTATTTCGTCAAGCATTGCCTGTCCAAGTTCGCAGGCCTTTAACTCCATTACCGGGTCAATCCCTTTTTGTTCAACATTGTAAATTACAGAAAGAATCCCAACTATTGCCACAGAGACAATAACTATGGAAATTACTGTTTCAATTAATGTAAACCCCCTATTGTTCATAGACAAACCCCGTTTTTGGCTCAACCTTAACAACCTTTGACTTTGAATTGTAGGTTAGAGTTATTGTTATTCCATCTGGGTTAGGTGCACCTCTTTTATTGAAAAAGATTGAGGTTGTTCCTGATGGAGAAATGCTTATATTTGAATCAAGGTTGATTATAAGCTCACTGGTTCTGTCTTCGGGAGATTTAATAATGTTTGACGATGAACAATCGGTTTTGTTAACTGAAAATGTTTTTGCAGATGTGTTAAAGCATAAGCCGTAAGGTTCACTTTTTGTCATTGAAAGCTCCTGGGCATAACTTAAGTATGATTCTAATTTTTTTGCATCTTTTACAAGTATAGATTCTGAATAGCCGGCAAATTTAGGGATAGCAATAAACCCTATTATGCTTAAGATTACAATAATTATTACAAGTTCAACTAAAGTGTAACCTTCCTGCTTTCTCATAAAATAAATTATAGGCTTACAGGAGAAATAGTCAAATAAATTGCATAAAAGTTTTTTTTATTTAAAATAAACTTAAATAAAGCTTTTTAATTGAGGAGTAAATATGATAAGGATAAAAAAGGTATCAGGTTTTATTTTTTGTTTAATTCTGACCTTTAATTTAGTTTTTGCCTTGGGTGTTAATGATAAAATTAAATTTCTTTCGGATACTTTGAAAAAAAATTCCTATGCTTTGAATTTGGAAAAACCTGAATTTTCTAAAAATACAATTTCTTCAAATTTAAATTCTGTTTCATTACCGCTTATTGTTCAAAAAAATAATTTGAAAAAGTTTAAAGGAATAAAAAAAGGCGATCTTGTAATAGGATACACCAGCCCTGATGAAAAAGTAACCTTAACAGGGGAACAGGTTATTGCAGGAAATATAATTGTTATGAATAGCGGGGAATTAACATTTAACAATGCTTCTGTTGTTTTGTACGGGGATATTTTTGTTTTTGACAATGGAAAATTTAGTGTTGAAAACAGTACTCTAAATATTGTTAGCAAGTTTACTTACAGCAATGGAATGACTGTCTATGGGAGTGCTTCTGTTAATTTTAATTCTTCAACTATAAATTCAAACGGATTTAACTGGAATGTGGGGATTGCAGAAAACGGCAGTTGGAATATTACAGACACACAGTTTGAAAACGGAGTAACCACTGCTTTATTTGGAAACGCTATTGCCACTGTTGAAAACTCAAACCCACTTGAATGGGTTCTTGATGAAAACTCTTCTTTAACTCTGAGAGACTGTCCTGGTCCTTTCATGCTATGGCCTGTTTTCGGAGATGGTTCTGTTGTTGATTTAACCTTTCCTGATGGAAATCATGTGAATAATTTTGAGATTTCAAACTCTGTCTCAGGGATAGAAAATGTCTCCTGCTCTTTGGTAATAGAAAACTGCGACAATATAAATTGGGGAATGATGGTAAAAAAAGGTGCCAATGTAACTATTAAAGACTCTCAAATGATGACAACAGGGATAATGGCTGATGCAGAAGACTACTGGGATATAACAGGGCTCAATAATGAGCAATATTTTATTGATTACACTTTGCCAATAAATCAAATGACTATACGCTATGTGAACACAAGGGTAAATGTTTTTAATGTGTATCAGTATGGGGCAGACGAAATAAAATTGGAAAACTCTGTTATAGGTGAATTAGGTGTTTTAAGCGGGACAAAGTGTTCAGTATGGAAGGCTATGATTGATGGAACAGGAGGCTATTTTTTTACGAATTCAAATATAACAACTACATTCCTTTTATCAGCATTGTTTAGCCATGCTGTGGCAAATGAACAATCAATTGATTTATTTATAAACTCTACAATTTTAGGGGGAGACATTGTTGCAAGGGACGATGCGGTAATCCTACTTGCAAACACATTACATGACCATACCCTTAAAGCCTTTGACAATGCATTTATAGTAGATGCAGATTTAGATATCCCTGTCAGTGAAAGTATAAATTCTGTTATTCCAATAGAAGGAACCGCTTTTATTTATTATGGGGAACAATCTCCTGTAAGGTTTTCAACCTATTCTCTTTCATATTCAAAGGCTGACGATGGGCAAAATTGGACTAAAATAACAAATGAAGTTTCAAACCCTGTTGAAAACGGGATTTTAGGCTTCTGGAACACAACAGGGTTAACACCAGGAAATTACACAATTAAACTAACTTTAAACATGAACTTTGGAGACCCTATTGAAATAACTAAGAATATTTTTTTAGGAGTTGAAGGCACAACTCAAAAGACACTCTTTATCCCCCACATTGACAATAGTGAATACTGGGAAAGTTACCTTGTGTTTGACAATTTGTCTGAAACCTACAAAAAGGCAAAAATCTATTTGTTTGAAAACGGTAATTTTTTAAAAAAGATTGAAGTGAATGTAAACCCTTACGAGCAGAAACAGGTTAATCTTGAAGGAGACAGCGGTTTTGTAAAGGTTGGAGAGAGCACTTCTGTAAGGGAATTTTTTGTTTCCAAAACAGAGGGGGGGATTGCAGCCTTTAATTTGAAAGGTGTTTCATCGGGGAAAATAAATTTTCTCATGCCTTTATATTCAGCAGATACTTTAACCTGGGAAGGCATTGCATTTCAAAATGTTAAGAATTTAAATACCAATTGCAATTTAACAGGCTATGAACCTTTAAGCTCTACAACTTACCAGACTAATGTTTCACTAATCCCCTTTGGTAAATCTGTTGGATTGGTTGAAAATTACTTTAATAATGTTGATTATTCAAACCTATCAAGGATTGAGGTTAAATCTGATTCCCTAATAAACGGCATTATAATTTCAGGAAAAGGGAACAAAAGCCTTTTATTCACTCAGGGGGTATCAGAAACTGAAGCAGGGAAGGTGCTAATCCCCCACATAGCAAACGAGTGGAATACCTGGCAGAATTTTCTTATTTTGGATAATTTAACCAATGCGGCTGTTGAGATTAACTTGACATTGTTTTCTAATGGAAATAAGGTGTTAGATCGCAAGGTATATCAAATCTTTCCCAATAGCCAGATAATAATAAAATTAAATGACTTTAAAAACCTTTCCCCTGAATGCGGTTATGTTGAAGTGCCGAATAATATTGCAGTAAGGCAGGCATTTAAATCAGCAGATGGTGGAGTTGCAGAGTTTCTTTTATCTTCAGATGCTTCTTACAATCTCGTTTTAAACATGCCAAAAACAGAAAGCGAAAACCTGAACTGGAGTGGTATTGCTTTAATGAATTCATCTGATAGCGATGCAAGTGTTACATTAAATGCATACAATAATGGAGAACTTGTTGACTCTGTGCAAATTACAATTCCTAAAAATCAGCGTGCAGTAGGAGTTTTGCAAGACTTTTTCTCAAATTTAGAAAGCGATTTTATTGACAGGGTAGAGGCTATTTCAGACCAACCTTTAACAGGTTTAACAATCTCAGGCTATAATCAGGAGATATTGTTATTTTCCAATTTAGAGTTTGAAAGACAGAATAAATGATATATAATAATAAATGAAACTTCAACAAGATGGACAATTTTTTTGTATAAATAAGAAGGAGGTGCTGGAATGAAAAACAATGAAAGTTTTTTTTCAGGCTTTATCTTTACAAAATTTTTGAAAATCAAAATACTTGCGTTAATGGTTTTTGTTTTTACCTTTTCCTTTATCTCTTTTGCTGCTGGGGAGAATTGGGAATTTGGCTATAGTTACAGGAAGCAAATTACTTTTACTTCAGATATAAATAAAATCCCTTCTTCTCAAACAAACTTCCCTGTGTTAATCAATATAACTGATACTGATTTAAAAACAGTAACAAACGGTGGTCATGTTCAAAATGACAATGGTTGGGATATAAAATTCACTGCAAGTGACGGTTCAACAGACCTTTCTTATGAGATTGAAAAATATGATCCGGCTACAGGTGAATTGGTAGCGTGGGTAAAAATCCCAACTCTCTCAACAGGAACTATAATTTACATGTACTATGGAAGTGTTTCTGTAAATACTGACCCTTCTTCACCAGATACCTGGGAGGCAAATTACAAAATGGTACAGCACTTGCAGGAGACATCAGGGACTCATTACGATTCAACATCTAATGCCCTTGATGCAACACCTTCTGGTGGAGTAAATCAAGATACTTCAGGTAAAATTGATGGTGCAGACGAGTTTGATGGGGTTGATGATTATGTTTCTACTTCATCAAGCGTTGTTTTATCACCGCCTCTTACAATATCAGCGTGGATATACTATGGAGGTCAATCAAATATAAATACAATTGTTTCTAACGGTAACGCAGAGGCTTCAAGCGCTGGATTTAGGCTTTTTATAAACTCATGGAATACAAGTGACGGAAAATTAATAATTGAAGCGGGGGATGGTACCAATGGTAGTTCTATTGCAAGTGATATTGATACAATTGCAGCAGGCCAATGGTATTTTGTTACAGCTGTAATTGATGGTAGCAATTCGGCATTATATTTAAACGGTAATTTAATTGGGACAGGGTCTTTAATTGATTGTACTAATGATTCTCCAATTTATATTGGCAGAATGGCAGATGCATTCCTTTTTCAGGGGACAATTGATGAAGTCAGAATTTCTAATATAGGAAGAAGTGGAGATTGGATTAAAATAGAGTATGAAAACCAGAATGACCCATCAAGTTTTTATTCAGTCTCATCTGAGGAACCTGGGCATGCTGAATTAAGTATTACTAAAGCAGATAATCCGGATCCAGTAATAGCAGGAAATACATTAACCTACACAGTTACAGTAACCAACAATGGCCCAAGTGATGCATATAATGTTGTAGTAACAGACACCGTTCCCTCTCAATTACAAAATGTTGAATACTCTACTGATGGGAACACCTGGACAGCGTGGAGCGGAAGTGCAAATTTAGGGATAATTGCAAGTGGCTCAAGCAGCCAGATTCTAATTAGAGGTACTGTAAATAGTTCAACATCAGATGGAATTGTATTGGATAATTCTGCAAGCGTAACAACAGATACAGATGAATTAGATACTTCTGATAACAGTGCTACTGCAAGCACAACAGTGAATACAAGTTCAGATTTAAGCATAACAAAAACAGATAATCCAGACCCTGTAACAGCAGGAAATACATTAACTTACACAATTACAGTAACCAACAATGGGCCAAGTGATGCGCAGAATGTTGTGGTGACAGACAATGTTCCTTCTGAATTGGAAAATGTTGAATACTCTACAGACGGAAACACCTGGACAGCGTGGAGTGGAAGTGCAAATTTAGAAACAATAGCAAGTGGGTCAAGCAGCCAGATTTTAATTAGAGGCACTGTAAATAGTTCAACAGCGGAAGGAACAACGATAAATAACACAGCAAGTGTAACAACAGATACAACAGACCCTGATACAACTAACAACAGTGTTACAGCAGACACAGCGGTAACCACAAGTGCGAATTTAAGCATAACAAAGAGTGGTGCTTCGTCTGTGGATGCTGGAAGCCTTTTGTCCTATGTTATAACAGTAACCAACAACGGCCCAAGTGATTCGCAGAATGTTGTTGTGACAGATAATGTTCCTTCTGAATTGGAAAATGTTGAATACTCTACCGATGGAAACACCTGGACAGCATGGACAGGAAGTGCAAATTTAGGAACAATAGCAAGTGGTTCTAATGCTCAAATTCTAATTAGAGGTACTGTAAAATCAAATACAGCAGACGGAACAGTTTTGCACAATACAGCAAGTGTATTAAGTGATACAAGTGATCCAGACAGTTCAGACAACACAAGCAATGATGTCTCAACAACTATAACCACTAATGCTGATTTAAGTATAACAAAGAGTGTTGATAAGGCTAACGAATACCCGAGAGGAGAATTGCTTTACACAATCACAGTAACCAACAACGGCCCATCTTATGCAGAAAATGTAACAATTAACGACACACTGCCAGCAGAACTTGCCAATGCCTTATACTCCTCTGACAATGGAGCAACCTGGAACATATGGGGTGGTCAACTTAACATAGGAACCATTCCCAATGGAGAATCGCGAACAATACAAATAAAAGCAACAATCAACGATGATGTATCAGAAGGAACGGCAATAGACAATTTTGCAACAGTAACAAGCAACACAAATGATTCTGACACAAGCAACAACACATCAGGAGTTGCAGAAACAATAGTTCAATGCACCCATTACACTATCCATGTAGAGGTTGCAAACGGGGAAGGAAGTGGAGACTACACAGTATGCAGTCCATACGGCTGTTACATGGTAGAATTCAGCGGTAATCCAAACACCCACATATCTGAACTATACATAAACGGTAGATCAACCAACTTTTCCAGAAATCAGACAACTTACACATTCTGTAATATTCACGGTGACCAGGAAATAAAAGTTGTCTATGTAGAAGAAACAAATCCGGTAATAACAAACTTCGTAGCAACACCATCAATAGGAGTCAAACCATTAACAGTACACTTTACAGCAGAAGGATACGACCCTGACGGAGGATCGATTTTAAAATACTATTGGGATTTTGACGGAGACGGAAACACCGATGTTGTAACAGATGTTCCTCAAATAGACCACGTATATCCCAATCAAGGAGAATACTCTGCACAACTCACAATTAAGGATGACGAAGGCCAGCTCTCAGAACCAATGAGCGCACTTATACACGTTGGGAGGAGAAACCCAATTAGTATAGACCTATCCTCAATAGTAAACTTAATCAATGCCAACAATCAGACAGGTTATTTAGATATTATCAATCCAAACGAAACCGCAGCACACTTTAGTATTGAAAGCAGTGAAAATAGTCAGGGTAGCGCAAGCGAAGAATACACACTTTCTGCAAACGGTAAAATGACATTTGACATAACCAGCTTAAGTGCAAATGCAAAAGTAGTAAGTGATCAGGAACTCCTATTCTATGTTGAATTGAAAGGAGACGGTAAACTTTGTTCAGATTACATTGGCAACAATATAGGAGACAACCTCTATGTATCCCATGTAGCTGAAGAGACAGATTTATGGAACACATACCTTATAATCTCCAACCCGATGCTAAACAGCGTATACTACAACGACAATCTTTTGACAACCAATGAGAACGATGTATTTGAACTATCCCAATTCCATAACAAAGCAACCGACAAAGCAGAAGACTTAACTGATTGGTGGGGATACATACAAGGCAGGACAATAGATCCCTTCTCAATGCCTGCAAAAATCTCCGGCCTCGTACTCTACGAAAGGCTCAACGGTGACATATCAATGGTAGAGTTATACGAAAAACCTGTATACACAGGCTATATCGCTCACATTCCAACTGAAACGGATATGTTCTGGTACGGGTATGTAATAACCAATGTAGGAGAGGAAGACGGCCATTATGTTCTTACTTTCTATAGTGAAAACGGAGAGCTTTTAGGTCAGGAGCAACTAACAATCCCCGCCGGCCAGAAGAAAAAAGGCCTGCTTGAAAACGATTATGCGCAATATTACGGTAATGTTGCTTGGATAAAGATAGAAGGAGACAGCCCCTTTATTGGAGAATCAGTCTACGGAGCGTATGTAAACGGCGAAGAAGGCGGTGGAATATGTGGTTTAAGCCTTGCAACAGAAGGTAACTATAAATTAATCTTCCCGGACAGTGTAGAAGAAGGCTACTGGACAGGCTTAAGCCTTGTAAACACAGAACAAGAAGAAGCTACAGTTCAAATAAAACTCATAAACGGAGACGGAGAAGAAGCCCAGAGCAAGATAATCCACATCCCTGCATTAAGCCAGGCAAAAGTAGTTCTTGACAATGAATTTAAAGAAGCAAGCAAGGTAGCAGGCAACTATGTAATAGTAGAATCCAACAAAAAACTTATAGGAGTTGAAATCAAAGGGGATAAACACAACAATGTACTCTGTGGAGTTGTAGGTGTAAGCAAGTAAGTGCAATAAAGACAAAACCAAGAAAAACAAAAATAAAAGGGGGATTCAATCCCCCTTTTTCTTTTTCAAAAAATGTAATTTGTTTTTTACTTCTTTATTAAGCTTTCACCTGTCATTTCTTCTGGTTTTTCTATCCCCAATATTTCAAGCATTGTTGGGGCTAAATCTTTTAGTGCTCCGTTTTTTACACGCCTGCCTTTGTATTTTTCTGAGATAAGACAGAATGGCACAGGGTTTGTAGTGTGTGCTGTAAATGGATTTCCCTCTTCATCATACATTTTTTCTGCATTTCCATGGTCTGCTGTTAAAAGCATATGCCAGTTGTTTTTTAGTACGGCATCTGCAACCTTCCCGACGCACTGGTCGACTGTTTCAACAGCCTTTACAGCTGCTTCAAAAACTCCTGTGTGTCCAACCATATCACAGTTTGCAAAGTTTAAGATAATTACTTCATATTTATTAATTTTTTAATACATAGACTGAAGGTCCACTTTTAGTAATTGAGGGTTCCTTCGCATAGCTTAAGTATGATTCTAATCTCTAATCCTCAGTTTAAGAAATAAAGTTTTTACAAAATTTTATATTTTTAACAAAATAAAAATGATATTTTTTCTTTTAATTGAGTTTGCCCCGTTTTTTGCATGAGTTTACATATAAATGTTTTAAAAGAAAACTAATTTTGATAGTAAGTGGGTAAAAATATAACAAATTTTGAAATAAACTAAATTTTTTTCTTGATTTTTTTTTCTAATATCTATTATTATATATTTTAAAGTTTCTCTGATGTGAGGGTGTACATCAGAGTTTTAATGGTCTTTTTGGGAAAAACTTTTAGTGATTTCCTTTTTCAAAAAAAGAAGAGGAGCTGTTATGAATATGGAGGTCACCACTAATAAATCAAAATTTTATTTTTTAATGGTTTTTTTCTTATTTTTTTCTGTTATTTCCTTTGCACAGAATTCTGATTTATCTATAACAAAATCTATTGATAGTACAAATCCCAATGTCGGAGCAATCATTCATTACACTATCACTGTAACAAACAACGGGCCGGATGATGACACAGGCGTGGTTGTTAAAGATCTTCTTCCTCCTGAAGTAACATATTTAAGCGACGATGGCAACGGCAGTTACGATCCTTCAACAGGTATCTGGAATGTGGGAAGTATTGCAAACGGTTCATCAAAGTCGCTTGTAATATCCGCTGTTGTTCGGCCTGCAATTAGTCCGAAATCAATGTGGAGATACGACAGACAGAATACCGGTAGATGTCCCTATGTAGGTCCTACAGTGGCACCTTCAGAGGTATGGGAATTTTCTTTAAACGGCTCAAGCTATCCTTCTTCAGCGGTAATAGGGAGAGATGGCACAATTTATGTTGGAGATTATGATGGAATTTTTTATGCAGTAAATCCTGACGGGACTGAAAAATGGAGATATACAACAGGAGACATAATAGCAACAACGGCAGCAATAGGGTCTGACGGTACTATTTATTTTGGTTCAAGAGATGGATACTTTTATGCCTTAAATGAAGACGGTACCCTTAAATGGAGAGTAAATATTGGCAGTACTATATATTCATGCCCTGTTATTGATTTGGACGGAAACATTTATTTTGGTGGCGGATATTATGTTTATTGTGTAAGTGCTTCAGGGAGTGTGAAATGGAGTTATCATACAGGTGATTTTGTTAGAAGTTCTCCTGCTTTGTCCCCTGATGGAAATTATATTTATATTGGTTCATACGACTACAATGTATACGCTTTTGATAAAGACGGCAACGTGGTGTGGACCTATACAACTGGGAATTATATACGTTCTTCTCCAAGTGTAAACAATGATGGGACAATTTATGTTGGTTCAGACGATGAGTATTTGTATGCTTTAAATCCAGATGGGACATTGAAATGGAGATTCCATGCTGAAAGCAGTATAAGAAGCTCTGCAGCAATCAGTAATGACGGCAAAACAATTTATTTTTGCTCTTATCGAAACTCAGATTCTCAATCTCATTTATATGCAATTGATGCAGGTACCGGAACAGAAGTATGGAGTTACAATCTACCCAGCTTAGGAACAATTTCCCCTATTGTTGACAAAAACGACAATATTTTTATAGGACTCCATGATTCAAGTTTATGGGCGTTTACTCCTGACGGTAATTTAATATGGCATATTCCTTCTTCAAATTCAGGGGACATTGAAGGTGAGGTTGTTGTTGACGCCTGCGGAAATTTTTTTACAGTTGGAGGTGGGGGAAGTCTTATCAAATGGGGGCAAAACTCTCAATGTACATGTTTTACAAACTATGCGGAAATTATAGCCTCCGATAATAGTGACCCTGATTCAACTCCCAACAACCATGATGCTTCTGAAGACGATTACGCAAGTGCTCAAACCTGCCCTGATTACACTTATGTTCCTTCATCAGACCTTGAGGTTACCAAATCTGTTGACAACACCACTCCCAATGTTGGGAGCAATGTAACATACACTATTACTGTTACAAACAAAGGGCCTGATGTTGCAACTTTTGTAAAAATAAAAGATTTACTTCCTTTAGATTTAACTTATGTTTCAGATGATAGCGGGGACAATTATGACCCAAACACCGGTATCTGGAGTATAGACCAGCTTCCTGTAAATTCATCTCAAACACTTCATATTGTAGCCAAAGTAGAGAAAAGAGACCTGCCAATTAAGCCTATGTGGAGATTTGACAAACAAAAAACAGGGCGCTCTCCATTTTATGCCCCTGTCACTCAGCCTCCAAATGAGTGGGAATTTTCAATGAGTGGTTCCAATTTTACAGGAGCACCTGTAATTGATGAGGACGGCACAATTTATGTAGGTGAAGATAACGGTAGCGGAAATAGTGCGAATTTTTATGCATTAATAGATAACGGTAATTCAGTCTCTGTAAAGTGGAGTTTTACGGTAAGCGATGCAATTCACTCCTCTCCCGCCATTGCCCCTGATGGTACAATTTACTTTGGTTGTGCCAACGGAAATTTTTATGCTTTAAATCCAGATGGAACTGAAAAGTGGGAGTATTCAACCGGTGGAGAGGTTAGGGCTTCTCCCGTAATAGATTCAAATGGGATTGTATACGTTGCATCATATGACGGTTATGTTTACGCATTTAACCCTGACGGAAGTTTAAAGTGGGCTTTTGGGCAGAAAGGTGCATTTTTAAGTTCTCCTGCATTAAGCCATGATGAATCAACTTTGTATATTGGATGTGCTGATGGCAATGTTTATGCAATAAACACAAGTGATGGTTCTCAAAGGTGGGCTGTTGCAGCCCAGTATTGGAGTGGAGAATATTTTATATCAACCCCTGCAATAAACGACGACGGCGTTATTTTTATAGGTTCTCATTATTATGACAGTTCTTCAGGAAATTATTACGGTGCTGTATATGCTATTAACCCTGACGGCAGTATAAAATGGAGTGGTTATATCAGTAATTACTCTTTCATAGGTTCTGCGGCAATTAGCAATGACGGTTCAACGATATACATTCCTGCTGGAAATCCGGCAAATACTAATTCTGTTCTTTTGGCGTTAGATGCCTCTAATGCCTCTACAGTGTGGTCAGTGAGTTTTAATTCCAATTACTGGAGCTCTCCAGTTGTTGATGCAAACGGGAACATCCTTGTTGCTTTGCATATCTCGGCTTTATTGTGCCTTGATTCTAATGGAGATATTTTGTGGCAGATTAGTTCAACTCCGTGCGGAGATGTGGAGGGTGATGTGGTTATTGACCCCTGCGGAAACCTTTATTCTGTGGGAGGTGGTGGTCATTTAGTTAAATGGGGCACATCCTGTAAGAGCAGTTGTATTAAGAACACTGCAGAGGTTTATTCCTCAAATAATTCTGACCCTGATTCAACCCCCAATAACCATGTTGAAAGTGAAGACGATCAGGAAAGCGTAAGTATCTGTTCTGTACTTGCTCCGATATTAAATATTAGCAAAGCTGATTCCCCTGATCCTGTAACCGTTGGGAATGAAATAACTTATACTATTACTTACTCAAATGATGGTTATAAAGATGCAACAAATACTGAAATAAGGGATTCAATACCTTCAAACACTGCTTTTGTTTTAAATTCTGAAACTGTGGAAGCAGGTGTAACTATTGAATACTCCAATGACAATGGAGCAACCTGGAATTATACTCCTACAGATTCAGGAGATGGCACAGATCCGAATGTCACAGACATAAAGTTTGTTATAGGAACACTGCCTGCTGACGGCAATCATTCTTTATCCTTTAGAGTAAAGGTAAATAATTCTACTTCAGACCAGACAACAATTTCCAATACAGCACACATTTTTTTTGATGAAGATACTACAGGTAAAAATGCAACCACAACCACTCTTGTTAATGCACCTGTTTTAAATATATCCAAATCAGATAATCCAGACCCTGTCAATGCAGGAGAAACTCTCACTTATACCATTAACTATTCAAATACAGGCCATTCCGATGCAACAAATGTGGTAATAACCGAACATTATGATAGCAATATTGTATTTGTTTCAGCGAATCCTTCCCCTGACAGTGGAGCTAACAATCAATGGACAATAGGAACACTCTCCCAGGGAAGCAGTGGAACGATAACTGTTACAGTTTCAGTTTTATCATCGGTCTCTGACGGTACAATAATTCATAATTTAGTTGATTTAACCTCTGACCAACATTCGTCTTCTGCATCTCAAGACACAACAGTTACTACAAGCGCAGACATATCGGTAAGTAAGAGTGTAGACAACACAACGCCACACGTAGGAGACGAGGTAACGTTTACAATCACAGTAAGCAACAACGGTCCATCAGATGCAAGTGGAGTAGAAATAACCGATCAACTACCAACCGGCTTAAGCTACGTAAGCTCAAGCACAGCAACGGGAAGCTACGACAGCACAACCGGAGTCTGGACAATAGGTAATTTAGCAAACGGAGGAAGCGCAAGCTTAACCATAAAGGCTAAAGTAGAGCAATCAGGAAGCATAACCAACACAGCAGCCAAGAGCCATGAAGACCAATACGACCCAGACACAACCAACGACTCAGGAAACGCAACGCTCAACGCAAGCGACAGCGCAGACATATCGGTAAGTAAGAGTGTAGACAACACAACGCCACACGTAGGAGACGAGGTAACGTTTACAATCACAGTAAGCAACAACGGTCCATCAGATGCAAGTGGAGTAGAAATAACCGATCAACTACCAACCGGCTTAAGCTACGTAAGCTCAAGCACAGCAACGGGAAGCTACGACAGCACAACCGGAGTCTGGACAATAGGTAATTTAGCAAACGGAGGAAGCGCAAGCTTAACCATAAAGGCTAAAGTAGAGCAATCAGGAAGCATAACCAACACAGCAGCCAAGAGCCATGAAGACCAATACGACCCAGACACAACCAACGACTCAGGAAACGCAACGCTCAACGCAAGCGACAGCGCAGACATATCGGTAAGTAAGAGTGTAGACAACACAACGCCACACGTAGGAGACGAGGTAACGTTTACAATCACAGTAAGCAACAACGGTCCATCAGATGCAAGTGGAGTAGAAATAACCGATCAACTACCAACCGGCTTAAGCTACGTAAGCTCAAGCACAGCAACGGGAAGCTACGACAGCACAACCGGAGTCTGGACAATAGGTAATTTAGCAAACGGAGGAAGCGCAAGCTTAACCATAAAGGCTAAAGTAGAGCAATCAGGAAGCATAACCAACACAGCAGCCAAGAGCCATGAAGACCAATACGACCCAGACACAACCAACGACTCAGGAAACGCAACGCTCAACGCAAGCGACAGCGCAGACATATCGGTAAGTAAGAGTGTAGACAACACAACGCCACACGTAGGAGACGAGGTAACGTTTACAATCACAGTAAGCAACAACGGTCCATCAGATGCAAGTGGAGTAGAAATAACCGATCAACTACCAACCGGCTTAAGCTACGTAAGCTCAAGCACAGCAACGGGAAGCTACGACAGCACAACCGGAGTCTGGACAATAGGTAATTTAGCAAACGGAGGAAGCGCAAGCTTAACCATAAAGGCTAAAGTAGAGCAATCAGGAAGCATAACCAACACAGCAGCCAAGAGCCATGAAGACCAATACGACCCAGACACAACCAACGACTCAGGAAACGCAACGCTCAACGCAAGCGACAGCGCAGACATATCGGTAAGTAAGAGTGTAGACAACACAACGCCACACGTAGGAGACGAGGTAACGTTTACAATCACAGTAAGCAACAACGGTCCATCAGATGCAAGTGGAGTAGAAATAACCGATCAACTACCAACCGGCTTAAGCTACGTAAGCTCAAGCACAGCAACGGGAAGCTACGACAGCACAACCGGAGTCTGGACAATAGGTAATTTAGCAAACGGAGGAAGCGCAAGCTTAACCATAAAGGCTAAAGTAGAGCAATCAGGAAGCATAACCAACACAGCAGCCAAGAGCCATGAAGACCAATACGACCCAGACACAACCAACGACTCAGGAAACGCAACGCTCAACGCAAGCGACAGCGCAGACATATCGGTAAGTAAGAGTGTAGACAACACAACGCCACACGTAGGAGACGAGGTAACGTTTACAATCACAGTAAGCAACAACGGTCCATCAGATGCAAGTGGAGTAGAAATAACCGATCAACTACCAACCGGCTTAAGCTACGTAAGCTCAAGCACAGCAACGGGAAGCTACGACAGCACAACCGGAGTCTGGACAATAGGTAATTTAGCAAACGGAGGAAGCGCAAGCTTAACCATAAAGGCTAAAGTAGAGCAATCAGGAAGCATAACCAACACAGCAGCCAAGAGCCATGAAGACCAATACGACCCAGACACAACCAACGACTCAGGAAACGCAACGCTCAACGCAAGCGACAGCGCAGACATATCGGTAAGTAAGAGTGTAGACAACACAACGCCACACGTAGGAGACGAGGTAACGTTTACAATCACAGTAAGCAACAACGGTCCATCAGATGCAAGTGGAGTAGAAATAACCGATCAACTACCAACCGGCTTAAGCTACGTAAGCTCAAGCACAGCAACGGGAAGCTACGACAGCACAACCGGAGTCTGGACAATAGGTAATTTAGCAAACGGAGGAAGCGCAAGCTTAACCATAAAGGCTAAAGTAGAGCAATCAGGAAGCATAACCAACACAGCAGCCAAGAGCCATGAAGACCAATACGACCCAGACACAACCAACGACTCAGGAAACGCAACGCTCAACGCAAGCGACAGCGCAGACATATCGGTAAGTAAGAGTGTAGACAACACAACGCCACACGTAGGAGACGAGGTAACGTTTACAATCACAGTAAGCAACAACGGTCCATCAGATGCAAGTGGAGTAGAAATAACCGATCAACTACCAACCGGCTTAAGCTACGTAAGCTCAAGCACAGCAACGGGAAGCTACGACAGCACAACCGGAGTCTGGACAATAGGTAATTTAGCAAACGGAGGAAGCGCAAGCTTAACCATAAAGGCTAAAGTAGAGCAATCAGGAAGCATAACCAACACAGCAGCCAAGAGCCATGAAGACCAATACGACCCAGACACAACCAACGACTCAGGAAACGCAACGCTCAACGCAAGCGACAGCGCAGACATATCGGTAAGTAAGAGTGTAGACGACAATGTTGCTTATCCAGGGAGTGATTTAACTTATACAATAATAGTTAAAAATAATGGTCCTTCAGATGCTCATGATGTGATTGTAACTGATGATGTATCCAACAAACTTTCGGATGTTTCTTATTCATTAGATATGGGGACCACATGGTTAAATTGGACTGGACAGGTTAACATTGGTGATCTTGCAAACGGAGAAACAAAAATAGTTATTATTAAAGCAAGTGTTAATGATGATGTTCCAGACGGTTTTGTGATAGATAATGTTGCAACAGTAACAACCAGCACAGAAGATTCAAATCCTGATAACAATAATTCTATAAACACGGTCGGACTCGTTGAAACCTTAATTCAGTGCGCAAATTATACAATTCATGTCGAAGTTGAAAATGGAGAAGGAAGCGGAGATTATACAGTTTGTAATCCTGATGATTGTTACACTGTGGAATTCCATGGTAATGAAAATACGCATATTTCAGAGTTTTATGTGAACGGGAAGAAGCATTGCTTCTTTAAATGTCAGACTAGTTATACTTTTTGTGGAATTGATGGAGATCAGGAAATTAGGGTTGTATATACTGATGAGGTAAATCCTGTAATAACAACCTTTGTTGCTGATCCGCAAGAAGGTGTTAAACCTTTAAAAGTACATTTTAGTGCTGAAGGGTATGACCCTGATGGTGGAAGAATTTTGAAATATCACTGGGATTTTAACGGTGACGGAGTAGATGATTTGATTACACAAGTGCCTGAAATAGACCATGTATATGTTAATAGCGGAGAATATTCTCCTACATTAAAGATTGAAGATGATGAAGGCCAGATTTCAGAACCAATGAGTTTGCTTGTGCATGTAGGAAGAAGAAATCCTGTTTCCATTGATCTTTCTTATATTGTAAGTTTAATTAATGCAAATAATACAACAGGGTATTTTGAAATAATTAATCCAAACGGTACAACATCCCATATCACTATAAAAAATTCTGAAAACGGGAAAACCCAAAGCGAAGAATACACTCTTCCCGCAAACGGTAAAACAGAATTTGATATAACCTCTTTCAATGAAACAGCGAATATACTAAGTGACCAGGAACTCCTCTATTACGTTGAACTTAAAGGAGATGGTAAACTGTGCTCAGACTATATCGGAAACAACCTCGGAGATAATCTATATGTATCCCATGTAGCTGAAGAGACAGATTTATGGAACACATACCTTATAATCTCCAACCCAATGCTAAACAGTGTATACTACAACAACATTCTCTTAACAACTAACCAGAACGATATTTTTGAACTCTCACAATTCTACGGAGAATCTAAAAACAAAGTAGAAAACTTTAGCAATTGGTGGGGTTACATAGAAGGCAGGGTGGCAGACCCATTCTCCATGCCTGAAAAACTCTCCGGCCTCGTACTCTACGAAAGGCTCAACGGTGACATATCAATGGTAGAGTTATACGAAAAACCTGTATACACAGGCTATATCGCTCACATTCCAACTGAAACGGATATGTTCTGGTACGGGTATGTAATAACCAATGTAGGAGAGGAAGACGGCCATTATGTTCTTACTTTCTATAGTGAAAACGGAGAGCTTTTAGGTCAGGAGCAACTAACAATCCCCGCCGGCCAGAAGAAAAAAGGCCTGCTTGAAAACGATTATGCGCAATATTACGGTAATGTTGCGTGGATAAAAATAGAAGGAGACAGCCCCTTTATTGGAGAATCAGTCTACGGAGCGTATGTAAACGGCGAAGAAGGCGGTGGAATATGTGGTTTAAGCCTTGCAACAGAAGGGAACTATAAATTAATCTTCCCGGACAGTGTAGAAGAAGGCTACTGGACAGGCTTAAGCCTTGTAAACACAGAACAAGAAGAAGCTACAGTTCAAATAAAACTCATAAACGGAGACGGAGAAGAAGCCCAGAGCAAGATAATCCACATCCCTGCATTAAGCCAGGCAAAAGTAGTTCTTGACAATGAATTTAAAGAAGCAAGCAAGGTAGCAGGCAACTATGTAATAGTAGAATCCAACAAAAAACTTATAGGAGTTGAAATCAAAGGGGATAAACACAACAATGTACTCTGTGGAGTTGTAGGTGTAAGCAAGTAAGTGCAATAAAGACAAAACCAAGAAAAACAAAAATAAAAGGGGGATTCAATCCCCCTTTTTCTTTTTCAAAAAATGTAATTTGTTTTTTACTTCTTTATTAAGCTTTCACCTGTCATTTCTTCTGGTTTTTCTATCCCCAATATTTCAAGCATTGTTGGGGCTAAATCTTTTAGTGCTCCGTTTTTTACACGCCTGCCTTTGTATTTTTCTGAGATAAGACAGAATGGCACAGGGTTTGTAGTGTGTGCTGTAAATGGATTTCCCTCTTCATCATACATTTTTTCTGCATTTCCATGGTCTGCTGTTAAAAGCATATGCCAGTTGTTTTTTAGTACGGCATCTGCAACCTTCCCGACGCACTGGTCGACTGTTTCAACAGCCTTTACAGCTGCTTCAAAAACTCCTGTGTGGCCAACCATATCACAGTTTGCAAAGTTTAAGATAATTACATCGTATTTATTGTTGTTTATAGCATCTAAAACCTTTTCAGTTACCTCAAATGCACTCATCTCTGGTTTTAAGTCGTAGGTTGCAACCTTTGGAGATGGCACGAGAATTCTATCTTCACCTTCAAATTTCTTTTCTTCTCCACCGTTAAAGAAAAAGGTTACATGTGCATACTTTTCTGTTTCTGCAATTCTCAATTGTTTAAGCCCGTGTTTTGAGATTACCTCACCAAATATGTTTATTAGCCTTTCTGGCGGGAATGCAATTTTAACCGGCAACCCCTCTTCGTATTCGGTAAATGTAACAAAGTCTGAAAAGTTTATTAACTTCCTTTCAAAGTGTGGAAATTCTTTGTCTAAAAATGCGTGGCAAATCTGTCTTACCCTATCAGCCCTGAAGTTAAAGAATATTACTGCGTCTCCTTCTTCAATCTCTCTATAACCTTTAACCTTGAATGGCTTGATAAACTCGTCTGTTTCTCCATTTTCGTATGCTTTTTTAATCCCATCTGATGCTTTTTCAAATTCAGGTGCTTTCCCAAAAACTATGTTGTCGTAAGCCAATTTTATTCTTTCCCACCTTTTGTCCCTGTCCATTGCGTAGTACCTTCCTGAAACTGTGCCTATTTCTCCAAATCCCATTCTTTTTAAAAAGTTTTCAAGTTCTTTTATATATTCAATTCCGCTGTCTGGCGGAGTGTCTCTTCCATCTGTAAAGCAATGGATTACTATGTGTTCCTGTTTTGTTTCCCTTCCCATTTGGATAAGTGCCTTTAAGTGGTTAATGTGGGAATGTACCCCTCCGTCTGACACAAGACCGAATAGGTGCACTCTTTTTCCTTTTTCTTTTGATTTGATAAAAGCCTGTTTCAAGGTTTTGTTTTCAAAAAACCTTCCATTTTCTATTGCCTTGTTTATTCTTGTTATGTCCTGATATACAACTCTTCCAGCACCTATATTTAAGTGGCCTACCTCAGAGTTTCCCATTTGACCCTCAGGTAATCCGACTGCTAAACCTGATGCTTTTAGTTTTGAAAAGGGGTAGGTTGTAAAAAGTTTGAAAAGGTTTGGAGTTTTTGCAGCCTTCACAGCATTACCATATTCCTGCTCGGAAAGCCCGAATCCGTCCATTATTGTTAAAATTACTCTCTCTTTCATATCTCACCTCAAAGTATTTTTTCTTTCTATAAAATAATACTATATTTTTGTCTATCAATAAAAAATTTCCTTTGAAAATTTTTTTTAAATTTTATCTTTGCTAACAAATGATATGTCAGGTTTTACATTTATTGTTTTAAAATCCCTTAAAAGCACAAAGCCTGTTCCCTTTCCCTTTGACGAATATAAATTATCCTTTGTTGTGTATTGCACCTCAACAAGGGTATCGTTTCTTGCTTTAGAGTAATAAGCTGCGATTGATGCTGCTTTTTCAATTATTTCAGAGGGAATTTTTTCAGGGTTCAGATTTTTTGTGTTTTTCAAAACAACATGGCTTCCTGGGATATCCTTTGCATGAAACCATAGATCATTTTTTGCTAACTTCTGTGTGTAAATCATATGGTTTGCTTTAGAGTTTTTCCCAACATAAACAAAAAAATCTTCATCAATTTTTATCTTTTCAATCCCTGATATTTCTTTTTTATTTTTCCCTTTTTTCTCTTTTTTTTCTTCAAATTCTAATAATTCGTTTAAATCTTCCGTTGTTTCAATTAGGAATAGGTTGTCTTTCAAATTGTTAATTTCTGCCTTTAACTCTTTAATCCTTTCAGAAATTATAGGGTACTTTCTTTTCAGTCTTGCCGCCTTCCTGTAAAGCCTGCTTATGTTTTCCTGCGGGGAAAGTTCAGGATTTATTGTTAGTTCAATTTCTTTGTTCGTGTAAAAATCAAAAACCTTAACCTTTTTTAATCCCTTTTTTAATTTATGAAAGTTAGAGGAAAGAATTTCTGCTTTTTTTATTAACTCTTCTGCCTTTTTTGAGTCTTTAAGCTCTGCTTCCATTTTTTTTAATAGTTTTTCTTTCTTCTCTAACTCTTTTTTAAACCTTTTTTTAATTTGTTTTTCAGTTTTTCAATCTGGTCAAAGTGAAGTTTTGAAAAAAAACTTTCTTCAACACACTGGTTGAAAGATGGGTAAGTTTTAATTAGGGGGTTTAAAGTTTCCATTTTTATGGGATAGCAGTTTTTTTGGTATTTAAAACCGCCTTCTGCCTTGCATTCTAATAATTTTTGAAAAAATTTTCCCTTTTCTTTTGTTTCTTTAAGCTCTTTTGCATAGTTTGTTGAAAATCCCTTAAACTTTCTTGCTATTTCCTTTGGGGTTAAATTTTCAATCTCTTTTAATTTTTCTTCTGTCAATTCTTCTTTCTCTGTTTGAGGCATTAAAAACGTTGTTCCACTAACAGCATCAGGGTCGTTTTTTGAATAAAGTATTTTTTTATTTTCATCAGTAATATACCATCTGTTAGGAAGGGTTGCGCAGTTTACAATAAAGTAAAAATCCTTTTCCTCTCCCCATATCATTCTTTTTTTTAATTTGAAAAAGATTACTCTTTCAAAGAACGGTTTTTCAATGCTGTAAAGGAATGAGTTTTCAAAGTATTTTCTGAAAACATTTATGTCAGAAGATTTAATGTCTTCCCCTGAAACCTTTTTATTTGACAGGAAAAATGGTGGCGATTTAGGAGTAAGGGGGAAGAAAATATTTGTTTTTGAAGTTAGAAAAACCAAAAACTCTTTTTTAATTTTTAGTTTATTAATAAAAATTCCTGAATTTAACTCTTTTTTCGTTTCTTTTATTAAAAAGTTTATGCTAAAATTTTCCATGGCGACTGTGATTCTATCACAGTTTTTTTGTGATTGATACTTGACAAACGCTTTAAATTCCTTTAAAGTGTAAAATCCTTGAGGGGATTATTTTGAGAATTAAACATAAAGGAGATATGTGGCATGAGAGCAACAAACAAAAACAAGGAAACATATTTTGCTAAAAAGCATGAGGTTTCCCGTAAATGGTATGTGGTTGATGCAGCAGGGAAGCCTGTGGGAAGAATTGCAACCAGGATTGCGAGAATTTTAAGGGGAAAGCATAAGCCTATTTACACTCCAAATGTTGATACCGGGGACTTTGTGGTTGTAATCAACGCTGATAAAGTTGTTTTAACCGGTAGAAAACTTGACCAGAAGTATTACAGGTGGAGAACAACAAGGCCAGGTAGCATGAAAGAGAGAACAGCAAGACAGATTTTACAGGAGAAACCAGAAATGGTTATCCAGAGGGCAGTTAAGGGAATGCTTCCTAAAAACAAATTAGGTAGAAAAATGTTTAAAAAGTTAAAGGTTTATGCAGGGGCGGAACATCCGCATACCGCACAGAAACCGGAAACACTTGTAATTTAAATAGGAGGAATAAGTGAGGAAGGTTCAATATTACGGAACTGGAAGAAGAAAAACATCAGTTGCAAGAGTGTTTTTAACTCCTGGAACAGGCAATATCACCATTAACAAACAGTCCATTGATGAGTATGTTAAGAGCGATATTTTAAAGATGATTATTAAGCAGCCTTTTGAAATTACTGGTACAAACGGCAAGTTTGATGCTTACATTACAGTTAAAGGTGGTGGAGTTTCAGGGCAGGCTGGTGCAATCAGGCACGGTATTGCGAGAGCATTGCTTGAGTACGATGAAGGGTTAAGGCCAAAATTAAGGGAGAACGGATTGCTTACAAGGGACCCGAGAATGAAAGAAAGAAAAAAATACGGGCAGCCCAAAGCAAGAAAGAGATTCCAGTTCTCCAAGAGATAATTTCTTTTTTCTTTATTTTGCAAGGAGAATATTACAATTTAAAACTAAAGGAGGTATTCGTTGGTTGATATTTCTATGAAAGAACTGCTTGAGGCAGGTGTTCATTTTGGGCACCAGACAAGAAGGTGGAACCCGAAAATGAAGAAATATATTTTCGGGGAGAGGAATGGGATTCACATAATTGATTTACAGAAGACACTTAAGCTTTTTAAAGAAGCTGCTGCGTTTGTGACTGACCAGGCTGCAAAGGGGAAAACAATACTCTTTGTTGGAACAAAAAGGCAGGCTCAGGATGCAATGGCAAGTTTAGCTGATAAGGGTATTCCTTATGTAAATCAGAGATGGTTAGGTGGAACACTAACAAATTTCCACACAATCAAAAAGAGTATTGAAAAGTATAAGGCTCTTGTTGAACTTTTTGAAAGTGGGGAAGCAGAAAACCTTCCTAAAAAAGAAAGGTATAAATTAGAAAGAAAGAAAAACAAAATGGCAAAGCTCTTTGGTGGAATAAAAGACCTTAATGATTTGCCTGATGTATTGTTTATTATAGACCCGAAAAGGGAAAAGAATGCTGTTGCTGAGGCAAGGAAATTAAATATACCTGTTGTAGCAATTGTTGATACAAATTGTGACCCTGATGTGATTGATTATGTAATTCCTGGTAATGATGATGCTATAAGGGCAATAAATCTTTTTGTAAATAAAATGACTCAGGCTATTGAGGAAGGGAAAACCCTTGCTCAGTCTGAAGGGGATATAGAAGAAGAAATTCAGGAACCTGAAGATAAAGAAGAGGGAAAAGAGGAGGAAAAGTAAAATGGCTGAAATAACTGCTGCTATGGTGAAAGAATTAAGACAGAAGACAGGCTTAAGTATGGGCGAATGTAAAAAAGCCCTTGTAGAGGCTGATGGAGATATTGAAAAAGCAATTGATATTTTAAGAAAAAAAGGTCTTGAAGCAGCTGCAAAAAAAGCAGGTAGGGCAACTGCTGAAGGAATGGTTTACGCATACATTCACCCTGGTTCAAAGTTAGGTGTTTTAGTTGAAGTGAACTGTGAAACAGACTTTGTGGCAAGAAATGAGCAGTTTCAGGAAATGGTAAAACAAATTGCTATTCATATTGCGACTGCAGCGCCAAGATTTGTTTCTAAAGAGGATGTTACACCTGAAGTTTTAGAAAAGGAAAAAGAGATTTATCTTGAGCAGGCAATGGCTCAGGGTAAGCCAAGAGAAATTGCAGAGAAAATTGTTAACGGGAAACTTGCAAAATTTTATGAAGAATACTGCCTTCTTGAACAGCCTTTCTTTTACGATGAAAGCGTAACTGTTGGACAGTTCCTTTCTCAGAAGATTGCTGAAATCGGCGAAAATATGAAAATAAGAAGGTTTGCAAGGTTTGAAGTAGGCAAATAATTTTTTAGGCTGATAATGTTAGCCCCGATTTTTCGGGGCTTTTTTTCTTTGTGGTTGTTTTTCCGTGGTAAAATATTTTTAAAACAGGCCGGGAGGCAGTAATGAAAACCTTATTTAATTCAAAAAAACTTGAAAATCAAATTGACCAGTTTCTTGACGCTGTCAGTCAGGGATTAATAGTTTTTTTAAACGGTGTTAAGAGTTATTTTGGCGAAGACAAAGAAGATTTTGCTCACTATCTTACTGAGATAAGTAAGCTTGAATCTGAAGCTGATAAGTTGAGAAGACAGGTAGAAAATGACCTATATACATTTTCTTTAATTCCTGAGAATAGGGGGGATGTACTTGCTTTGCTTGAACACCTTGATAATGTGATTGATACTGCTAAAGAAACCTTACATCAGTTTGATGTTGAAGTCCCTGATATTCCACTTGAATTTGCAGATAAGTTTATTAAACTTGCAGAAACAAGTTGCAATGCAGGAGAGGAAATTGTACTTGCAGCGAGGGCTTTTTTTAAAGATATAAAAAGCGTTAGAGACCATGTTCATAAAGTGTATTTTTATGAAAAAGAAGCTGATAGGCTAAGCAATCATTTGAAAAAAGATATTTTTAGAACAGACATGAAACTTTCAAGAAAAATTCATCTAAGGGATTTTACAACTCATGTTGAAAAAATATCAGACGATGCTGAAGATGTGGCAGACAGACTTTCAATTTACACAATAAAAAGAATGATTTAATAGTTTGAGATTATGCTACTATTTTTCCTTTCAAGCGGGTTATTTTTAGGCTGGAGTCTCGGAGCAAACGATGCTGCCAATGTTTTTGGTACTGCTGTAGGCTCCAAAATGGTAAGGTTTAAAACTGCAGCAATAATTGCAAGTATTTTTGTGATTTCAGGGGCTGTAATAAGTGGCGCAGGTGCGTCTCACACCCTTGGAAAGCTTGGAGCTGTAAATGCCTTAGGCGGCTCTTTTATGACTGCTCTGGCGGCAGGTTACAGTGTTTACCTGATGACAAAATATGAATTGCCTGTTTCAACTTCCCAGGCAATTGTGGGGGCAATTGTAGGCTGGAATTTTTTCTCTGGATTTGTTACTGATTATAAAATTCTATCTAAAATTATTTCCACCTGGGTAATTTGTCCCATTCTTTCTGCCATATTTGCTGCTGTATTATACCTTGTTATGAGGAGTATTTTTAACAATGTAAAAATTCATTTGTTGATGATTGATAGTTTAACCAGGATTGGTTTAATCCTTGTAGGAGCTTTCGGAGCGTACTCCCTTGGCGCAAACAATATTGCAAATGTTATGGGTGTTTTTGTCCCATCTGTTCCTTTCAGGGAAATTAATTTAGGATTTTTTACACTATCAGGTCCACAGCAGCTTTTTTTGATAGGTGGAATTGCAATTTCTGTAGGTATTTTCACATACTCCTACAAGGTAATGAAAACTGTGGGCGGTGAATTGTTAAAACTCTCACCTCAGGCAGCATTGGTTGTTGTTCTTGCCGAGTCAATGGTTTTATTTGTTTTTGCTTCGCAAAGTTTGTCTGATTTTGTTAAATCTCTTGGCCTCCCTCCTATCCCGCTTGTCCCTGTTTCTTCTTCACAGGCTGTTGTTGGGGCAATAATAGGTATAGGGATTGTGAGAGGCTGGAGAAATATCAGGTTTCAGGTAATGGGGAAGATAGCGTTAGGTTGGGTGGCTACTCCTATTGCTGCTGGAGTGATTTCATTTGTTGGGCTTTTTATTCTTCAGAATGTCTTTGGTATTGTTGTTGCAAAAAAATCTGTTTATAAAGTGGAACAAGAGTTTGTTCAGTTTGTTTCAGATGTTGAAATTAAAGGGGATTTTTCTAAAATTGAGGGGAAAGAGTTTGGGAGTTATAAAAAATTATACAATCAAATTTTTCCGATTGTTGGTGAGAAAGATATTGCTGCTTTGTTAACTTCACTATGCGAGGAAATTGATCTGGAATTAAATTTAGGAAAGGTAAAAAAGCTCTATTCAAAAGGATTATTAACTAGAGAAGAAAGAGATTTATTTTTAAAATTTAAAACAAAAAAATTTGAATACAAATATCAGTTTTTGATGGAGTTTTGCAGAGTACAGGGTTGTAAGTTAAGAAATTATAAAGAGTTAAGAGAAATTTATAAAAAAGTCGAAGTTTATTTAAAATTACTCGGATAGACTATTCTAACTATGTGAAAAATTAAACATTTATATTGCAATTTTGAAAAATTATGTTATTTTTTAAATATGATTAGCAAATTCTTTAAAAAAAGGAATTGTGTGGCAATTGAATTAGGTTACTCGGCAATTAAAGGGGTAAGACTTTGTTCTGTGGACTCTGTTAATATTGACAATTGTGCTATTATTCCTCTTAAATCCTCTACCTCATATCCTTATGAAGAGCCAGTCTTGGTTATGCCTGCATTAACCTCAATAAGGGATAAATTGAAAGCCAAAGGGACAAAGGTTAACCTTTGTATAAATATGTCTCATGTAACTGTTAGAGAGATAAGAGTTCCAGTTGTTCCAGAGGATGAACTTATTGAAGTTGTTAAATGGGAATTGAAAAAAGTTATAGATTATGACCCCGAGGAATACAATATTGATTATAAAATTTTAGGGGTGACGGAGAATGAGGCTGTCCAGAAATATCTTGTTAAAGTCTATCTTGCCAGAAAAAGCGTGTTAAAACAGTATGTTTCTCTTATTGAGCATGCTGATATGGGTGTGGATGTGATTACAATTCCTCCATTTGCATTAAAGGCTCTCTGTAAAAAGCTTTGGGGAAGTCTTGATAATAATGTTGCCATGCTGGATTTAGGCGCAAAGGTTTCTTCACTTTCTATAGTGAAAAATAATATGGTGAGGTTTGAAAGGCAGTTGAGGTTTTCCGGTTTTGAATTAGAGGATATTCTACAAAAAGAAGGGATAGAGTTTGCTTCACTAAGTGAGCTTTATTTAGGATATTCCATTGGTGATGATACATTATTGGATAGGGCAACCAAAGAAGCTCTGGATATTCTAATAGATGAGTTAGCTAAAAGTTTTGGTTACTATAATTCTGTGATTAAAGGCGGTACTGTACAAAAACTATTTTTAACTGGTGGTCTGGCAAATATAAGGGGATTAGATAAATATGTTGAAACTCATCTGGGGGTTGAAGTTGATTTGTTAAACCCTCTTAATAAGTTAAAGTGCGGTGATGTTTCAATTGACCCGTTAAGGATAAGTGTTGCACTGGGGACTGGGTTATTGTTATGACTAAAAGAGACTATATAAACCTGTATTCAAAAGATTTATCTACAAAAAAATGGCCAAGTGATAGAAATTTTCTCATCACTTTTTGGGGGTCTGCAATAATAATTTTTTTCTTCCTAATTTATTATGGAGTGTCTCTCACCTCATATTTTCAGGAGTATAAAAAAAATAAAGAGTTAAGTGCAGAGTACAAAGAGTTGTCTTTAAAGGATAAAGAGCTTCTTGCTTTATCAGTTAAGCTAAAAGAGTTAAACATTAAATCAAATGCATTAAACAAAACAATTTTTAATCTTAATAAATTATTCCAAAAGAAAATTAAATGGAGTAAATTTTTAGAGATTTTTTCCGGTTATTTGAATGATAATGTTTGGGCTAATTCAATGAGTGTTGATTTGTTAGGTAAAGACAATAGGTTTCTTTATGTTCAAGTTCAGGGAGGAGCAATTAGCCTGAAGGATTTGAATGATTTTGTTTCAAATGTGGAAAAAGATAATAAAAATGTTAAGGTGAGTTTTAAGGTAATTGATAAAAACGGCGTTATGTTTTACTCATTTGGCATTAATTTTACCTTTGATACGGAGAAGTTAAAATGAGAAGTTTTCTTTTAAGGTTAGAAAGTTATTTTAAAAGAATGCCTGAAAGAGACCAGAAAATTTTTCCGTATTTTATGTTTGTTTGTATTTTTATTATCTTTTATTATGGTTTAATAATGACAACTATACATAAAACCAGGATGTTGAAAAACGAAAACAACAATCTTGAGCAAAAGGTTTTTATGCTAAAAAGCAAAGTTTCTGTTTTAGATACTGTTAAAATCGGTATGCAGAAAAAAGAAAAGGATTTGAAAGAATTAGAACAAAAGTTTTACGAATTAAAAAATAGAGTGCCTGAAACAGATGAAGTTTCAAAAATTGTTAAATCACTTGCTAAAGCGGAAAAGATGAATTATCTTATCAGAGAATTAGATGAGAAAAATTATATTAAGCACAAGGCATATACCGAAATACCAATGTCAATTTACCTTGAGGGAGATTTTTATCACGCATTGCATTTTATTAAAGCAATTGAAGATTCAGATAGGTTTTTCCTTATTAATGGAATGAGTTTTGACGCTAACGAAGAGATTAACGGGAATGTGAATGTAACATTAAATCTTTCTGCATTTAAAATTATGCAATTAGAGTATTATTTGAATGCCTTTAGCGAGAAAAAAGCAGAGGAAAAAGGAGAAAAAAATGTTAAGAAATAAAATAATTTTATCTGTTATTTTAATTCTCCTTTTCCAGGTGTGTGGGTTTGCAAAAATAAGGAACCCTTTTAAAAGACCTTCCATTATTATGCTTACTCTAAACTCAGGGCAAAAACCCTCTTCTCCCAAAGACAGAGTAAAGGATTTGTTAAACAGCCTTGTTTTGTCAGGGATTTTAAACAACAGTATAGCCATAATAAATCATCAATTTTACAGGGTAGGGGATAGTTTAGATTTATTCAAAATAAAAAAGATTTTGCCTAATAGTGTAATTCTTACGGCAAATGGAAAAGACTACGAGTTGATATTAAATCTTTCAAAAGAATTGAAAGAAAATAACAGGGATAAAAAAACCTTAAATAAGGAGCAATATAAATGAAAAAGGTTATGAGTGTTGTACTTATCCTCATTTTGACTGGGTGTGTAAATCAAAAACCGCCGGAAAGTAAACCTGAAGTTGCTGATTTGAAAACACCAGTTTATGATATAAAAGTACTTGATGTAAAAAAGTTTAAGCGCCAAAAACAAAAAAAGAAAAAGGAAGAAAAAAAGAAGACTACAGTTAAGGTTTATACAGGGAAAAAAGTTTCCTTTTCTTTTTACAAAGCAGACATACATGATTTTTTCAGGGCAATTTCAGAGGTTGCAGGAGTGAGTTTTCTTGTTCATGATAATGTAAAAGGAGAGGTAACAATAGATGTAAAGGATGTCCCATGGGATCAGCTTCTTGACACAGTTTTAGAATTCAACAAATTAACAATGATTAAAAAGGGGAAAATTATAGAAATAATACCCAGAGAGCTTGCAGACAAAACAACTGAAGTTATAAAACTAAACTATACAAAAGCAAAAGATGTTGTAAAGATTTTCAAGGATAACCCCATACTTGGAAAATCAGAAGGAACTATAGTCCCGGATGAAACCGCAAATGCCTTAATTGTTACAGATATACCGGAAAATATTGAAAAGATTAAAAAAATTGTTAGCCAGATAGATGTAAAGCCCAAGCAGGTTTTACTGGAAAGTATCATTGCAGAGGTAACTTTGAACGATAATAATAAATTAGGTATAGGATGGCAATTTGGTGAAGATGGAAGGATAAGAAATTCATGGGGAGATACATCTTTTTCAAGTAGCGGTTCACTTAACTTTCCTCTTAACGATGTTGATGAGGGCACAGGATTCTCATATGCTCTTTCTGTAAATGATGACCTTGTAAAAGCGCAGTTAAATGCCTATGCTCAGGCAAATAAGGCAAAAATTCTTTCCCATCCTAAAATTGTTACCTACAACAACCATAAAGCAGAAATGAAAGTTGTTGAAAGAAGGTGGGTTCAAACTTCAGTTAACACAAATGCAGCTGTGGGAGTAGGTGGCTTGTTTACCAATTTTGAAGAAAGGGATTATGGAATTATTCTGAAAGTAACTCCCCATATAAATGAAAATGGGGATATTGTTCTTGAAATAGACCAGGAAGTAAGCGATTTAATAGGTGTTGATAACTTTGGAAATCCTATTGCAATAAAAAGAAACCTTACCACTACAATTTTATTGAAAAATGGTCAAACAATGGTTTTAGGTGGTTTAATTCAAGAGAAAAACAAAAATGAAGATAGGGGTATACCAAAGGTAAATAAAATCCCTATACTTAAGCATATTTTTGGCACAGGAGAAAGTGAAAAGAAGAGAACAGAATTGTTGCTTTTTATAACACCTCACCTAATTGAGGATTTTAGTGATGCAAAGGCTGTTACGGATACAATGCTTCACCAGGATACTGCTTTAAAACCGCTGGATAGTTCTAACAATAATAATGATAAAACGAAAAAAGAACAAAAATGAAAAAAGGGATAATACTCTTATTTTTTACTATAACTTTTAATCTTTTTAGTCAGAATCCTTTTGTAGATAACGAGCATGCAATTTTTTCTTCTCCTTTATCCGATAGGATAGTTGGCTATAAGATAAATGTAAAACTGGACACAATTTCTCATAAAATTATTGGCAGTGAAAAAATTTTCTGGTTGAATAATACACAATTTCCCACCAAAACCCTCTATTTTCATCTGTTTATGAATGCATTTGCAAACAACCACACGAAAATGATGAGGAATACCGAAAAATTAAGACATGGAATGTTGGGAATAAAGCTTACACCTCAAACTGCTGGCTATTGCCGTGTGAAAAAGATAATGGTTAACTTTAATGATTTAACAGAGTATTTTGTTGTTGATGAAACTGTTGGAATATTACACCTTCCTTTTGAGGTTAAGCCTGGTGAATCCGTTATTATCGATGTGGACTTTGAAACAAAATTGCCGAGGATAATGATTAGAAGCGGATATGCGGGAAGTTTTCACTTTGTTGGACAATGGTTTCCTAAACTTGGAGTTTTTGAACAAAATGGCAATTGGTATTGCGAGCAGTACGATGGTAATGGTGAATTTTACTCAGATTTTGGGGTATATCAGGTTGAGGTGACATTACCATCTTATTTTACTGCTACCGGGACTGGTATTGTTTTAGGAGAAAAAATTGAAGGTGATGTAAAAAAAATAAAATTTTACGCAGAAGATGTACATGATTTTGCCTTTGTTGCCTGGGATAAATTCAGGATACTGTCAAAAAAAATAGGAGAAAAAACTCTGTATGTGTATTATTTTGATGAACATAAAGACATTGCTAAGAGAGAGCTTGATGCTCTGGTTAAAGTTTTTCAATGGTATCAAAAGAATATAGGTGAATATCCTTATCCGGACTACAAAGTGATAGATGTACCTTTTAATGCTATTGCTTCTTCAGGAATGGAATACCAGAACTTTTCAACATCCTTTTCCCTGTCTGTTTTTCCTGAGTGGTTGAGGGCAACAGAAAGCACTGTTGTTCACGAGTTTGGCCATGCCTACTGGCAGGGGATGGTTGCCACAAACGAAAACAGGCAGGCATGGGCTGATGAAGGTTTAAACTCTTTTTTTGAAGGCTTAATTATGGACACTTTATACGGAAAATGTAGTGAATTAAAGTTTAAAGCATTTTGTCAGAACGGTTTTTCAAGGTTTCTTTCTGCTGATTTCGAAATGCTTAAATACGAAAAACCTGACAAAAAAGCCTCGGAATTTGTTTCAAGAGGGGGCTATGGGCTTGCTTCATACAATAAATTTGCCCTTACCTTGAAAACAATAGCAAATATTGAGGGGAACGAAGTGGTTGTGGATGCTGCACGGGAATTTTTTCAGAGATTTAAATTTACTCACCCTGATGGGAAAGAGTTTTTAAACATCTTAAATGAAAAAACAAACAATAAGTATAAAGAATTACTTGATAATGTTATTTACACTTCCTCTTTCCCGGATGCTTCCGTTATTTCGGTGAAAAAAAATAGTGTTGACCCTTTTAAAGGTTACGACGAAAAATTTTCTTTTAAAGGGCAACAGAACAACAAAAAGAAAAAATCATACTATTACAAAATTTTAGTAGGTAAAAGGGAATTGCCTGTTAAAGTTAACGGTGTGGTTGTGTTTGATAGTGGTAGGGTTAAAAAGTTTACCATTCCAGCAGAAAAAAACATACTGCAAATAAATATTCCAATTAATAGTGATGAAAAATTATTGTATGTTTGGGTTGATAATGAGAGAAAGATCTTAATAGACCTTGACCGGTCAAACAACCTTTATAAATATAAGCCAAAGCGTTTTGAGGCACAGGTGGCCTTGTTTTTGTTTAATTTTTATCTGGAGTTAATAAGCTATGTTTTTTAGAAAGGCAGGAAAGTATCTTACAATTCTCTATTCTTTTTACTTTGCATTTTTTCTAATACTCTATTTTGCTCTCTTTAAAGAGTATGGATATGCCAGTGAGGTATATTCTTTTTCTTCCATTTTTAGTTCATTTAAAGAATTATCGTTGGGGATTGCAGCTGTTATTCTTTTCTATATAGTAGATATGGTATCAGTTGTGGGTTTTTTAACCGACTTTTATGACAAGAGAGGCTCTATTGCATATTACATATACTATATTTTTTCCTCAATATTCGGCCTTATTTTTTATGCTTTTACATTCTTTATTGTTTTTACTCCGTTTAAGGGTTTAATCGCAAGGTTTAAAGAGGTTTCTTTAACAGAAGTTCCTTTACTTGTGACTTACTTTTCTCTCTTTATTTTAATTGTTTTCCTATGGAAGATAATTACTTACTGGAAAATAAAAGGCAGTGTAACATTAATTGTGTCAGGGAGAAAAAAAACTCCTTTCGGGAAGGAGAGGTTAAAATAACCTCAGAAGAAAAATTCCCGAAAGGAGGTACCACCAATGAGTGATTTAATTTTCACTCAATTTAAAGAATTTTTCAAGAAAATGTTGCAGGAAATGTTGTTGGAAGAGAGGGAAAGATACTTAAAAGAAGCAAGAGGCCAAACAAGGGCAAACGGTTATTATAAGCGAACGCCTAAAAGCTTTTTAGGAGAGATTGAATTGCAAATTCCAAGAACAAGAGACAGTCAGTTTAAGGTTAAATGGCTTCCCCAGAGAAAAAGGGTAATGTTTTTTCTTGAAGATATTGTGGAGGCAATGTTTATAGCAGGAGTATCCACAAGAAAGACAGCAGGGGTAATTAAAAATCTCATAGGGGCTAACATATCCGCTCAATATGTAAGCAGGATAAGTGAAATATCTGAAGAAGTAATTGAAAAATGGAAAAACAGCAGATTAACAAAAACATACCCCGTGCTATACATAGACGCAACATACATTTCATTAAAAAGAGACAGTGTGGCAAAAGAGGCAGTATATGCAGTATTGGGCCTGTCTGAAGACGGTAAAAGAGAAATTTTAGGATACTTTCTTCCTGGAGGAAACGAAAAAGCATCCCTCTGGCAGGAAATATTCAGGGATTTAAAAGAAAGAGGCTTAAAAGGAGTAAAACTGATTATAAGTGATGATTTAACAGGTTTATCTGAAGCGATAAAAGAAGAATTTCCTGAGACTATGCACCAACTTTGTTGGTTTCACCTGAAAAGAAACATAAAAAACAGAGTAAGAAAACATCATTTTGAGAAAATAAAAGAAGAATTAGACGAGATAATGAAATGCGAAAGCAGGGAAGAAGGGAAAACCAAACTTCTTGCATTTATTGAAAAATGGAAAAAGATATACAGGTTTTTAAAAAACATTAAGGCAAAAGTTGATAACTATACATTCTTTCTCCTTGCCCCTGATGAGATAAGAAGTTACTTCAGAACAACAAACTGGATGGAAAGGTGTTTTAAAGAGTTAAAAGATTACATACGAATACGAGGATTTTTTCAAAATGAACAAAGTGCAGAGAAGTTTCTTTACATTTTCTTCACAGACAAGAATGAGAAGTATCAATCAAGGAGTTTAAGGTATTCTTCTTCTTTTAATCGCTTTTTTTCTTCTCTTTCCCGGGAGGCTTCCCATGCCTGACACAATTAACTTGACATTACCAAATAAAATCAAGATTAAACTATTTTGGAAAATACCCAGGATTAAAATTCCTGATTCTTCCGTTAAATGGTTTTAAAGCAGGGGAATTTGTAAAATTTTTAATTTTTGTAATATTAATTGTTGGATTGCCTTTCCTGTTTTTTATACTGGGGATATTAAATAAAACCAATATTTTTATTAATATTGCCGTGATTCTTACATATTGTTTATTCCCGTTTTTAAAAATTTATATATACTATTTGTTAGCAAACAAAAAAGGATTATAAAAAAAGCCCCGAAAGCGGGGCTTTTTTGTTTGCTTTTGTTTTCTGGTTAGAAGTTTTCCACTTCAATAACCTGTACTCCCTTGTAGTAGCCGCAATGAGGGCAAACTCTGTGAGGGAGCTTTCTTTCCTGACAATTTGGACAAATGGTTGTTGATTTTGTCCTTAAAAAATCATGTGCTCTTCTCTTGTCCCTTCTTGCTTTTCCTGTTCTTCTTTTGGGATTTGCCATAACTTACTCCTTATTTAAAAATTCTTTAAGTTTTTGTAGTCTTGGATCAACCTTTTCTATTTTACAATTGCAGGGATTAATATTTCTGTTTGCTCCACAAATGGGGCATAATCCCTTGCAATCTTCTTTACAAGTATGCGACATAGGTATAAATAAATCAATAGTTTTAATTGCTTCTTCCTTTAAATCTATTGTTTCTCCTTCCAGGTATTGAACATCAAGCTCAGATTCTGTTAATGTAACCTCTCCTCCTAAAAATCCTTTGTCTTTTGTGAAAATAGTTTCTGTGCTTAAATCAATGTCCTGTGTGTATTCTTCAAGGCAGTTTGTGCAAATTAAAGTTATATTTCCTTTAATCTTTTCTTTAATTGAAACATCATTAATATCAATTCTGTATGCCCTGAAAGATACATTGACATTGTTTATGGTAAAAAATTCAAATTCATTTTGAATTACCTTTTCGTTGATAATGTCAAAATCACCTTTTAATATTTTTTCTTCTATTTTTGCAAACTCTATCTGCACGAAATCCTCCCAGACAAAGACTGATTATAACATTTTAATCGAAGCTGTCAACAAAATGGGAGGTAAATATAAAAAAAAGAGCCCTAAAAAGGGCTCAATTTTTTTATATCCAGAAAAAATTAATCATCAAAAGCCATGTCTGTTTTCCAGACTTCCCAGACTTTACCTACTAAATCAGGTCCAGGTTTTAATGTTACCTTGCCTGGTTTCCACCCTGATGGAGTAGCCTCTACTCCTTTAGTTTCTCTAACCAGCTGGAATGCCTGAATTTGTCTGATAGTTTCGTTTACATTTCTACCAACAGGAGGAGTAAGTACTTCGTATCCCTGGATAATGCCATCTGGGTCAATAATAAACCTTCCCCTTGTTTCAACCCCTGCGTCTTCATCATAAACCCCGTAAATACTTCCAACCTTTCCGCCTGTATCAGACATCATTGGAAATGGAATTCCCCCCTTAACCATTTTTGATAATTCGTGTTCATCCCACATCTTGTGTACAAAAATACTGTCAATACTCATAGAGAGAACTTCAACGCCTAATTTTTGAAGTTCTGGGTATTTTTCGGCAACTGCCGAAACTTCTGTTGCTCAGACAAAGGTAAAATCACCAGGGTAAAAGCATAAAAGTACCCATTTTCCTAAATAATCTGAAAGTTTTACTTCAATAAATTTCCCCTTGTGGTATGCCGGGGCAACAAAATCGGGAGCAGGTTTTCCTACCATTACCATAAAATTGTCCTCCTTTTTGTTATTGGTTTCTTCAAGTTGAGGGGCTTCTTCTTTCTTCCCCACAGGTCCCCCTGTAGGTCTTGCACAGCCTACATCTACCTCTTTATTCATAAACCCTCCAACAAAAAAAGTTTTCAGTTTTTAATAAAATCAATTCTTTTTAAGATATTTTTATTATATCATTTTTTTATTAAATTAGTAAAAATATTTAATTGTGAAAAAAATCATAATTTGTCGATTTATTATTTCTTGTTTAATCTTGTAATGTCAAGGGGATTTTTGAAAAAATAAAATTAAATCCATCTTTGGAATGTATTTTTACTTTACACTTCTAAATGACAACTGAAATAAAAGCTAATTTTAATAAGTAGATTAAGATTCGCTTTATTTTACAAAAAATGTAATAATAAGCGTATATTGCAAGATTTGTTTTGGCTTTTGTTGTTTTATTTTTCTAAAATTTTATTTATTGTGAAAAAAATAACAAAAAAGAGTTGATATTTTGATAAAAATCATTATAATGATAATGGGGCTTTATGTTTGTGAGAATGTTTTGTCAGGAGGTTTTATGATGTTTAAAAAACTTTTTTTAGGTGCGGCAATAATGGCTTCATTTGTTTTTTCTATGGTAGTTAGTGCTCAGGGAATTGTTGGGAGTGCCCATGATTTTTCAGGTGCCGGATGGAATACTACAGGGGAAATTTGTATTGTTTGTCATACTCCCCATAACGCAGATCTTACTGTAACGGATTCACCGCTCTGGAACCACCAGGTTACTACATCCACTTTTACACTTTATAGTTCAAGTACATTGAATGCTACTCCAGGACAGCCTGACGGAAGGTCTAAGTTGTGCTTGTCCTGCCATGATGGAACTGTAGCGCTTGACTCTTTTGGTGGTGTTACCACTGGAACAAATTATATTACTGGGAATGCTAACTTTGGAACAGATCTTAGCAATGATCACCCCATTTCAATTACCTATGATACTGCTTTGGCTACAACTGATGGCGGTTTGCATGACCCAGCTACCACAAATAGTGGATTGGGAAGCACAATTGCAAATGACATGCTTTTTAGCAACAAAGTTGAGTGCTCATCCTGTCATGAAGTTCATAATGCATACGGAATTAATAAGTTGTTGATCAAGAGCAATGCGGGTAGCCAGCTTTGTTTAACTTGTCATAACAAATAATTTTGTGTGTTTCAAGCCCCGGTTGCCCGGGGTTTTTTAAGTTTTTTGCGATTTTATTGCTATAATTCAATAAAGGCAGTTTTTTAATAAATTTAGGGGGTTTTAAGTGAAAATAAAGTTGTATCTAACTCTTTTGGTTGTGCTTTTTGGTTTTATCTCTTGTGTGCAGCATCCTGATGTGGCTAAAAAAGAGCAGATAAATAAGATTAAGCATGTTTTTTATCCCCCTTTCCCGGCAAGTCCTAAATATCAATTTTTATGTACGATTTCCAATACAAATGATATTAAAGTTAAAGAAAGCAAATTTGCTGAATTTGTGTTAGGTGAAGAAGCAAAAAAAGGTATTCCAATTATTAAACCTTATGGTGTTAAATTGTTTAAAAATAAATTGTTTATATGTGATATGAAGACAGGGCTTTTTGTATTAAATCTTGAAAACGGTACTTTTGAAATCTGGAGAGGTGAAGCTCCAGGTGTTCTTGGAAGGCCGGTTAATATTGATATTGATACAAACGGAGATGTTTATATTGCTGATATTATAAGGAGAGAAATAATTGTCTTAAATCAAAAAGGGGGATTTGTAAAAGCATATTTTGTTAAGACAAAATTTTCCCCCGTTGATGTGGCTGTTACCAAAGATAAGGTTTTTGCTTGTGATGTTAGGAATCATAAAATTGTCGTGTTTGATAAAACAAATGGCACAGTGTTGTATACTATTGGAAAACCTGGCAGCGGAAAAGGGGAACTTTTCCACCCGACTAATATTAAAGTAGTAAACAATAAACTTTATGTTAGCGAAACAAGTAATTTCCGTTTTCAAATTTTTGATTTGAAAGGGAAATTTATTGCTACTTACGGTAAAATAGGGACAATTCCAGGAACTTTTGCAAGGCCTAAAGGTATTGCAGTGGATAAAGATGGAAGAATATATGTGGTAGATGCAGCGTTTGAAAATGTTCAGGTTTTTGATAAGGACTTTAAGCTTTTGCTATTCTTTTTAAATTCCGGAAATTGCAAAGGCTGTATAAATTTGCCAGCTGACATAGAGATTTCTTATGAAATCCCTCAATATTTTAGGGCATATATTGATAAACAGTTTCAACCGAAGTATTTATTATTCATAACTTCTCAATTTGGCAATAATAAGGTAAATGTGTATGCTTTCGGTGAGTATAAAAATAAGAAATAAAATAACTCATTTTTTTATTCTGGTTTTTTTGTTGATTACAAGTGGCTGTGCGGCAAATAGGCAGCTGGCAGCAGTTTTCTTTGACGGTGTGCCCGAGTATCAAACAACATCGGAAAGTAACAAAGTGTCAGGAAGTAACAAAAATGAAAAGGGTTCTCCAGAAGAAAGGCGTAATGTTGCAGCTATAAACAGAAAAAAAAATGCTAATGCAACTGTCAGTATTCACAAGCCGTTTGGTGAGAGAAAGTGTGAGAAATGCCATGATAGGAACAAAAAAAGTTTTCTGGTAGTCCCAAAGAATGAACTTTGTTTCCAGTGCCACAAAAAAGAAAGGTTTTTTCAAAAATTTGTTCACGGCCCTGTGGCACCCGGTACCTGTTTAAGTTGCCATTATCCTCACAAATCTCCAAATCCCTACTTGTTGCGGTATACTGATGAAAAATTGTGTTTTCAGTGCCATGAGCCGGATGAAATAAGAAAAATTAAAGATCATAAAAATAGAGCGGGTTGTTTAAAATGCCATGACCCTCACACTCAAAATAACAAGTTTTTTCTTAAACCGGAAATAATGAAAAAGTTTAAGGCAATATAAATATGACGCAAAAAAAAATTTTAATGATAGGGTTTTTCTTGCTTTTTTTTACTGTTGTCTATTCTCAAGAGATTAGATGGTTGAAATTGTATGGGTTTCAAGGTGATTTAAGCGCTTCAGCTGAATCTCTTGACGAAACGATAGGTAAGGCAAGTGATTCTTTGTCGTATGATTATAGCGAGAATTTTTTAAAGTACTCTTTGGGATTAAATTTTAGAGGATATGTTTACCATCCCTATTTTTTAGAATTTTCAGTTGACTCTAATTTGATTTTAAACGATGCGAAAACAGAGATATTTTCCGATTCACAGGCGTATAAGGATTTTAATAACAGGTATAATATCAATTTTTTTGTTTTGAAAAAGAAGCCAGTTCATTTAATGCTTTATTTTAAAAATAATGAAAATACTTATCCCAGAGTTTATTACGGTAGATTTTTTAATTATGCTCAGACTAACGGATTTAAAATAATCTCTAATCTGAAAAAAATCCCTTTTGTTTTTGATTTTAATCATAATTCGGTGATTTCTCAATCGTTACTTTATTATGATAGGCGTGAATCTTCTAATAATTTTAAATTTGAATCTGATTTGATAGATAAAAAATTTTCTTCTTTATCTCTGTCAGCGACTTACAAAAATTATAATGAATCTGTATTTCTTACACACTATATATCAACTAATGCAATGGTAGTTTGGAATAAAGCATTTGAAAACAAGGAGTTTGGTTTGCTTAATGCACATTTGACTTTTCGAAAAATTGATGGCCAGAGTTTTTTAGAAACAAAATCTGGTAATTTAAATTATATAAAACCTATTGGAAAAAATTTGAGTTTTGTATCAACATTGTCTTTTCTAAATTCTAAAACACAATCTCTAAAAAGAAATTTTTCTGCGATTGATTTTAATTTTAAGCACAATTTATACTTAAGCCTTACATCGTCTGCAAAATTTTCATTTCAAAAAGAAGCATCGGATTCAAATACTATAAGCCGCTCCATTGCTTTTTTTTCGGTGAATTATAAAAAGAGGATTCCAACAGGCAGAATAAATTTAAAATTTATTCAATTGTATCAAAATGTTACCAATTCTTCGGAAGGTAAATTGGCTTTATCCCAGTTGTATGCTGTTTTTGATAGTGGTGATACAATCAGGATTAGTCAAAATGGTATAGTTCCATCCAGTATTAAAGTGTTGTCTAAAGACGGGACAAAAGTATATATTGAAGGTATTGATTATAATTTAATAGTTTCCGAGTCGGCAGTTGTCATAACAAGGTTATATGGAGGTGGGATTGATGAGGGTGAAACGGTTCTAATTGTTTTTGATTATAATCAATTCCCTGATTATAAAACTTTAATTCATAATTATGAGGATTCATTATCAATAGATATTTTTAAATATTTGACTGTAGGAGGCTCCATTAAAAAAAGTAATAATACTGTCATTTCTGATTTTATTATTACTCCGTTTGAAGAATTTACTTTGAGGGAAAGGTTTTGGGGGTTTAAAAGCAAAAAAATTTTTTATAGAAAAAGCAGGTCTAAATATTATGGTTCTTTTTCGGAATATAAATTTAAAACTGAAAACTTTAAAATAAGCTACAGATTTCAAAGAATAATAGTGGGATATTATTTTTTAAAGTATAATTTAAATTTTTTGTCAATTGATTACTTCTCAAATTTTAAAAACAATTCTGTTTTTTTATCCGGTACTTTTTTTCAGAGAATAAATTTTCAGTTTAATTATAGAAAGTTAGATTATAACCAGACCGGTTTTGTTAGAAAAAGAGAGAGTGTGGTTTGTAATTTAAGTGCAACCGTAAGGAAGTTAAGAGTTGAATTTTTTTACGAGCATATTTTAGATGACAGTAATTATCTAAATAAAAAACATGATTATTACAGGTTTACTGTGAGGAGGTTTTTTTGAAGTTTTTAAAAATATTTTTATTGTTTTTTATTTTTAATTTAACTGTATTTGCCAATTCTGTCATCTTTGTAAAAAATATTTATCCTCATGAGAAAAAAGGGTTTTTCAATGCCTTAAAAAAATTGTTATTAGGTAAAAGAGATCTACAGGCCAAACCGTTTGCCATAGGTGTTTTGTCAAATGGCGATGTTGTGGTTTCTGATGTTGACAAAGGGATGGTTTTATTGCTTACTGCCGATGGTGAAATAAAAAAAGTTGTTTCCCGAGTAGGGAAAATTCCGTTGGCTACTCCAGTAAGTATCTGGATAGATAAAAAAGATAATATTTATATCGTTGATTCAGTTAGAAAGGGTGTTTTGAAGTTTGATAAAGACTTATCTTCCGCAAGAATTTTGATTGCCGATAATTCAAAAAGGTTTACATCACTTTGTATTGTAGATAATTTTATGTTTTTAACAGATACTGAAAATCATAAGATTGCTTGTTATTCTCTTGAAGGAAAGTTTATTTTTTCATTTGGAAAAAGAGGAATCAAAGAAGGAGAGTTTAATTACCCTACTGCTATTTCTACCGACGGTAATTTTTTATTTGTTCTCGATAGTTTAAATTTCAGAGTGCAGGTTTTTGACCTTAAAGGGAATTTCTTAAGAAAATTTGGAAAATTAGGAGATGGTAGCGGGTATTTTTCAAAGCCTAAGGGGATTGCGGTTGTTAACGGCAAGTTTATCGCTGTAACCGATGTGGTATTTGACAATGTTCAGCTATTTGATAAAACCGGAAATTTTCTTACTTTTTTTGGGAAAAACGGGGATTGCGAAAAGTGTTTTGTTATGCCATCTGGAATTTTTTCACAAAATGGTTTAATATATATATGTGATAGATGGAACCAAAGAATATCTATTTGGAGAGTAGAGGCTGAAAATGAGTAAATTTTATTTATGCTTTTTTGTTATAATTTTCACAATTTCAGTTAATGCGTCTATTTTAAATACCAAACATAACCTTTCCGCATCTGGAACAGGAAATGTTACCACCACGGAAACTACAAGGGTTTGTGTTTTTTGTCATACTCCCCACAACTCTAATTATGAAGTTCCTTTGTGGAATAAGGATAGCACTACATCAGTTTATGTATTGTATGGCAGTTCTACTTTGTCCTCTGCGATAAATCAACCTGACGGGACATCAAGGGTTTGTTTAAGTTGTCATGATGGAACAATTTCAGTTGGCTCTGTGAAAAATCCCAATGTTACTTTTGCAATGTCAAATACAAATAACGGGTTGTTAACTGGAAGTTCAAACCTTGGCACAGACCTTCGTAATGACCATCCCGTATCCTTTGTCCCCACATTGGGAAGTGAAATAAATAACCCCCCTGTTGGAGATGAAGTGGCATTGGACCACTCAGGGAAAGTACAATGTACAACTTGCCACAACCCTCATGATGATACTTACGGCTATTTTTTAGTAAAATCCAATCTTAATTCAGCAGTATGCAAAACCTGTCATTCAAAAACTGGTTTTGAGCAAAGCTCACACAACCTGTCTACTGCTTCGTGGAACGGTGCGGGAAGCAATCCCTGGCCCAAAAATTTTTACTCTAATGTGTCGGATAATGCCTGCTGGAATTGTCATTGGTCTCATGGTGGCACTTCCAATTCTTTTCTTCTTGCAAATACCCCTGAAGAAAATGTTTGCTCGGTTTGTCACAATGGGAATGTGGCATCTAAAGACATTATGTCAGAATTTTCTAAATCAAGTGTGCATAATGTGTATGCTTATACAGATATTCATGATCCTATCGAAAATATTACTACTATGCCTGCCCATGTTGAGTGTTTAGATTGCCATAATCCACATAGCGTAAACTCAAATACTGCTACTGCTCCTGATGTTTCTGGCAGGTTGTCCAATGTGAAGGGGGCTGATTTATCGGGAAATACTGTTAACCCCGCTTTATACCAATATCAGGTGTGTATAAAATGCCATGGAACGAATTTAAATATTAATATTGCCCCTTTTGCAAATAGGCAGGTTGATACAAGCAATATAAGGCAGGCAATTAACCCATCTAACCCCAGTTTCCATCCAATTGCGGGTCAGGGGGCTAACAACAATGTTCCTTCTTTAAAACCCCCTTATTCTGAAACATCTATTATTTATTGCACAGACTGTCATAACAATGATAATGCGGTATCTACCGGGGGAACAGGCCCTGAGGGTCCTCACGGGTCTATATACCCTTACTTACTTGAGAAAAGGTACGAGATGTCTGATTATACGCCTTATTCTTCTTCAGCTTATGCATTGTGTTTTAAATGCCACGACCCCAATGTGATTCTGTCAAATAGTAGCACTTTTGGTTTACATTATAGGCATATTGTTAGGGGGCAAATTCCCTGTTCGGCTTGTCATGACCCCCATGGTGTACCGCAGGGAACAGCCACAGACGGAGATCATTTAGGATTAATAAATTTTGACACAAATATTGTTTCACCCTCAAACAGTGGAATTTTAAAATTTGAAGTTATAAATGGAAGAGGTTATTGTTATTTAAAATGTCATGGGAGAAATCATGACCCATTGAGGTATTGGAGGTGATATGAATTTCAAGGGCATTATCCTGATTGTTTGTGCGGTTATTTTTTCAGTTGCATCTTACTCTTTTGACAAAAATTGCGTAACATCCAAATGCCACACAGATTTTAAAAAATTTAAAATTATTCACTCCCCGGTTGAAGAAGATTGTGAGAGTTGCCATGAAAAAACTGGAAAACATGAGTTTAAATTATTTTATAAAGATGTAAATCAGGTATGCACAGATTGTCATGAAGATAGAGGAGGGGGTAAATTTCTACACGGGGCTTTAAAAATGAAGAAGTGTATTTTTTGCCACAACCCTCATGGAGGAGATACTAAAGCCCTAATAAGGACAAAAAGGGTTGATGCTACCTGTTTTGAATGCCATGATAGGGAGACAAAAGAGGGGAAGTATATTCATGGCCCCAATATTTCTGGAAACTGTTCAATATGTCATGATGCGCATTCTTCAGATAATAGATACCTTTTAATATCTCCTCAAGAACAACTTTGTGTAAATTGCCATACGGATAAAAATTACACTAATTCTGGGAAAAAAATGCATACTGCTTTGGAGGATGGTTGCACAGGCTGTCACAATCCCCACGCAAGTTCGTTTAAATATCAGTTAATAACATCTCCTAAAAAAATCTGTTCTGAATGCCATAGTGATTTGGTTGACCAAGCGAAACAGGCACTTTATAAGCATCCGCCTGTAAATGATGGAAAAGGTTGTGTTAACTGTCATGACCCGCACGGTTCTCTATATGATAATAATCTTAAAGATAATCAGGTTTCTTTATGTTTATCCTGTCATAATAAGCCTATTATAGGTACAGACGGAAAAGATTATAATATATTTAAAATACTTACTGAAAACCCACAAAAACATGGGCCTATTAGAGAGGGTAATTGCGCCGGTTGTCACAATCCACACGGCTCAAACTTTTACAAAATTCTTGTAGCACAGTATCCGAAAAAATTTTATACCCCTTATGAAAAAAAGAGGTACTCTTTGTGTTTTGAATGTCATGAAGCCAATCTTGCGGAAAATCCAGAAACAACTGTTGATACCAACTTTAGAAATGGCTCGGAGAATTTACATTATGTTCATGTTCATAAGAAAAAAGGAAGAACATGTAGAGCATGTCATATGGCTCATGCAAGCAAATTGCCGAAACATATTAGAGAAGAAACTCCTTTCGGTAAATGGGACATTCCTATAAATTTCACTATAAATAAAAACGGAGGGAGCTGTTCTCCAGGTTGTCACAGAGGGTATAAATATAACAGAATAAATCCGGAGAAGTATCAATGAAAAAGTTTTTAGTTATTTTTTTACTGTTAACTTTTTTCATAAATTCTTTTGCGCTAAGGGGAGTGCCGATAGGAGGAAAGTTTAAGAAAAATGCTTTAAATGAAAAGATTTTGGTGAATGAGAAAAAAATAATAGTTTTCTTAAACGGGAAAAAGAAAAAGAATGAAAAAGTAGTTAAAACAATAGGCAATGTTTTGACAAAAAAAAGGGTTATAAATGTTTTCTTTGTGAAAACTGTAAATGTGGATTGTCAACAATTGGAAGTCTTGTTGAAAAGGTATAAAAACTTCAAAGTGGTTGAAGATTATGAGAGGAAGTTATACGGCAGCATGGGAGTTATTGTTTTGCCAACAATATTGTTTGTTAATGAGAACCAGAAGTTAATTGGTGAAATTGCAGGTGTAATCCCTAATATGAAAATTGTTTTTGAAAGTTATTTAAATGCTTTAATATCTAACTCATTGCCGAAAAACATTTATGCAGAAATGAGAAAGAAAAAAAGTTTAAAAAGTAAAGAAAGAGCTATAAGGCAGGCTTTCTTTATGTTTATTAACGGTAACTATAATGTAGCAATTAAAGTTTATTCAAAACTATACGAAACAGATAAAAGTGACAAAAGAGTTGTTTTAGGCTTGTTCTATTCATTGTTGTTAGACGGAAAAGTTGGAGAGGCGGAGAAAAAATTTGCCAACATGTTTAAACAGAAAAAGGCCAGACGATTTATGCTTGCATACTATTATGAACAGTATCTTAAAACAGGCGATATAGACCAGTTAAAAAAATGTGCGGATTATGTAAATTTTGAGCCAGAATTTTTCACCGTTATTTACAAAATAGGTAATGAGTTTGAGAAAAATAATTTAGTTGATTTGGCAATGAGGTGTTATAAAGAATCCTATAAAGTTTTATGGAAAAAATATCGGAGTAAAAGATGAAAAATGACAGGTTGATACCTGTGGAAAAAGAATTTTTATTTGTGCTTGTAGCCTCTATATCAATAATTATAGGTTCTTTAATTGGAATAGGAATTATATGGGGGATTTTAGACAAGCCTTTGCCACGTAATTTTCACAGTATTTTCCATTTAATTGCGATTATAAAACAGCGGGTTTTATACATGGTATTTATTTCGTTGTTGCTTCAAACTGTTATTTGCCTGTCTCTAATATTGTTCCTTGCATTGAGGTTTTCACACAAAATTTCAGGTCCAATGTATAGAGTTAAAATGATGTTTAAAGATTTTTTAAACGGTAAAGAGATTGAGAGAATAGCATTTAGAAAAACAGATTTTTTAAAACCGCTTGAGAGCGATCTATCAGTGTTATTGAGCAGGGAATCAAAAAGGAGAAAATTGTTGTGCGAAATAGAGGAAATTTTGTCTAAATCTCAAAAAGCTTCCCTTTCCGATACCGAAAAAGAAAAATTAAAAATATTAGTAAATTCATTAAAGGAAATTGAGAAAAATGAACTTTAAATTAAATGCCTTTTTGTTAGCTATTTTGATTTTATGCGTATTGGTTATAAGAGGGCTTTCTATTACCGGTGGGGTTCACAATTTTAAGAATGAATGTTCTTTTTGCCATTTGGGAATAAAAGAACCGAATATGTTAACAGGCTCTCCGGATTTTCTATGCAAAAATTGCCACGAGGATATTGATAAAAGAAGTCATCCGTCAGATTTTTTTGTAAAAAGGGTTTTGCCAAAAAGGTTTCCTCTTTTTAATAATAAAATGACATGTATAACATGCCATTATGCTCATAAAAGTTATGGTTCGAAAGATACACAGAAAAGAAAAGCCGACAATTATCCATATCTTTTAAGATATAAAAAAGCTGGGAAAGAATTTTGTATCCAGTGCCATAGTGTTGATGATATTTGTAATAATTGTGAACCTTCTCATAGTGTTTCTTTTGGCGTGGCTCATGTAAAATTTGATTCACCAGAGATTTTAAAAATTTTAGATAGAAGTTCCAGGGATTGTATGACTTGTCATAATGGTGTTATTGCATCAAATGCTGACGGAGGTGGAACACAGTTATCATGGAATCATTTGGGAGGAATAGGGCTATCACACCCGATTGGGGTGAATTATGAAGAGGTTTATCGTAAATCTCCTAATTTTTATCATCCGCCTCAAAGTTTGCCACCTCAAATAAAATTGATTAACGGGAAGGTTGAATGTTTAACCTGCCATGACCATTATTCAAAGTTAAAAGGTAAATTGGTTATGAGTAATAGAGGAAGTAAACTGTGTTTATCCTGTCATAATTTGTAGGGGGGAGAGTATGGGAAGGCGAAAGCAATATTTTATAGATAGAAAATTTCAAAAAAGGTTTTTGATAATGTTTGGTGTTGTTGTTTTTTTTATTGCAGTGTTGAATTTCTGGTTCTACTATTTTAAACTTCTTCCTTCTTTAGATAATCTTCTATTTAAAAGCCACTTTAGATTTGACAACCTTATTTTATACTTTAGAAAAAGGTTTGAGTTTTTTTTCATATTTAGCAGTTTGTTTTTGATATCGTTAATAATTCTCGTTTACTCTTACTTCAGGTTAAAAATTGAGAAATTCTTTAAAAGGTTTGAGTCTATTATTTGCAAACTTATTGAAATGAAAGAACCGATTGATAAAATTGATTCTCAACTTCCCGAAGAATTTGAAGATATTCCTTATGCGATGGAAGATTTGATAAAAGAAATTTTAAGAAATAGAGAAAAACAAAAAAAGATTTTGGGGCATATTCAAAAATTTTTCCAGTAAATATGTGGTTTTGCTTATTTAAAAATTTTTAATCTTTTCAATGTTATTTTAATTGATAAAATATTATTTAACATTTGAATCTTTTTTAGGAGGGCAATATGCGTTTGATTGTGCTTTTAATTGTTGTTGGGGTTATCGGTTATCTGGTTTATACAGGGGCAGGGGATTTTGTAGGTACAAAGAGTAACCCTCCTGCAAAAGCGCAGGCTCAGATAGACAAAACAAAAGAGTTGGCGTGCAGGCAGAATTTAAAGATGCTAAACGATTTTGTTAAAACCTATATGTCAACACATGGGATAGATGACCCTGCTGATGTTACAATTGAGCAATTAAAAGAGTACGGCTTGCAGATTCCTGAATGTCCGGCAGGGGGAGAATACTATTTAGAGGATGGAAAATTTTACTGTACAATTCATTCAGAGCATAAATATTAAAATTAGTTATTTTTTTTAATAAAAATCGATTTCAACATTTGAGTGATAAATATCACCTGATAAAAATTTTCCCTTGACATTTTTTTTGTCTGTGTTAAATTCTACCTCTTGTGGAGGTAGTGCTATGAAGAAATACTTAATTTTATTAACAACAGCCATGATTATGGCGGCTTTTACAGGGTATAACAACCTTGTTAAACCTGTGAATTTGCCGATGGCTAAAAACGAGAAAAACTATGAAAATTCTATAGAAAACTCTGTTCAATACGAAATTGAGTTTTTGCAAAACTATCAAAAGGTTCTCAGAGTTTTGAATTCAGTAAAAACAAACCTGACGGAAGAAGAAAAGGCAGATGTGGCAAGGATTATTGCAGAAAAGAGTATTGAGTATGGTTTTTCAGTTGAATTTGTCCTTGCTGTTATCCAGACTGAATCAAGTTTTAACAAATTTGCAACTTCTCGTGTTGGTGCGATTGGTCTAATGCAGTTGATGCCAGTCACAGGCAAAGCACTTGCCAAAGATTTTGGGATTGTAATCAAAGATAAAAAACACCTTTACAATCCTCAGTTAAATGTAACCTTAGGTATGTATTATCTTAAAAAACTCTCAGAAAGATTCAAGGATATGAACCTTGTTCTTGCAGCTTACAATATGGGAGAAACTGCGTTAAGAAAATACAAACACAAAAAAGATTTACCGGCATTCAGGTACGCAAAGGTTGTTTTAAGGAGACATAAGAAGTTTTCAGAAATTTAATTTAATGAAATTTATAGCAATTACACCGGATGATTTTAATTGTGACGATTTAGTTAATTCATTCTGTTTACTTAAGGAAATAGGGGCTTCCCACATATATGTGAGAAGCCCTTTAATTTTAAATTCCCCTGAATTAAAAAATATTTGTGAAAAATTAAAAGATAAGGGAATGATTCCTCTTATTCCCTTTGATAAATGGAAAGATTTGAAAGACAACCACATAATTTGTCATTTCAAAGAAAAAAGCATTGTTTTTTTTAATGATTTTTTAAAGAAAAACTTTAATTTTCGTTTTTCTGTATCCTGCCATAGTATTGAATTAGCAGAAAAAATGCTTGAAAAAGGCGCAACTTTTGTTTTTATATCCCCAATTTTTAAGCCGTATTCTAAAAAAGATTACCATTTAAAACCCCTTGGGCTTGATGAAATATCACCTCTTTTAGATAAATTTGGGGATAAGGTTGTTTTATTAGGCGGCATTGATTTTGAGAGGGTAAAAGGTTTAAAATTAAAATTGCAAAAGGATTTTTCAATAGCCGGAATTACAATGTTTTTCGGAAGAAGGGATTAAATTTGAAGGTTTTTTTAAATGGTAAACCAGTTGAAATAAATAGGGCAATTAGTCTTAAAGATTTTTTAAATAAATATTTTTCTGACTTTGATAATGTTATTTTAAACACAGTTTTAAGACCTGATTTTTCAACTATTTTGAAAGAGGGAGACAGGATTTCTGTTTTCAAAAAAGGGGAAATACCCCCTGACATTTCCTTAAAAGATTTAATGTTTGCAAGACAGCCTGATAATTACACAGAGAGACTTCAACAAAGTGTTGTAGGTATAGCAGGTTTAGGTGGATTGGGGAGTGTTATTGGAGAAAACCTTGTTAGGGCAGGTGTTGGGAAATTGGTTGTTGCAGATTTTGATATTGTTGAGCCGCCAAATTTAAACAGACAGAGGTATTTTGTGCATCAGATTGGAGAGCTTAAAGTAAAAGCATTTAAGGAGAATATGGATAAAATTTCAGGATTTACAAAAGTTGAAGGCCATATTTTAAAGATAACAAGAGATAATGTTGAAGTTTTTAAAGATTGCCATATAGTTGCAGAATGTTTTGATAATCCTGAAGCAAAGGCAGAATTGGTAAGTGGAATTAGGGAAAAGTTTCCTGAAAAAGTAATAGTTGCAGCAAGCGGGGTGGCAGGTTTTGATTCGGAAAAAACTATATCGGTAAAAAAAATATCTGATAAAATTTATATTGTAGGAGATGGGGTGAGTGAGGTAAGGGATGGCTTAGGCCTTGTGGCAACAAGGGTAGGGGTAGCTGCTTCTATTCAATCCCATTTAATTGTAAGAATACTTTTAGGGCTGGAAAAATGAAATTGAGAATAAACGGAGAGATAAGAGAGTTTGAAAATAATCTAACCAATGTGTCTGAACTTCTTTCAGCTTTAAAAATAAACTCAAGGTTTGTTGCTGTTGAGTTGAATGGAAAGGTAATTTATAAAGAAGATTTTGACAAAACTTTAATTAAAGAAGGAGACAAGGTTGAGGTTGTTTCTTTTGTAGGAGGAGGATAATTTGAAACCGCTTATAATTGCAGGAAAAGAGATAAAATCAAGGTTGTTTATAGGAACAGGGAAATTTCCTTCCCCAAAGGTTATGGCAGAGGCTCTTGAGGTTTCAGGGGCTGAGATTGTTACCGTTGCCTTGAGAAGGGTAAGTTTTAATTCTCCAGACCCAACTTTAAGTGCAATTGATTTTGATAAATACATTGTTCTACCCAATACATCTGGTGCAAAGGATGCGGAAGAGGCTGTTAGGCTTGCAAGGCTTGCAAGGGCTGCATCCGGGATAAACTGGGTAAAACTTGAGGTAACTCCAGACCCTGTTTACTTATTGCCAGACCCTTTTGAAACATTAAAGGCTGCAGAAATGCTTGTTAAGGAAGGGTTTGTTGTTCTTCCATATATGCATGCAGACCCTGTGCTTGCAAAAAGGCTTGAAGATGTCGGCTGTGCCACTGTAATGCCTTTGGCTGCACCAATAGGTAGTGCAAGGGGATTGAAAACTGAGGAATTTATTAGAATTATTGTTGAGCAGGCTAATGTGCCTGTTGTGGTTGATGCAGGTTTAGGGCTTCCATCTCATGCCGCAAGGGCAATTGAGTTAGGTGCCGATGCTGTCCTTGTTAATACTGCAATAGCTTTAGCAGAAGACCCTGTTAAAATGGCAAGGGCTTTTAAGTTGGCAGTTGAGTCTGCTGTTTTAGGCATTGAAGCAGGACCAATTGAGGAACAGGAAAAGGCTTCTGCATCAAGCCCATTAACTGGATTTCTGGATTGATTATGAGTTTTTCAGAAATTTACAAAAAGATAGACCAGAATAAGATAAAAAAAATTATTTACTCTGCTACAGAGAATGATGTAGAGAGGATATTGAAAAAAAGCAGGTGGAGTGTTGACGACTTCCCATACCTTGTTTCCCCTGTTGCTGAAAAATTTATTGAACAGATGGCTAAAATTTCAAGAAAGATAACCTTTTTAAGGTTTGGGAAAACTATAAAGCTTTACGCCCCCCTGTATGTTTCAAATAGTTGTGTAAATGCCTGCAAATACTGTGGGTTTAATGTGAACAATAAATTTCCAAGAATAACCCTTTCTATTGACGAGGTGTTAAAAGAGGCTGATGAGATTTTTTCACACGGTATTGGCCACATACTTTTAGTTAGCGGAGAAGATAAAAAGGCAGTTCCAGTTGAATACTTTGAAGAGATTGTTAAAAGGTTAAGAGAAAAGTTTTACGCTGTTTCAATTGAAGTTTATCCTATGGAAACTGAGGAATACGAGAGACTATCAAAAGCAGGTGTTACTGGAATAGCAGTTTATCAGGAAACATACAACCTTGAAAGGTACAGAGAATTACACAAAGGACCAAAGGCTGATTTCTTTTACAGGCTTGAAACTCCAGAAAGGGCTGCAAAAGCTGGATTTAGAGAATTGGGGTTAGGAACGCTATTTGGTTTATCCGATTTCAGGGTTGATTTATCAATGGTTGCAATTCATGCAAGGTATTTAATGAAGCATTACTGGAAATCTCAGGTTGCAATTTCTTTCCCGAGGTTAAGGGATGCAGAAGGCCATTTTAAGCCTTACGAAATAGTTAATGATAAACAATTAGCGCAGGTTATTTTTGCCTTGAGAATGGTTTTAAACGATGTTGATATAGTTTTATCAACAAGGGAGAACCCAGAATTCAGAGATGGAATGGTTGGGCTTGGGGTTACAAGGATTAGTGCAGGTTCAAAAACAAACCCAGGTGGATACTCTGTTCACACAGATGCTTTAAAGCAGTTTGAAATAGCAGATGAAAGAAGTCCTGAAGAGATTGCAAGAATGATTGAAGAAAAAGGGCTTGAGCCTGTATGGAAGGATTTTGATAAAAGTTTTCTTTTTGATTAGGCTTTTATATTTAAAAAAAAGGTGTTTTAAAGTAAAATAAAACTATGAGTAAGAAGATAAGAGTTTTAATAGCAAAACCAGGTTTGGATGGCCACGATAGAGGGGCAAAGGTTGTTGCAAGGGGATTGAGAGACGCTGGTATGGAAGTTATTTACACAGGGTTAAGGCAGACCCCGGAGCAAATAGTAAACGCTGCAATTCAGGAAGATGTTGACTGCATCGGTTTGAGTATTTTGTCAGGGGCACACAACCACCTTTTTCCTGAAATAATGAAGCTTCTCAAAGAAAAAGGCGCTGAAGATATCCCTGTTTTTGCCGGCGGTATAATTCCCGAAGACGATATCCCCTTTCTTGAATCAATTGGAATAAAACGAGTTTTTTTGCCAGGTACAAAGATATCTGAGGTTGTTGATTTCATAAACCAAGTGGTTAAAAATGATTGAATTTTCAGTTTTAGGCAGTGGAAGTAAAGGAAATTCCACCTTTTTGAGGATAAATGGCTACTCTTTTCTATTTGATTGCGGTTTATCCTGTAAACAGGTTGAATTAAGGCTTGAGAAAATAGGTGTATCACCCTCATCAATTGATGCTGTCTTTTTATCCCATGAGCACGATGACCACATAAGAAGTATTCACACATTTTCAAAAAGGTACAATGTTCCAATAATTACTTCTGAAAAAACATTTAAAGCAGGAAGGCTTGATGATAAAGGAATAAAGGATAAAGTATTTGTTGAATCTGGCAAAACTTTTTCAGAGTTTAAAGGTGTTGATGTTTTTTTTATTCCTATATCTCACGATGCAGCAGACCCTGTTGGATTTGTTGTATATTCGGAAGGGATAAAGTTTGCACTTGTTACAGATTTAGGCTATCCAACTGAGCTTGTATCCCACGAGTTAAAGGGGGCGGATGCCTTAATTATTGAATCAAACCATGACCCTGAAATGTTGAAACTCTCAACTAAGTATCCCTGGGAATTAAAGCAAAGGATAGCAAGCAGAAAGGGGCATCTTTCAAATGGGGATTGTGCGAGGCTTGTTGAAAGGGTAATTTCTGACAATACAGGTTATATTGTTCTTGCACATTTAAGCGAGGAAAACAATAATCCTGATATTGCTTTAATGAGTGTTTCAAGGGTGGTTAAGGGAATGCCGGTAAGTATAGATATAGCAAAACAGAATGAACCTACTCCTATTTACTCTTTAAGTAAGGTTGAAAAGGTTTAGAGGTTTGTATGAAAAGGCTTTGTATTTTACTGTTTTTAATTTTTTCTCTTTTTACATATTCATTTGATGTTGTTATAACAGATTACTACGATGACACATTTGGGGATTATATCCCTGAAAGCCTGGAAACGATTAACTACTCAAACGCTTGCTTTTATGTTGTTTCTGATTTAGGTAATGTAACAAATGGAGAAAGTTTAACATTAAAGGTAACCTATCCTGACGGAAGCGAGAGTGAGTTTAACGAAAGTGTTGATTTTGACGGAGAGGGGATATTTTATAAGAGGGTTGATTTAAAGGGTGTTGGAAACTATAAGGTTGAATTAACATTTAATAATGAGACAGAAGAAAAAGATTTCACAGTTAATCCTGACAAATCGGAAGACCCCTTTGAGCCGAACAATTTTGAAGGAAATGTTTTTTACCTTGAGAGGGGGACAATCCTCTCATCTTTAATAAGCCAGGAAGATATTGATTATTATTCTTTAAAGATTGACAGAAAGACTGATGTAAAAATATCCCTTGATTCTGATATAGATTTAAGCCTTGAGGTTTTTGATGAGGGTAATTTAATAGCTCAATCAGATTCAGACTTTGAAGGAGATGAGAGTTTAAGCCTCTCTCTTGAAAGAGGGATTTACACAGTAAAGGTTTACTCACCAATAAAGGAAACAGGGGATTATTCTTTAACAGTGAAAGGCAATTTCCCTATTTACCTTCCTTTAACAGATTTTGATAGAAGTTTTGAAAAAAACATTGTTGTAAGCAATTTAAGTGATAAAGAAGGGGATGTTGAAATTCACTTTTACGATGCTGATGGCCAGGAAGTCTCAAATACTGTTGAACACTTTAAACCTTATGAAACAAAGAGTTTTGATGGGAGCGATTACTATTATTTGAAGGCATATTCAGATAACCTTGAAGTTAATGCTTCAGCTTACGGGATAAATGGAGATAAAAACGAGGCTATAGGGTATGAAGCAAAAATTCTTGCTTTAAACAATACAATAGTAAGCCATATTGCAACTCAGACCTATCTTTATGAAACATTCTCTTACTTTTCTTTTAATGACAATGGCACTTTTCTAAATTATGGAAGCGATGTATTGAGCAATTCAATTTTAGAAAACTCTTCATTTTTGGTTAATTTTAACCAGTTTTATAATGACAATATTTTAACGCCCTGGGGGATTGCTGAAAGCGATGCTGAATTTTGTGGAATTGAGATGTTCAGGCTTATAGGTGGCGACTTCTTTCAGGCAACAGCACTTACATTAACTCCACAGGTTGCAAGGGTGTTTTTTCTTCCCCATATTGATGTTAGATACTTTTGGTGGACTGGGATTTCAATTGTTAATCCAAATAATATGCAGGCAAATGTGAAACTTATTGCACTTGACTCTGATGGAAATAGTGTTGGAGAAGCGGATATTTCAATTGAACCTGAAGGGAAATCTGTGGGGATTGTGACAGATTACTTTGAAAACGATTTGCCTGAAACTGCTGCTGCAATGAAGATTGTTTCAGACTTGCCTGTTCAGGGGCTTTACCTTTTTGGAACAAAAAGGGGAGACGATATTACAGAAGATGTTTTTGGCGGGCTTAACTCTTCAGCAATTTATTCAAAAAAGCTTTACTTTGCTTTAATGCCCTCAGGTGATAATGAATGGACAGGGATTGGGATATTCAACCCGAACAATGAAGGCATTGAAGTTAATTTAAAAGGCTTTGACTCAAATGGAAATTTAATTGAAGAAAAGACAATCAATTTAACCCCCCTTCAAAAGTATGTTTCACTTGGTAAGGATATTTTTGATAGTGAGGGAGTTTATAGAATGATTGCTGTATCAGATAAGCCGATATGCGGGTTTTACCTTTTTGGAGATAGAGACCATACCTATCTGTACGGCCTGGAGGCTATGAGATGATTGCTGAATTTTCTATAGTGCCTATAACAGGGGAAGAATCGCTATCAAAGTATGTTGCAATTATCTTAAAAGAGGTTAAGAAAAGTGGATTAAAGTATCAGTTAACTCCAATGGCAACAATTGTTGAGGGGGAGACTGATGAGGTTTTTGATTTAATAAAGAAGTGTCATAAAATAATGAAGCAGTATTCAAACAGGGTTTTAACGAGAGTTAGCATAGACGACAGGGGAGAAGACCTGAATAGAATGGATAAAAAGGTAAAATCAGTGCTGGAGAAAATGGATGAGTGAAGAACACAAAAAAGATGAAATTATTGTAGAAAGAGATCAGGAAGAAGTTAATTTAAAAAAATTGAGGGAAAAAAAGAAAGAAAAACCTTTTTATAGAAAAATTCTTTATCTTTTTCTATTCTTTCTTTTCTGCGCAATCTTTGGTTTTGGATTTGCTAAATATATACTTTCTTTAGGGCAGAATAATGAATTAATGGAAAAACTTAGAGACTTCAAGCCCAAGCTTGTTACCAAGGTTTACGATATACATGGAGATGTAATTGGTACCTTTGCAAGGGAAAAGAGGGAATTAATAAGCTATAACGATATTCCTAAAAGTTTTGTAGAGGCACTTGTGGCGGTTGAGGATGCAAGATTTTTTGAACATGTTGGAGTTGACCCACTTGGTATTATCAGGGCTGCAATTTCAGATTTAATAACTATGAGGGCTTCACAGGGGGCTTCAACAATTACAATGCAATTGGTAAGACAGATGACAGGAAGGAAAGAAAAGAGTATAAAAAGGAAGATTACCGAGGCTCTTTTAGCGATTCAAATTGAAAGGTTGTTTACAAAAGAAGAGATTTTTGAAAGGTATGCAAATCAGGTTTATTTTGGAAGAGGTTTATATGGCTTACAGGCTGCATCACGGTATTATTTTGGAAAAGATGCAGCTGAGTTAACAATACCTGAGAGCGCTTTCCTTGCAGGTCTTGTTCAGGCACCTTCAAGATATTCCCCTACAAGAAATATTAAACTTGCAAAAAAAAGAAGAGATCATGTTTTAAAAAGAATGCTTGAAGAGGGGTATATAACAAAAGAGCAGTATAAGGATGCAGTAAAAACCCCCCTTGTTTTGCCTGGAGAGAATGTTGAAGTGAAAGAGAGGGTTGGGGCTTATTTCCTTGAAGAGGTGAGAAAATACCTTTATGAAAAATATGGTGCAGACACTGTATTGGATGATGGGTTGAATGTTTATACCACTCTTGATTTACAACTTCAAAAAGCGGCTGAAAAAGCGGTAAGAGATGGCTTGAAAGCGCTTGATAAAAGGCAGGGCTTCAGGGTTGAAGATAAAAAATTTGTTAAAAAGGAAGAGATTGAAACATACTGGTCTCCAACCTGGAATAAGTCAATTGAAGAAGGAGATACTGTTGAAGGGGTAATTGTTAAATCAGATGAAAAATCTGCTATTGTCAGGATAAAGGATTACAAGATAAAGATTGGTAAATATGAAATTGTATGGACAAGGGCTAAAAAAGTAAATGACATATTGCAGCCAGGAGATGTTGTTTTATTTAAAATTCACAAATTTGATCCTGAACACAACAAATTTAATATCTCCCTAGACCAGGAGCCAAAGGTTGAGGGTGCATTGCTTGCAATTAATCACCATTCTGGTGAAATTCTTGCAATGGTTGGAGGGTACAGCTTCAAGCGTTCAAAATTCAACAGGGCTATTCAGGCTAAAAGGCAGACAGGTTCAGTATTCAAACCAATACTTTACGGTGCTGCCTTTGACAGTGCCTTCACTTTAGCAGATACCTTTTTTGATGAGCCTACCATTTTTCTTGATCCTAAACTATTTTATGTTGACGAATACGGAAATATTCAAAGGTATGAGTTAAGTGAGCAGTATAAGAAAAAGATTAGAGAGGGGGAAGTTGACGAGCCAGAGCCTTATGAACCTCAAAACTATTACCACGAGTATGATGGATTGGTTACCTTAAGAACTGCCCTTGAAAAATCAAAAAACATAGTATCGGTTAAACTATTCAATAGAATTGGTTACAAAAAAATAAGGTCTTTTGCAAAGAAATTGGGGATAAAAGAAAAAATAGCACCTTACCTTTCATCTGCATTAGGCTCAACAGATTTAACACTCTTTGAAGTTTGCAGGGCTTATGGAACAATTGCCAATCTTGGGGTTACCACAGAACCATTTTTTATTAGAAAGGTTGCTGATAGGTATGGAAATACCCTTGAAGAACAAACAATACTATCATACAGGGCTATTTCAAAGGATACAGCCTATATTACTCTGGAAGCAATGAGGGGTGTAATTCAGCATGGAACAGGGAGAAGGGCAAGGCAGTTAAACTGGAATCTCTGTGGAAAAACAGGTACAACAGACAATTATACAGATGCATGGTTTGTGGGAAGTGACCCAAATATTACTTTAGGTGTGTGGGTTGGGTTTGATTTAAAACAAAGTTTAGGGAACAAAGAAACAGGTGCAAGGGCAGCGTTGCCTATATGGATTGACTTTATGAAAGAATACATCAAGCATTCGGTTAAAACAGACTGGCCAGTGCCAAAGGGCATAGTGAGGGTGCCTATTGATAAAAGAAGCGGATTGCTTGCAAATATTGATGCAGGCTGTAAGCCTGAGGATATAATACTTGAAGCGTTTAAAAAGGGGACTCAGCCTGTTGAAAAGTGCAGTAAGGAGATTCACGAAATTCTTTCTTTGCCGTACTATGAACAGCACGGGAAAAATATAATGGTTGACCCTAAAACAGGAGAAATTAAACCAAATATTGAATTTATTATTTACCATTAGGAGGGTGTATGAAGTTTTTTGTCATTTTAAGTTTTATGCTAATGTTTACTTTTACAGCAATTTCTAAAACAAGGGAAGAGATTCCTGAAAAGTATAAGTGGAATTTGAAAGATTTGTATCCATCGGTAGAGGTTTTTAAAAAAAATAGAGAAGAATTTTCCAAAAAGATTGAATCTTTAAAAAGCTTTCAGGGTAAATTAGGCAATTCACCTGAAGAGTTAAAAAAATGCCTTGATACATACTTTAATCTTCATAAAGAACTTGACAGACTTATAACCTATGTTTCTTTAAGGGCAGACGAGGATTTAGGAAATTCAGAAAACCAGAAGTTGAAGAATGAAACCTATAATGTTGCCAGGAAGTTTGCTGAAGCCTCTTCTTTTATTGAGCCAGAAATTATATCGTTAGGCGAAAAAAAGATAAACGAATACCTTGAAAATAAGGATTTAAAATTATACAAGCTTTATCTCACAAGGATTTTAAAAGAGAAAAAGCATATTCTCTCAAAGAATGAGGAAGCATTACTTGCAAAAACCTCAATGATTTCAGATGCACCTTACCAGACATATTCAATTTTTTCATATACTGATATGCCTTTCCCAATTGTTGAATTAAACGGAGAAAAGGTGAAGTTGAATCAGGCAGCCTATACAAAATGGCGTTCAAACCCTGACATTAAGATAAGAAACATTGTCTTCCCAAAATTCTTTGGCACATACAAAAGCTTTGAAAACACATTTGGCACCTTGCTCTATTCTCAGGTAAAAAAAGACTGGTTCTATGCAAATGCAAGAAAGTACAATTCATCACTTGAAGCAGCCTTAACTCCAAATGAAGTGCCTGTGAAGGTTTACCACAACCTTATAAAAGAAATTAATGCAAACCTTCCCCTTCTCCACAGGTATTTAAAGTTGAGAAAGAAAATGCTTGGTTTAAAGGAATTGACTTATGCAGACCTCTATACGCCGCTTGTGAAAAGTGTTGATGCTAAATACACCTATGAGCAGGCACAAAAGATTATTGAAGATGCATTAAAGCCCCTTGGGAATGAGTATGAAACTTATTTACACAGGGCATTTAAGGAGAGATGGATTGATGTATATCCCAATGAAGGGAAAAGAGGGGGAGCATATTCAAGCGGAAATGCATACGATGTGCACCCTTACATATTGTTAAACTATAATGAAGATTACGAATCATTATCAACCCTTGCCCACGAGTTAGGCCACTCAATGCACTCAATGTTTTCAAATACATACCAGCCTTATGTTTATTCAGATTACACCATCTTCGTTGCTGAGGTTGCTTCAACATTTAATGAAAATATGCTCAACCACTACCTTTTAATCCATACAAAAGATAGAGATATGAAACTCTTTCTTTTAGGGCATTTGCTTGAAGGTATAAGGCAAACAATCTTCAGGCAGGCAATGTTTGCGGAGTTTGAGCTTGAAATTCACAAAAGGGTTGAAAAGGGAGAGGCTTTAACTGGTGCCGATTTGTCAAAGATTTATCTAAATATTGTGAGAAAGTACTATGGACACGATAAGGGAATTTGCAAGGTTGATGACCTTTACGGTATTGAGTGGGCATATATACCACATTTTTACTACAATTTTTATGTTTATCAGTATGCAACATCATTGATTGCGTCAACCCACCTTGCTCAGAAGGTAATTCATGGGGATAAAAAAGATGTGGAAGAATACCTTGGATTTATAAAGTCTGGTTGCTCAGATACGCCAATAAATATTTTGAGAAAGGCAGGGGCAGATTTAGAAACTGAAATCCCATTTGAGACCACAATGAAGGTTTTTAGTGACACAATGGATCAGATTGAAAAACTATTAAATGAAAAGAATTAATGAATATGCAAAATTGACTAAAATTTCAAGCGGGGTTTTGTCCCCGCTTTTTTGTTTTTATAGCTTAATTTTCACTCACTGTGGTAAAATTTATTAAGTCTGAGCAAAAAAATATTGGAGATAGATATGGGAATCAATATTTGTGTGACCGGGGGACAGTGGGGAGATGAAGGCAAAGGGAAGGTAATTGATATACTTTCCAGAGACTTTGATGTTGTTGTCAGGTTTCAGGGTGGAAGCAATGCAGGGCATACTGTTGTTATAGATGGAAAAACCTATTTTTTGCACCTTGTCCCTTCTGGAATTTTTCACGATGACAAAGTATGTGTAATTGGCAATGGGGTTGTAATTGATCCATTTAGTTTAAAAGAGGAGATTGAAAATTTAAAAGAAAAAGGGGTTAAAGTAACACCTGAAAAATTGATTATTAGTGACAGGGCCCACCTTGTGCTTCCCTTCCATAAAATTTTAGATAAGGCTTTAGAAGATAATAGAAATTTTAAAAAAATAGGAACAACAGGAAGAGGCATAGGTCCTGCTTATGCAACCAAAGCTTTAAGGACAGGAATAAGAGTAGTCGATTTGTTTAATGATAATAGCCTTAAAATAATGCTGAAAGATGCGATTAATAAATTTAATTTTCTTTTTGAAAATTACTTTAAAGTTGAAACTGTTGATATAGAAAAACTTTACGACGAATTAATGGAAATAAAGGAGTATTTCAGGCCGTTTATTTCAAATACTGTGTACAAACTTGAAAAATTTTCAAAAGAGGGCAAATCCATACTTTTTGAAGGTGCGCAGGCCTCTCTCCTTGACATTGATCACGGCACTTACCCATTTGTGACTTCGTCCTCTGTTATTTCAGGTGGAGTATCGTCAGGGGCAGGATTCCCGGCAAAGAAGCTTGATTATTCTATTGGAATATTTAAAACATACTGTACAAGGGTCGGCAATGGCCCATTCCCAACTGAAGCAGAGAATGGTGTTGGAGAAATTTTAAGGGCAGCAGGTGGAGAGTTTGGTACAACCACAGGCAGACCGAGAAGATGTGGTTGGTTTGATCTTGTTGCCGCAAAGTATGCAACAATTATAAACGGGTACACTCATATTGCTTTGATGAAGTTAGATGTTTTAAGCAAGTTTGAAGAGATACCCGTGTGTATAGGTTACAGGTATAAAGGGACATTGCTGAAAGAATTTCCTTCTGATATCAATATTCTTGAAAAAGTTGAACCTTATTTCAAATTTCTAAAGGGTTGGGGCTCTGATATTTCAGGAATTAAAAACTTTGATGACTTGCCTGCTGAGGCAAAAGACTATGTCAAATATATTTCTGACGCTCTTGAAACAAAACTATATTTAATTTCAACAGGTCCAGACAGAAGTGAAAGCATAGTAGTTGATAATTTTATTGAGAAAACCAAACTTTAGTGGTAATATTTAATTAAACCACTATTTTTTGGAGGAATTTATGATTAAGTGTCCCAATTGCGGTTTTTCTTTAAATGGGGATGAAGCAAAGTGCCCAAACTGTGGGTATGTTTTAAAAAAAGAAGAGACAGACAGTGGAGAAGTAATGAATCAGACTCCACCACCGCCTTCCGTTCCACAAACCCCTCCAGAATCAACACCGTCTTATTCAAAAATGGCTATACCCTTTGCAGATTCATCGCTACCTTTTTTTGATAGGCTTGTATCAACTGTAAAATTGGTGTTATTTAGCCCAAGAGAGTTTTTTGCAAATTATGATTTTAAGGCTCAAATTGGAGCTGGAATTTTGTTTGCACTTATTATGGGTTTTGTTTCTGGCATTTTTAGTTTTATCTATAACCTTGTGTTCAGGTCTTCTCTCTATTCAATGCTTGCACAATGGGGGAATATTCCAGCAAAAGAGATGCAGATGCAGAGTATGTTTGCTGTTTTTGGTGGGGTGTTGGGTATTTTCTTAATCCCTATTGGAGTTATAATAGGGCTTTTTATAATGGCAGGTATCTATCACCTTCTCTTAATGATAGTAAACGGTGCTAAAAATGGTTTTGAATCAACAGTTAATGTTGTTGCATACACTTCAGCAGTTATGTTGTTTGCAATTGTCCCATTTTGCGGTGGATTATTAGGCTGGATTTACAGGATTATCCTGAACATTATGGGATTGGCTGAAGTTCACGAAACCACAACTGGTAAAGCAACCTTTGCAGTTTTATTACCCTATATTTTTTGTTGTTTATGCTTTGTTATTTATATTGTTGCAATTCTCGGTGTTGTAGGAATGGCTGCTGCAGGTGGTGGACATTAATTTATGAAATTAAAGTTAGAAGAGTATAAAAAGGGGGATATTAATATCCCCCTTATCTATTTTATAGTGTTTTTTACTGCAGCAATTGGGGGGTATATTTTTGTTAAATTAGGATTAATGCCCCCTATGCAGTGTCAGTTTAAACACTTTACAGGATATCCTTGCCCAACCTGTGGTACAACAAGGCTTGTTTTATCCCTTTATAATTTTGATTTAATTTCTGCGTTTAAGTTTAACCCCTTTATGTTTATATCGGGGGTTTTATTTGGTTTATGGAGTTTAACAGGATTTTTACCTGTATTTTTCAAAAAGAAACTTTCAATAGATATAACTAAAAAGGAAAAAAAGATAATTTTAATTATTGTTTTTATCCTTTTTATTGCAAACTGGATTTATTTAATTTTGAATGGCATTTAAACTTTTGGTGTTTTATACAAATTCCACTATTTCCTAAAAATTTTCCATAATTAAATCAAATAAAAAATTTTTTTTAAATTTTCTTTAAAAAGAAGTATCTTGTTTTTCTTTAAGTTGTAGTGGGTATAAATTTTTTTTTGTTTTTTACTTGCAAATGGGAAAAAATGGAATAAAATGGAAATTAAGAAACAACAAGGGCGGATTGATGCGAGGAAAGTTTTACGGAAACAAAGCTATAACAATTGATTCTGGCGGCAGGGTTAAGTTGCCCTCTCGCTATCTCAAAATAATTGAGAAGGATTTTTACGGGGAGGAGCTTGTTATAGCATACAGAAAAAGTGAAGGGATAGGATACCTTGTTATAATCCCTGAACGGAAATGGCTTGAAGCCCTTGAAAAGATTAATGAGATGGATGATAAAAGTCCTGTTGAAAAAGAAAGGTTGAGAAGGATTTTAAACAGAAACTCAGACTTTGTAACCCTTGATAAGCAGGGAAGGTTTGTTATTCCCAAAAGATTGTCAGAAATGGCTGAAGTGGAATCAGGAGACGATGCCTATTTGATTGGAAACGGAAACTTTATTGAGTTATGGAAAGCTTCAAGGTTTGATGAATATGAAGAAAAGGGAATGGTTGATGACGAACTTATAGCAGGCATTTTTAATTAGGGGGAGATAGAATGCATACCCCTGTATTGCTCAGCGAATCTATTGAATTTTTAAATGTAAAACCAGAAGGGATTTATTTTGACTGTACATCAGGGGGAGGAGGACACAGCGAGGAGATTGCAAAGAGGCTTTCTGAGAAAGGAATGCTTATCTGCCTTGATATGGATGAAGATGCTATTGAGAGGGTAAGAGAAAGGCTTAAAAGTTATAAATGTAATAAGTTCTTTTTTCATAAAAATTTCAAGGATATTGATGAAGTTGCGAATGAAGTAGGTATTGCAGGGGAAGTGGACGGAATATTGGCTGATTTAGGAACGTCAATGTTTCAATTAAAGGATTTTGAAAGAGGTTTTAGCTTTTCCGGAGAAGGTGAACTTGATATGAGAATGAACAGGAAAAGTAATTTAACAGCAGAAGAGGTTGTAAACAGATACTCTGAAAATGAACTTGCATTAATTTTCAAAGAGTATGGAGAGGAAAGGCTTTCCAAAAAAATAGCAAGAATGATTGTTGAGGAAAGGAAAATATCCCCAATAAAAACTACCTCAAGATTGGCTGAAATAGCAGTTAAAGCCTATGGGTCAAGAAAGAGCAGAATACACCCAGCTACAAGGATTTTTCAGGCAATAAGGATAGAGGTAAATAAAGAACTTGAAAACCTTAAAATTTTCCTGGAAAAATCTATTCCTCTTTTGAAAAAAGGGGGCAGGCTTGTGGTGATTTCTTTTCACTCCCTTGAGGATAGGATTGTTAAAAACTTTTTTAGAGATAAGGCAAAAAATTGTATTTGCCCTGAATTTCAGATGAGATGCACCTGCGGGGGAAATAATGCCATTGTTAAAGTATTAACAAAAAAGGTGATTAGACCCTCTGAAGTTGAAGTAGGTGAGAATCCTGCGTCAAGAAGTGCAAGGCTAAGAGCCTGCGAGAAGGTGATTTAAATGAGGAGAGAGTACAACCTTGTTTTTAAAACTCTAATAGTTGTTTTTCTTATAGGGCTTCCTTACCTTTCATATGTTGCTATAAAAAGTATGGTTGAGAGAAAGGGAAGGGAGATAAAAAGGATTGAATCTGAAATTTTGAGGACTAAAAAATCAATAAACAACCTTGAAAGGATTTTTTCAGAGAGGATAGATTACAAAAAGGTTGAGTCAAAGGCTAAACAAATGGGATTTGATTATATTAATCCCCAAAGGAACAAAATATTTGTGGTGAAGGATTGATATGGAAAGATGGATAACCATCAGAACGAAAAATGTTGCTTATGCTAAAAGGAAAAAGTTTTTTATAGTTTCCGGAATACTTTGTTCTCTTTATATCGTAATTTTTTTGTCAATGTTTCTTAAAGCAAATACAAAAAAGGTTTTTGCATATTCAGACACAGGTAAACAAAAAGAGGTTTTAAAAGCCATTAGAGGCACTATTTATGATAGAAATATGGATATAATTGCAGGCAATTTTTATGTGGCAAAAGTGTCTATAAGGAGAGATGTTTTAGAAAAAATAGGTTACAACAATTACAGTAAAATCCTTAAACTCTTTGGGAAAAAAATTAGAAAAAGGGAATTCAATAGGTTGGTTAAATCAAACCATTTTACTGTTAAAGTTGCAGAAATTCCGTATCATCAATTTTTTGAAGAAAATTATCTGGAAAAGATAAGAAAGAGGTTAAATAAATTAAAATTAGGAGATGTTTTAATTTATGATTACGAATACAAAAGATATTACAGCACAGATGAATTTTATCCTAAATTCCTTGCCTATATGTACAGGGATGAAGAGGGGTTGAAAAAAATAGGGCTTGAAAGAAGCTTTGACGATATTCTTAAAGGCCAGGATGGTTTTAGGACATACTTTTTTGACAGAAGGGTAGGGCTTTACAAAGAGGTAAGGCCAGTGGACGGCAAGAGCCTGATTTTAACAATTGATTCATCAGTTCAGTTTATATGTGAGAAAATTGCTAAAAAAACTTTGAAAAAACATAAAGCAGACAATGTTTATGTTATTGTGTCAAAACCTAAAACAGGGGAAATCCTTTCACTTGTCAGTATTTCAAGAAAATATGGAAACATGAACAGCCTGATTATAAGGGGAGCGTATGAGCCTGGTTCGACAATGAAACCGATTGTAGGCTCTCTTGCCCTTGACTTAGGGGCTGTTAGAGAGACAGACACCTTTTTCTGTGAAAATGGAATGTTAAGGATAAAAAGAAGAGTTATAAAAGACCACAAAAAGTTTGGGAATTTAAGTTTCAGGGAAATTTTGTGGCATTCAAGTAATGTGGGAATATCCAAGATTGCTATGAAGGTTAAAGATGATGATTTTTACAATGGCTTAAAAATGTTTGGTTTTGGAATGAGAACAGGTATTCCTTTTTATAAGGAAAGCAGAGGTTTATTCCCTACAAGGAAAGAGTTTACATTACAGAGAAAAATTTCAATGTCTTTTGGTTACGGAATAGGGGTTACCGCAGTTCAAATGATAACAGCTTTGAATGCTGTTATTAACGGTGGATACTACATCTCTCCATTAATTGTGAAAGAGATTTGCGAGCCTTCAACTTCTATACTTAAAGCAAGTGTTAAATCTCAGACTATTTCTCAGCAAAAGAGATGGAAAGTGATAGACGAGAGTACTTCTTCTGTAATGAGACAAATACTCAAAGGAGTGGTTGAAAAAGGTACTGGAAGAAAGGCCAGTATTGACGGAATTTCAATAGGTGGAAAAACAGGTACCTCAAAAAAGCTAATCAGAGGCAAGTACTCTAATAATTACATTGCTTCATTTTTTGGGTTTTTCCCGGTTGATAATCCTGCAATTTCTATCTATGTAGTTGTTGACAATCCAAAAGGGAAATATTTTTATGGTGGCGATGTTGCTGCACCTGTTTTTAGAGAGATTGTTGAAAAGATATATCCATTTTTAATAGAAGAAATTTCAAGTGAAGAGATACCTTTGCCAGAAAAAAATAGGCCATTATTAGCATCAAAGGTTGATGAAAGTGATAATGACCCACTTAAAATAAAAGGGCTTTCATTTAGAGAGGCTATGCAACTACTATCTTTGAAAGGGTGTGATTGTGTTTTTGAAGGACATGGCTATGTTGTTGGTTACAAGAAAATAGGCAAAAACTTTTATAAACTTTACGGAAATATGTAATGAAATTAAAAGATTTGATAAAAGGTATTAAAATTAAGGAGATAAACGCAGACCTTGAAACTGAGATAAGAGGGGTTTGCTATCATTCAGGAGATTGTAAAGAAAATTTTGCATATTTTGCCAGAAAAGGCTTGAAATACGACGGCTTCCGTTTTATCCCTGGGTGCTTTAAAAAGGGGGTTTCCGTTTTTTTTGGAGAGGAAGGTTTTAAAAACTTTCCCTGTATTGTTGTTGAGGATATACTGGAAGCACAGGCTATTGCATCTGCTAATTTTTATGGAAATCCCCAGAATTTTCTTAAAATTGTCGGGATAACAGGCACAAATGGGAAAACCACAACATCTTACCTTATTAAAGAAGGGTTGAATGCAGGATTAATTTCTACAATTGAAATAATAACAGGCAAAAGAAGTGAAAAAGCCAGGCTTACAACCCCTGAATCAACTGACATTTTCAAATATTTAAGGGAAATGGTTGATTCAGGTATTAAAAACGCGGTTATTGAAGTTTCAGCCCATGCCTTAACATTAAAAAGGGTTTTTGGACTGGAATTTGACGCCGTTGTTTTTACGACCTTTTCGCAAGATCATCTTGATTACTACAAAACAATGGAAGAATACTTAAATGCAAAGTTAAAGGTTTTTTCAATGTTAAAAGATAGTGGTTTTTGTGTATTGAATAGTGATTTAGAAATTTTCAATTCTTTAAAAAGTATGTGCAAAAACCCAATCACAGTGGGCATGAATAACAATCCAGATATAAAAATAAACAAAATAGAAAGGAAAGCTGACGGATTGGAGATTACTTTTTCAATTAAAGGAAAAGAGAAAAAGACTTTATTTCCAATGATAGGGGATTACAATGCATACAACTTAGGATTTGCAATTGCGGTGCTTGAAAGATTTGGAGTAAACATAGACGGTTTTTTTAAGAAAATTGAAAAATCCTTTTTTGTACCTGGAAGGGTAGAGAAAATACATTCACAAAAAGGAATTACTGTTATTGTTGATTTTGCCCACACTCCTGAGGGACTTGAAAACTTGCTTTCTTCAGTAAAAAAACACACTGAAGGAAAGTTAATAACTGTTTTTGGATGTGGTGGAGATAGGGATAGAAGCAAGAGGCCTCTTATGCTTGAAGCTGTATGTAAATATTCCGATAGGGTTTTTGTAACGGCTGATAATCCAAGAGGCGAAGATTTATCAGAAATCTTTTCAGATATAAAAAAAGGAAAAACATACGAAAAAGATGTAGCCTATATTGAAGATAGGAAGGATGCTATTTTTGAAGCAATTTCAGGTGCTAAAAAAGGTGATATAGTTGTTTTAGCAGGCAAAGGCCATGAAGAGTACCAGATTATAGGGAATAGAAAAATTCCTTTCAGCGACAGAGAAATTGCTCTGGAGGCTTTAAATGAAAGTAAGTGAATTTGCAAAGTTAATAGGAAAAGAAGCCTACAATTTCAAAGAAAGAGAGATTAAGGGATTTTCAATAGACACAAGGACTATTAAAGAAGGAGAAATGTTTATAGCTATTAAAACAGATAGAGACGATGGCCATAGGTTTATTGAGGATGCCAAAAGAAAAGGAGCATGTTCTTATCTTTTAAGCTACAAGAGAAGAAGTATAGATTTAGACGCATTTGAAAATTTATTTTTTGTTGGAGATACGGTTCAAACAATACAGAAAGCTGCAAAAAACCTTGTATCAAAGAAGGTTTCTGATAGTGTTGCAATTACAGGGAGTGCAGGAAAAACAACAACCAAAGAACTTACATACCACATTTTCAAATCATACTTTAAAACAAGGTCAACATTAGGAAACTTCAACAACACATTAGGCTTGCCCCTTTCTATATTAAATACTGTTGATGAAAAGATTGACTATTTTATAGCAGAATTGGGAATGAGCTATAAGGGAGAAATTAAAAGACTTATTGATATTTTAAATCCAAATATAAGGGTATGGCTAAATGTATATCCTGCGCATATAGGAAATTTTGGTAGCATAGAAGAGGTTAGAGACGCTAAGGCTGAGATTCTTCTTAATCAGGACCCCGATACAGTTATTGTTTATAACTATGATGACATACTTGTAAAAAGTAAGGTTGATAGGGCAATAGGAGTAAAATACTCGTTTGGAAAGGCAGATGGCGCTGATTTAAAAATAAAAAAGTGTGAGACAGGGCTTAATAGTTCTATTTTGGTTTTGGAGTTTGAAGGAAAGGATATTGTTTTGAAATCCTCACTTGTGGGAGATTTTAACTGTTACAACATTGCGGCATCTGTTCTAACAGCATTACTTGCTAATGTCTCGATTGAAAAAATAAAGGAGAGTGTCGAATCATTTGTTCCACTTGAAAATAGAGGGAGATTTGTTATAAAAGATAGAATTTTGTTGTACAACGATTGCTATAATTCAAATCCTGAGGCATTAAAAAGAATTATTAGTCATTTTTCTTCTGTTGAGCATAAAGGAAGGAAGGTCGCAATAATAGGGGATATGTTAGAGTTAGGCGGTTTTTCTGAGGAGATGCATAGAGAAATAGGCAAATTGTTAAATAAGAGTGATTTTGATTTAATAATCACATGGGGAAAGGACGCAAGATTTATAAACAGCGAAGTTGAGGGAAAAGCAAAATTCCACTTTGAGAAGAATATAAATGTTGCTGAAGAGATTAATAATATTGTTAAAGAGGGAGATTTAATTATTGTAAAAGCATCAAGGGGTATGAAAGGTGAAGTAATAATTGATGAAATTATTAAAAAATGGGGAGAAAAATGAGAAAGTTATTGGTAATAGGAGGGGGGAAAAGCGGGCTTTCAGCCCTTGAATTAGGCCATTTTATGGATCATCAATGCTTTTTGTACGACGATTATCCTGAGAAGATAGAAGACAACACAAGATTATTTTTGAATGCATACGGGGTTGAGCTTTTGTCATCCGAGCAAGTTAAAAAGGTTGATTTTGATACAGTTGTTGTTTCCCCTGGAGTACCTCAAACAAACAAGATTGTTAAATTCTTCTTAGAAAAAAATAGCGATGTTATATCAGAAATTGAATTTGGTTTCAGATATTTAAAAGGCAATGTGATAGGTATTACTGGTTCAAACGGGAAAACAACAACAACGGCAATGGTGGGACATATAATGCACGGTGAAGAGGAGACAGCAGTTTGCGGGAACTATGGCTATCCATTTTGTAAAGCTTTGATTGAGCAAAAGTTTGAAGGCTGGTATGTGGTTGAACTTTCGTCCTTTCAGCTTGAATTGATAAAGGATTTTAAACCTAAAATTGCATGCATATTAAATCTATCCCCTGACCACCTTGACAGGTATAACTCCCTTGAAGACTACTACTTTGCCAAATTTAATATATTTAAAAATATGAACAAAAATACTGTGTTTTTTGCGAATGCAGATGACGATGGATTGCTTAATTATAGAGATAAACTACCATCATTTACAAGATGGATAGGTGAGAAAACCCTTCCAATAGGTGTTGACGAAAAAGGGATTTACTATGAAAGAAATTTGATTTTGAGAAGTGAGCAGGTAAGGTTTAAAGGCTTGCACAATTTATACAATGCAGCTTTTGCAATATCAATGGCTCATGAAGCAGGGATAGGGTTAAGACATTGTGTTGAAAAAATAAGAAGTTTTAACCCAATAGAGCACAGGCTTGAATTTGTAGATATTATAAGAGGGGTTTATTTTTACAATGACTCAAAGGCTACAAATTTCGATTCTGTTAAAAAAGCCCTTTCTTCTTTTAAAAATATCAGGTGGATAGCAGGCGGTATTTATAAAGGGGGAGATTTTGAAGACTTTTACATATACAGGGAAAATATAAAGAAAGGCTATTTTATAGGGGATTCAGCTCCAATTTTTATGGGTAAAATGAAAGGTATTATTGATTGCGAGATATCAATAAATATTGAAAACGCGATAAAGCATGCATTTAATGAAGCAAATCCAGGAGATGTGATTTTACTATCCCCTGCATGCTCCAGTTTTGACCAGTTCAAGAATTATGAGGAAAGGGGTAAGGTTTTTAAAAACCTGGTAAAGAGGCTGAAAGATGAACTTTGAAAAACTAATAGTGGCTATTTCAACAATTGTTCTTACTTTTTTTGGACTATTGTTGAATGCTTCAATAATTACAACTAATAGCACTTATTTTTTTAAAAGCGTAATTATAGTTGTTATAGGACTGGTTTTGTTAATGTTGATAATCAAATTTTTTAAATACGAATATTTGCTTTATGATTGGATTTATGCTGTTGGTGGTGTGGTAATAATAAGTTTGTTAATCTATATACTTATTGCAGGCAAGAAAATTAATGGGGCACAAAGGTGGTTGTTTATAGGGCCATTTTCCCTTCAGGTATCAGAATTTGCAAAACTATATGTAGTGATTTTAGTTTCTTATGTTATATACAAATTTCATAAAAATGAGGTGGTTCAGTTAATTGCATACCTGACTGTTTGTATTATATGTGCTCTAATTCTATTTGAACCTGATCTTGGAATGAGTTTTTTCATATTTGTGATAGGTTCTTTGCTATTTTTTATTGCAGGGCTGTACAACAGGGTAAAAATCAAGGCATCATTTGGGTTACTAACAGCAGGGATTTTAGTTGCCTTTGCTCTTTATTTTTTATCATCTACTTTTAAAAACAAAGTAGATTCAATGAAGTCCTACCAGTTAAATAGAATAGAAAGGTTCAGGGCAATGATTTTCCCATACAAAGTTGACTTAAATATCTCCAAAATGCAGGTTAAATTTGATCCTATAACAGTCGATACTTCAAGCGGGTATTCAGAACAATCTCTAAAGGTTAAACAGGCAATTGAAAATGCAACATGGTTGGGTTCAGGCTTATCGCAGGGATATTTTACCAAGTATTTACCTGCAAAACACAATGACTATATAGCTGTTCTTGCCTTAGAGGAATTGGGAATAGTAGGGATTTCCCTGATAGGGCTTTTGTTTTTAATAATGTTTTTTGCAATAACTAAAATTTCCTTTAGCACTGAAAGTGTTTTTGTTCATTACATAACTTTAGGCATTGCATTTGTAATATTCATGCAAGCGCTTTTGCATTTTGGGGTAAATTTTCAGGTTTTCCCTGAAAAAGGAATTTCATTGCCATTGGTAAGTTACGGTGGGTCTTCCTATATTTCAAACATTATAATGATAGCGTTAGTAATGAAGGCAAGGGTTAAGGGGTAATTATGTTCTGGAGAATTAAAACTATACATTTTATTGGAATTGGCGGAACAGGAATGAGCGGCATCGCAGAAGTTTTACACAATTTAAAATTTAATGTACAGGGCTCTGATTTAAATAAGTCTATTTATACAGAAAGGCTTGAAAATTTGGGGATAAAGGTTTTTTACGGTCATAACCCCCATAACCTTGATGGTGCTGATTTGGTTGTCATATCAACCGCTATAAAAGGTGATAATATAGAGGTTATTGAGGCTAAAAAAAGAGGCATTCCAATTATTAGAAGAGGGGAAATGCTTGCAGAATTAATGAGAATGAAGTATGGGATTGCAATAAGCGGAACTCATGGAAAGACGACGACCACAGCAATGGCTGCAAGCGTATTCAATGAAGCAGGGCTCGACCCAACAGTTATAATAGGAGGAATTTTTCAAAAATTAAATTCTAACGCAAAATTAGGGAACTCCCGTTTCTTAATTGCAGAGGCAGACGAATCAGATAAATCCCACTTGAATCTTTCCCCTGTTTTTGTGGTAATCACCAACATTGATCTTGACCACCTTGATTTTTATAAGGATCTTGATGATATAAAAGAAACTTTTAAAGCTTTTGCAAACAAAGTGCCTTTTTTTGGCTCAATAATCTTGAATGCAGATGACAAGAACTGCCTTGATATAATACCAGGCTTAAATAAGAGGGTTGTCACTTACGGTTTTTCTGAAAAGGCTGATTATTCAATCTCTGACCTTGAGAAAGGAAGGGGCTATTACTCTTTCAAAGTTAAAGAGTTTGGAAAATCAATAGGAGAATTTAAAATAAAAGTACCGGGAGTATTCAATGTTCAGAATGCTACTGCTGTTATTGCACTTGCAAAGGAATTAAGGATTTCTTCAAAGAAAATAAAAGCAGGTTTAGAGGCTTATACAGGAACTAAAAGAAGGTGTGAGGTTGTTGGGGAAAGGGGGAAATTAAAGGTTATCACTGATTATGCACATCACCCTGTAGAAATAAAAAGCACCATAAATGCTTTATCCGATTTTTACAAGACAGATAAAATACTGGTAGTTTTTCAACCTCATAGATATACAAGAACAAAGGCATTGTTTGACGATTTTATAGAGTGTTTTCCTGAAAAATTAAATTTAATTCTACTTCCTATTTACCCTGCAGGGGAAAAACCTATAAAAGGCGTATCTTCAGAATTGTTATGTAAAAAAATAAGTAAAAAAGAAGTAAATTGTTCATTTGTTGAGGATAAAGAAGCACTTTTAAATGTGCTTGATAAAGATAAGGATAAATACGACCTTATCGTGTTTTTAGGAGCAGGCTACATTGATAATTATGCAAGGGAGTTTGGGAGAACAATAAATGAGTAAGGTGACTAAAAAGCTGCGTTTTAGATTTAAAAGATTTATAAGAGAAAAGGGGAAAAGCCTTCTAATATCTTTTGCGACAGTAATTGTTATATTTTCTTTAAGTATGATTGTTTTCCCTCCTTTAAAAGATTTTATATTTGGAATATTTGTGATTGAAAATATAAAAATTGAAGGGGTTGAATACAACGATGCAGAGGATTTGAAAAATGCCCTCGAAATATATAAAGGTCGAGTAAACTGGAGTATTGATAGGGAAGAATTGAAGCATTATTTAAAATCCAGATTTAAGTGGATAAAGTCTGTTGCTATCTCAAATTTTCCTTCAAAAACCCTTGTTCTTTATATTGAAGAGCAGGAGCCTATTGTTTTTTATAGAAACAAGAAAGGAATATTGTGGATTGTAGGGGAGAATGGAGAGATTCTAAACAGATACTATGCTAAAAAGTTTGGCTATTTGTATCTGCCTATTATTCAGTGTGACAAAGATTATATCCCCTATGTGGTTTCAAAATTAAAGATGTTGAGGAATAGAAAAGACGGTTCAGATTTTTTAAAAGATACATCAGAAATTGTGGTAAAAGACAGGGATTCAAAATGGGTTGTTTTTCTCAAAAACTTTAAGGCCAGAGTTTATGTTGACCCGTTCGGACAGTTTAAAAACATAGAAGCTTTTTTGAGAATGGAAAACAGGCTTATTGAAGATCTTGGGAAAATTGATTATGTAGATATTTCTTTTAACAACCAGCTTATTGTAAAAAAAGGGGATTAGGGGGATATATGGGAAGAAAATTAACTCTTGCACTTGACCTTGGCAGTTATGAATTAAAGGGGATAATCTTTGAGATTGTAGAGTACAAAAACACAATACATGTTCTTGCAGCAAAAAAAGAAAAAACACTGGGGATAGAAGAAGGCAAGATAAAAAATCCCAACTTACTTAAAGAACAGGTAGAAAAGGTTATTGAGTCTCTGACAGAAGAGGTTGGAGATTATGTTGATGATGTTTATTTAAGTATTCCCCCGATTAATACCCTTCAAAACAATATGGTAAAACAGATGATTGTTGCAGATTCAACCGGATCGGCGATTATAGATAACAGCCATGTAAGTGAGTTAACTGAAAAACTGATTGATGAGATAAAAAGGAAATCTGAAAGCCAACAGTTAACTTTAATTGATTTTATGATAAACGAGTACAGCACTTCCCCCACCCCTAAATCTAAGTATGAAATTGTTGATAATCCAATAGGTATGCATGCTTATTCTCTTGGAATGGATATGTTTTTTGTTCTTGCAGAAAGCTATGTAATTTCAACATTGCAGAATATATTTGACGAACTTGAGGTTATTTTAGATAAGGTAACAGTCCCATATGTTCCAGGCAGTTTAAAAGCTGTGCCTTACACTGCAAGAAAAAACGGGGCTTTGTATATTGATTTCGGAGCATCATTTACAGATGCTGTTGTGTTTAAAAATAACAGTATTGTTCATTCTTATTCCCTTCCATTAGGGGGAGATACAATTACCTCTGACCTTGTGAGAGCATTTGGGAAAAATATTGACGACAGAAACTTTGAACTGGCAGAAAAAATGAAAAAAAAGTACAGCAACCTGATAATTGAAGCAGAGGATTCTCAGAAAAATATTTTCTTTGAACCTGACCTTTTAAGCGACCTTTTTCTAAACCTTGAGCAGGTGAAACTTGTTATGCGAGAAAGGGTTAAGGAAATATTCAGTTTAATTAAAGATGAAGTTGAGCAAAGTAATGTCTTAAAAGCAAGAGGGATTAATTATGCCCAGGTTATTTTAGCAGGAGGAACTGCAAAATTTGACGGTATTGCTGATGTTGCAAAAGAGGTATTCAATCTGCCTGTTGTGGTTGCCACCCCTTTTATTGATTCCGGAGTGGATTTTGAAGAGATTGATTCCCCTGAATTTGTTCCAGTCTATGGTTTAGCAGAGTATTTTGCAGGAGATTTGAGGAAACCTGAATTAAGTTCAGGTATTTTTAATAGAGTTATGGGCAAGTTAAAAACAATTTTTAATAGAAAAAAGAGGGGGTAAATATGACTCCGGAATTTATCATTGAAGAGGCGGAAACCTTGTTTCCTAAAATCAAAGTAATAGGAGTAGGTGGAGGCGGGTGCAACACAATAAATAGAATGATTGAATCTAATATTCAGAATGTTGAGTTTATTGCTGTAAACACCGATTATCAATCACTGTTAACATCAAAAGCCAAGGTAAAAATTCAGATAGGAAAAAACTTAACGCAGGGCTTGGGGGCTGGGTCAAACCCGGAAATAGCAAGACAGGCGGCTCTTGAAGACAAGGATAAGCTTAAATCAATTATTTCAGGTGCCCACATGCTTTTTATAACAGCAGGATTAGGCGGGGGGACAGGCACAGGGGCGGCCCCTGTAATTGCAGAGATTGCAAAAGAGCTGGGAATTCTTTCTGTAGCTATTGTGACACAGCCCTTTTATTCAGAAAGAACATTCAGGTACAAAAACTTTTTAAGAGGTTTTAACGAATTGAAAGAACATGTTGATTCAATGATTATTTTAAAAAATGACAAAATAAAAGAGATTTTTGACCCTAATGTCCCTATTTCAACAGCATATAGAGAGATAGACTCTGTTCTTGAAAAAGCGTTGAGGGGAATTGTTGATATGCTATTTAAACCAGGGGTTGAAAACATTGATTTTGCCGATGTAAAAACCATTTTTGAGTATAAAGGCTTTGCCCTGTTAGGGTTAGGCAAAGCATCAGGTTCAGATAGGGCTATCCTTGCATTTGAGGAGGCGAGGCAATCTCCATTGCTTGAAACCTATCCACTTGCACAGGCAAAGGGTTTAATAATGAATATTACTTATGGAACAGGGGATAACGAATTAACCCTTAAAGAACATGATGCTATTTTAAAAGCTGCCCATGATGCTCTGGGAACAAACGTTAATGTAAATTTTATAAAAGGTATGGTTCAGGATGAAGAGGTAGGAGATGAATTAAGAATTACAATTATTGCAACAGGATACGATTATTCAAGTTTTAAGCCTCTTCCTGAAGAAGAGTTGAGTAAAATGATTGACCACAGCTTTATTGATGATAGTTTTGTCCTTAAAAGTAATGATTTACAAATGGATGATAATTCGGAAGAGGAACTTTTAGACGACGGAAGTGATGAAAGCCTGATATTAACCGGGACAATGCCTGAAATTGATAATTCTGACTTTGAGTCTCCTTCTGTGAGTTCTATTTCCAAAAACTCATCAAAGAGATATGAATCTGTCAATTACCCTCTAAAAGAAATTGCAGAAAGTTTTATAAAAAATTCTAATATCCCCTTTCCTTTTTCTATGGATGGGGGAACGGATACCACACATCTGGATAATTTGAAAAATGTGCCTGCCTTTGTAAGGGCATATATAAAATTACAAGAAGAATTTAAGGAGAGAGATTATGTATAAGGAAAAAATTGAACAGGCTGTACAAATACTAAATGAATTAAATATTGATATGTGGCTTACCTTTGGAAGAGAAAGCCATACTCTTCACGACCCGGCAACTGACCTGATTTTAGGGACAGGTTACACCTGGCATTCAGCTTTTATAATTACAAAAGACGGAGACAGTGTCGCTATAATAGGGAGTCTTGATGCTGCAAATATTGAAAAGAGGAAAATTTACAAAAAGGTTATACCCTATCTTAAATCAATAAAAGACGATTTGTTAAATTACATTAAAGACAAAGATCCCCAAAAAATAGCAATAAATTTCTCAGAAGACAATGTAATGGCTGATGGTTTAACTTATGGTAGTTTTATAACTTTAAAAAAATTATTAGAAGGAACCCCTTATGTCGATAGGCTTGTATCATCTGAAGAGATTATTTCTGCTTTAAGGGGCAGGAAATCAAAAACAGAGATTGAAAGAATAAAGTTTGCAATTAAAGAGACTGAGAAGCTATACCACGAAATATGGGATTATTTGAAACCAGGTTTAACTGAAAAGCAAGTCCATGATTATATGGTTAAAAGAATGGAAGATTTGGGTTATGAGCCTGCCTGGGATATAGAGATGTGTCCCTCTGTTTTTACCGGAATTCCAGAAGAAGGGGAAGCCCACACAGGGCCAACAGACAAGATTATTGAAAGAGGGCATGTCTTAAATATGGATTTTGGGTTAAAGATAAATGATTACTGCTCTGATTTGCAAAGAACATGGTATGTTTTGAGAGAAGGAGAAACTCAGGCTCCAGATGAGGTTTTAAAAGGCTTTTGTGCAGTGAGAGATGCAATTGTTGAGTGTGCTAAAGCTATTCGTCCAGGGATGGAGGGAAGAGAGATTGACGCAATTGCAAGGAATTTGATTATTGAAAGAGGCTTTGACGAGTACCCTCATGCATTGGGGCATCAGGTAGGTAGGGTGGCTCATGACGGTGGTGGTTTATTAGCACCTGAATGGGAAAGATACGGAGATTTGCCATATAAAAAGATTGAGGAAAACCAGGTTTACACTTTAGAGCCAAGGGTAAGGATTGAGGGTTACGGTGTCGCCACAATAGAAGAGATAATTGTTGTTACAAAAGAGGGAGGCAGGTTTCTTTCAAATCTTCAAAAAGAAATCTGGCTTGTTAAATAGGGTTTTAAACTTTTATTTTATGCTACAATATAATTCAAGATGGCTATAAAAAGAGAATGTAATTATTGTGGGACAACTGTTGAGATTGAGAAACTTTCAAGAGATACTGACTACCTTTGTCCGGTTTGTAAAAGCCTTGTTTATAGAAGGGGGCAGCCTTTCCAGCATGTTTTTTTTCTTTCAATAACAAGCCTTTTGCTTTTTTTCTGGATGCTCAACGCACCTTTGCTCTCAGTAAAGATACTCAATATTGAAAGGACTATTACCTTTGCTAATGGTATAGGTTATTTAATTGAAACAGAATACTATTTAACTGCTTTGATACTATCTCTAACTGTAATTGTAATCCCCTATGCAATGCTAATATTAAGGATTGCAGTAATGGTATCTGTCAGATTGAAAGCATTATCCCCTGCTACCTTTAAAATGCTAAACTTTTATAAAGTTTTGCACGAGTGGAATATGGCAGAAGTCTATCTTGTTGGAATTCTTATAGCAATAATTAAACTTCGTTCCCTTGCAGAAGTAACGGTTGGGAATGGAACTTTAATTTTTCTTCTATTTATTGTTACCTTTTACATAAGCGTTGAATGGTTTAACCCAAACGATGTTTACCTTTTCTGTGGTGATTTCCATTGTAAAAACAGGGAAGAATTGCTTTTTTACAGAGAGGTAGAAGATGAAACTTGATGAACATTATAAGAGAAAGGTGTTGTTTAAATCGTGGGGTTATTCTTTAACTGCATTGTTTTTTATGCTTCCCGCTTATTTGCTCCCAATGATGATAACAGGAAAATTAGGCAAGGTTGAAGAAAATACAATATTTTCCGGAGTGGTTTACTTTTTTGTTAACGGAGATTACTTTATTGCATGTGTTATTTTTGTTGCAAGTATTTTAATCCCTATAGTAAAAATAGTTGGGGTGATTTTTCTTTTATTGGTTTATCACTTTAAGGTTTACCATTTAAGAGAAAGAGCTGTTACCCTGTACCATATCCTTCATTTTATAGGCAAATGGTCAATGCTTGATGTTTTTGTGGTGGCATTGATGAGTTCTCTGGTGCAGTTTGGCTTTTTATCATATGCAAAACCTGGTCCAGCTGTTATCCCCTTTGCCCTTGTGGTAATTTTTACAATTTTAGCAACAAAAAAATTTGATACAAAATTATATTGGAGTGAATAATGAAACCTATGGTAGTTAAGCGTTCTACAATTTATTTAATCTGGGTTATTCCCATAATAGCAATTATTATATCTGGCATTATGCTGTTTAACGAGTATGCAAAAATGGGGGAATCTGTTGTAATAATTTTTAAAGATGTTAGAGGGTTTAAGCAGGATGAAACGCCTGTAAAATACAAAGGAATTGAAATAGGTATAGTAAAGAACATTGAGGTTGACCCTGAAAATTTAAATAAATTTTTTGTAACCGCAAAAATCAAGAAAAGTTTTGTAAAGTATTTAACTGAAGGGGCAAGGTTCTGGAAGGTAAGCCCAAAACTAAAGCCAACAGAGTTTACTGGTTTGTCTTCTATTTTTTCAGGAAGCTATATAGAATTTTCTCCCGCTACTTCGGATGTTAGGAAATTATCAAAACTTAAATCAAAGAGGAAATTTTATGGATTTGAGGAAGAGCCAAAGACAAATGTTACTTATTTTAGATTGTACAGTGAAGATGGCTCTTTAATTGAAGGAGCACCTGTCCTTTATAAAAGCTTTATAGTTGGTAATATTACAAAAAAATCATTGAAAGGGAATAATGTTGAATATATTATTTCAATAAACAATAAATTTGCTTCCCTTGTTAAGGTAGACTCCCATTTCTGGAAAATCTCTCCGGTGGATGTTAAAGCATCTCTCCCTGAATTTCAATTAAAGGTAAACAACATATTTAATTTCTTTTTTGGGGGTATTCAATTTGATTCTCCTGAAAATTCAACTCCTGTTTGTGAGTTAGATAAATCTTCAGAGGAATTCCAGGTTTGTAATCAAAAGGGTTTTTATCTTTTCCCCTCCAGGGGTGATACCGAGTACTCTTTAAAAAAGATTAAGCTTATATTAAAAAATGCCCATAAAATTCAGTCCTCTTTAAAGTTTATTTATTACAAGGGAGATATAGCTGGAAAAGTCGTTAACTCTGATTATATTGTAGAAAAAGATGTCAAGTACCTTTATGTAAGAATGAAAAGGAGGTATTCAGGCTTCCTTGCCTATAAATCCTTTTTCTGGATTCAAAAACCCGATTTCGAGAGTTTAAATTTATCCTCTTTGATTAAAGGGACTCACATTGAATTTTCCTTTTATAACCAAAAAGTCAAGCCTAAACAAGAATATATTTTATATCATTCAAGGCCTTACAAAGGTGTGAAAACAATTGTATTAAAAGCAAAATCTCCAATAGGACTAAATGAAGGTGATTATTTGTTTTATGGCAAGAAGATAATCGGAGAAGTTGTTTCGGTAATGTTAAATGAGTATGAGGAAAAATATAATTGTATAATTTACAAAGAATTTAAAAATCTTTTACTGTATAACCCTGTTTTTTATAAAAAAAATGCTGCAGAATTAAATTTTTCTTTAGAGAACGCTTCAGTTGAGGTCTCCCCCTTGAAAGAATTACTTTCTGGGGGAGTGGCAATGTTGAAAGGAAGTGAAAACAAAGGAAAAGTATTAACCTATTACCCTCTCTTTAAAAGCAGGAAGGAAGCAGAAAATTACCTCTATCTTAATGGTAGAGGACTTAAATTAAATTTAATTACGGAAAATTTAAATGGTATTTATGAAGGAATACCTGTTTTTTATAAAAGTATGAAAATTGGGAAGGTTTACAAAATCTCTTTTGATGAAAAAAATAACAGATTTTTATTAAAAGCATACATTGAAAAGAATTTTAAAAGCCTTGTAAAGGAAAATTCTTTATTTTACAAAGCATCAGGAATTGATATCAAAATGGGGCTTCAGGGTGTTACAGTTAAAACTGAGAATCTTCTTTCCCTTTTGAAGGGAGCTATAGTTTTAAAAAACAATAACTTAAATAATTCAAAATCTTTTCCTAAGAAACAATACAAACTTTTTACTTTAGAGCAACTTGAGAACAGGGAGTATGTTAAAGGATATCTTTTATCTGATAACGGATACGGTTTAAAAGAAGGAAGCCTTGTCTTTTACAAAGGAGTTGTTGTTGGAAAAGTAAAGGCGCTATCAATTGACAATGAAAATGTAAAAATCACTTTTTTGATAGACAAAAGATATTCTTTTCTGTTGTCAGACAAAAGCAGATTCTATATTGAAAAAACAAAGTTTTCCGCTGGAGAAGTCAAAAACATTGAATCTGCTTTTTTAGGTTCATCATTAAAAATTGCATATTTTAAATCTGGGAAGCGACAAACAGTTTTTAAACTTGTAGGTGTAAATCCCTCTGACACTGTTTATCTTGAGGGATTCAGGATTTTTGTTTTTGCTCCCCAAATCACTTCTTTAAGTGTCGGCTCGCCTGTTTTAAATAGAGGTGTGCAAATAGGCCAGGTAGAAGATATCTCTCTTTCAGAAGATTTAACTTCAGTGAAATTAACCCTTTTTATTGATAAAAAGTATAAAAATTTGATTACTGATAATAGTAGATTTTTAGAAGTAAAGCCTATTGCCTTTAAAGCTGGGTTTATATATGCAAAAGTCGATTTTAAATCGTTTGCAACAATGATAAAAGGCGGAATAGAGATTGTTACCAATGGGGAAGGCAAAAAAGTTGAAGAATGGCATAAATTTGTTCTTCAATCTTCCAAAGAATAAAAACTTTTAAGAGTTTTTTCACAAAATTGTCTTTTTGTTCTTGATTAAAATGTTTTAAATTAAAATTAAATAGTGTATAGTTAATAATGATGATGATGTATATGACAAAGGAGGAAGTATGAAAAGGTTTTTTTCTCTATTACTTGTATTTACTTTGACTATTTTTATGCTTGCGTGCGGTGGAAAAAAGGAAACTAAAAAGGCAGAACCACAGAAACCACAGGTAAATCAGCAGGAGATTGCTCAAAAAGTAAAGGCTATGCTTGATTTGAAAGCGCAGTTTGACCAACTAAAAACCCAAAAAGAAAAAGATGACCTGGTGCAGAAGTTATACAACTCAGCAAGAGAGATTTTAAACCTTGATCCTAATAATGCAGACGCAAACAGTGTAATGGATTTTGTTCAGCTTTACTATGCTAAAGGCTGGATGGAAAGAGGAAAGTACTCAAAGGCCAAGGAAATGGTTGAAAATGTTCTTGAATTTTCCCCAAATAACGAAGATGCTAAAAAGCTTCTTGAAAAAATCAATGATTGGGAATTTTTGACTAAGGATGAATTTAAAAAGATAAAAAGAAAAATGACTTTTGAAGAGGTACAGGCTCTTATAGGGTACCCCCTCGAGAAGGTTGAACAAAAAGATAAGTATGGAAGAACAGTTATCGCATGGGTTTACAGAGAGCCAGAATTAAAGAGAAAGGTTGTTCTCTATTTTAACGATAACGGTGTTCTTATCTCTAAATACTGGCCGAAAAACAAAACTACTAAAAAGAAAAAATAAAAATGAATATTATATATGAAAATAATAAATAGGCAATATATTATCTGGTAATGTCAAGTTAATTGTGTCAGGCATGGGAAGCCTCCCGGGAAAGAGAAGAAAAAAAGCGATTAAAAGAAGAAGAATACCTTAAACTCCTTGATTGATACTTCTCATTCTTGTCTGTGAAGAAAATGTAAAGAAACTTCTCTGCACTTTGTTCATTTTGAAAAAATCCTCGTATTCGTATGTAATCTTTTAACTCTTTAAAACACCTTTCCATCCAGTTTGTTGTTCTGAAGTAACTTCTTATCTCATCAGGGGCAAGGAGAAAGAATGTATAGTTATCAACTTTTGCCTTAATGTTTTTTAAAAACCTGTATATCTTTTTCCATTTTTCAATAAATGCAAGAAGTTTGGTTTTCCCTTCTTCCCTGCTTTCGCATTTCATTATCTCGTCTAATTCTTCTTTTATTTTCTCAAAATGATGTTTTCTTACTCTGTTTTTTATGTTTCTTTTCAGGTGAAACCAACAAAGTTGGTGCATAGTCTCAGGAAATTCTTCTTTTATCGCTTCAGATAAACCTGTTAAATCATCACTTATAATCAGTTTTACTCCTTTTAAGCCTCTTTCTTTTAAATCCCTGAATATTTCCTGCCAGAGGGATGCTTTTTCGTTTCCTCCAGGAAGAAAGTATCCTAAAATTTCTCTTTTACCGTCTTCAGACAGGCCCAATACTGCATATACTGCCTCTTTTGCCACACTGTCTCTTTTTAATGAAATGTATGTTGCGTCTATGTATAGCACGGGGTATGTTTTTGTTAATCTGCTGTTTTTCCATTTTTCAATTACTTCTTCAGATATTTCACTTATCCTGCTTACATATTGAGCGGATATGTTAGCCCCTATGAGATTTTTAATTACCCCTGCTGTCTTTCTTGTGGATACTCCTGCTATAAACATTGCCTCCACAATATCTTCAAGAAAAAACATTACCCTTTTTCTCTGGGGAAGCCATTTAACCTTAAACTGACTGTCTCTTGTTCTTGGAATTTGCAATTCAATCTCTCCTAAAAAGCTTTTAGGCGTTCGCTTATAATAACCGTTTGCCCTTGTTTGGCCTCTTGCTTCTTTTAAGTATCTTTCCCTCTCTTCCAACAACATTTCCTGCAACATTTTCTTGAAAAATTCTTTAAATTGAGTGAAAATTAAATCACTCATTGGTGGTACCTCCTTTCGGGAATTTTTCTTCTGAGGTTATTTTAACCTCTCCTTCCCGAAAGGAGTTTTTTTTCTCCCTGACACAATTAATGTTACACTGCCTATTATCTTGAATTTTACTACCTATTATGATAAAAATTTTAATGTTTGAATAAATGTATTAAGGGAGGTGATTGCTCAATATTTTAACTTTTTGAAAAAAAAGCAATTGTATATTACCCATTTAAGTATTAAAAAAAATTTAGGAGGTAAAAAGTGGAAGCATTTACAAACGGATTGATGGAATATATGGATAAGGGCGGCCCGATTATGTACGTATTGGCTCTCTTTTCAATTATGGCGTTGGTTGTTATTATCTGGAAAGGTTTTATCCTTTATAAAGCAAGAATCAATACTTCAGAATTTTTAGGAAGATTAAAGGGAATTTTGAAGAAGAAAAATGTTAAAGCAGCAATTGATCTTTGTGAAGAGTATAAAAGCCCTATCGCTTCTATTCTTAAAGCTGGTTTAATAAAGTTTGGCAGACCTCAGGAAGAAGTTGAAAAAGCAATGGAAAATGCCGCTATTCATGAAATTGCAAGGCTGGAAAAAGGGCTTGGAATACTTGCTTCTGTGGCAAACCTTGCTCCTATGTTGGGGTTCTTGGGTACAGTTACCGGTATGATTCAGTCTTTTGATGCTATGTCAAAGTTGAATGACCCTGGTAAGGTTGCTGAAGGTATCTCTGAGGCGTTGATTACAACCGCTGGCGGTTTGATAGTTGCGGTACCTGTTTTGATGTTCTACAACTACTACACCTCATTAATTGCAGGTTTTATTAGAGAAATTGAATCAGCATCTAATGTTTTATTGGAGACATTCGGAGAAATAGAGTCTTTACAATAAGAGAAAGGAATAGCAATGAAACTTAGAAAAACAAAAACAATTGAGGCTTACATCCCAACGGCTTCAATGGCAGACATTGCATTCCTGTTAATTGTTTTCTTTATGATTACAACTGTTTTCCAGGTTGACAAAACTGTTTTAACACTTCCTGCGTCTGTTGTAAGGAGTGAGGTTGTAAAAGGTTCAGCATTTGTTGTTGTAACTGAAGACGGTTATATTAAGGTTTCGGATGGTAAAGAAGATACACATCCCATTGACGCGTCAGATGTATTGTCTTTTGCGGTTGATTTGATGTCCAAAGACCCGGAGCATCACGTTGTTTTAAAGGTTGACAAGAGAGTTAAGTGGCATGTGGTTGATAAAATATTGGAACAGTTAGAACAGGCAAGGGTTAAAAACCTGCAGTTCTTAACTGAGTTAAAAACAAAAGAGCAGTAAGGGAGTATGAGATGAAGTTACAGAAAGAAAAAGAACAGCCTGAAATCCCTACCGCGTCAATGGCAGATATTGCGTTTCTTCTTATAGTTTTCTTTATGTTGACTACTGTTATTTCTGCAACTAAAGGTATTGAGCATATTTTGCCTCAGCAGGATAAGTCTGATACAACTCAGGTGGAGAAAGAAGAGTCAATTTATATTAAAATCAATGCTGATGGAACTTACTCTGTTGACCAGAAAGAGCCGAGATCTATCAGGGATATGATGTTTTTAAAGGATTATGTTTATCAGAAAGTATCAAGAAACTATAAGAAGCCGATAATTATTCATGTAAACCCCGAAGCCAATTACGAATCTATGATTGCAGTGCTTGATACGTTGAAACAGGTTGAAGAACAGGTTGCAAAAGAAGGCCGTTTGCCGGCTGACAAGGGATTGACTATTTCAATACCGACGTCTGCCGAGCTTGAAGCCTGGGGTTATTAAGGAGAGCGGGGGATATTATGGTAGAAGAAGCTAAAAAAAATACTCCGGTAACTGCTGTAGAAGATAATTCTCTTCTACAGGATTATTTAGCGGAGTATAATGAAGACAAAAAGTATTTTGAAATTGCGTTGTTGATTGCGCTTTTATTCCACCTTGCTCTTATCTGGATTAAATTGCCTAACTTTGGTTCAAAAGAGATTGTTGAAGAGAAAAAGGTGGAAAAGAAAGTGACAAGGGTTGTGTTACCTCCTCCGCCTGAAAAACAGCTTGAGCAGTTAAAGATAGAAAAGAAAGTTAAAAAAATACCTATACCGGATCCAACTCCAGATGAGCCGGAACCTGAGGTTCCAATTGAAACAAATGTTCAACAGGACACTCCGGACATTGATACTGAGTACATGGTTGGTGACATTCCTGATGAACCGCCTGTACCAACCGGGCCTGTAAGTGAAGCAACTATTGGTCTTGTAAAACCTAAATACTCAAGACAGCAGTTAATGTCCAATGTTATATACCCAGAGTTGGGTAAAAAAGCTGGCTTACAGGGGATCATTATTTTGCAGGCTGTTTTGAGAAAGGATGGAACGGTAGGCGATATAAGGATTATAGGCGGAAATTTGAGAAACTATCCTTTCTTTAGAAAAGCGGCAATTGATGCTGTTAAGAAGCTTAAATTTACGCCAGGTAAGCTAAGAGGACATCCAGTTGATGTTATAATGACCCTTACCATAAGGTTCTCACTGAAAACACGCTACACAAGGTAATAAAACGGGCCCGCTTAAAGCGGGCTCTGTTTTAAATAATAAAAAAGAGGTTAGCATGATCCTACAGGGGAGCTTAAGTGAATTAAAATTGCCTGACATTTTACAATTAGCCAATATGGCGGGAGAAACCTGTCTTATTAACTTTATGAACAAAGATGGTGAAAAAGGGAAGATTGTTCTGATTGATGGAAATATGGTTTATGCTAAAACAGACAGTCTTGAGGGAGATGAAGCAGTTTATGAAATTGCAATTTGGCTTGAAGGCCATTTTAAAGTTGGAGAAATTGACCAGAATTACCCTAAAAATGTTAAATCTAATTTAACAAGCCTTTTGATGGAAGCTGCAAGAAGGCTTGACGAATGGAGAGTTTTGTCTAAAAAGATACCCTCTCTTGCTTATTATCCTGTTTTAATAGATAATCCTAATACTCAGCAAACTATGAATACCTCAGAATTGCAAATCATAAAATATATTGATGGACAAACAAATATTAGAGATATTTCAAAGAAAAGTGGATTGACTCCATTTGTTGTTGCGAAACTTATTTACGGTTTGATTGTTAACAATCTCGTTATGCTTTCAAAGTTCCCCTACGAGGTGAAAAGTACAACTTTTGAAAGCAAAAACGAGTCTGAAATAAATTTTCTTGAAAAATCTCCTCTATACAAAAAAATGCTGGCCTTAAAAGAGGCAGCAAGGAGATTTACTGTATCAGTTCCAGGTTTTTCAGATAAAATTGAAACAGAATTTTTAAAATCCCTGAAAAGGTTAAAAACCTCTCCAAATGAAAAAAAGATAGTAATTGATTTTGCAAACAATATCCTTTTTACACTTGCAGAGGTGGAAGGTAAAGAGTTTTCCAAAAAATTGTCTTTAGAATTTAAAGAAATTTTGAAATCAAAATCTACCAAATAAATAAATAGGAGTGATTATGAAAAAGACAGTTATCCTTGTTCTGGTTTTTTTGTTGAGCGTTAACTTTGTGAAAGCAGACTACAAGTTAGGTTACAAATTGTACAAACAGGGGAAAATTAAACAGGCATTGCAGGAATTTCAGGTTGATGCTGAAAAGTATAGTTATTGGTATTTTCCTTCATATATGGCAGCTATGTGCTATTACCAGTTAAAAGATTATAAGGCAGCGCTTGAAATGCTAAGAATGGCTGAAAATGCCGCAATGAAATCAGATAAAAAGGTTGTTGAGTTGCCCAAGGTAAAGATTCTTGAGGCAAAGGTTTTAGCAGCATCAGGTAAATGCAAAGAAGCTATTAAACTTTGTTCAAAGTATATCCCACAGTCTCCAGCAGAGTTTCAGGCGATGTTTTATTTTATTAAAGGAAAGTGTGAAAATAAGTTAAAAAATCACTCAAAAGCAGTTGTAGATTTAAAAAATTCAACTGGTATTAATCCTAAAAATCCATCTGCATGGTTTGAATTAGGGCTTGCGTACATTCACAATAGAAATTTAGACGGTGCTATTAAATCTTTAACAAAATCTATGCAACTTTACCCAAAATCAAAGGCTACATATTATCTTTTAACAGATACATTAATAAATAAGGCAAGAAGAGTTAGAGATGCCAACTCAAAGAAAAAATATTACTTACAGGCAGTTGATGTGGCTAACAAAGGATTAAAGTACTTCCCTGGAGATAAAAAACTACAGCTTAATCTTGCAAATGCTTATTTAGGTGCAAAACAGTATTCAACTGCAATTAACCTGTTTTCTCAATTATACAAGAAATATCCCAATGACACCCAGGTTGTTTTTGGGTTAGGTTCTGCATATATGGGAAATAAAGATTATAAAAATGCGTTACCTTATCTCTTAAAGGTTAAAGGTAAAATGAATAATGCTTTAATTTACAATTTCATTGCTACTGCACAGCTTGCTATAGGAAAGAACGAAAACAATCTTTCAAAGTGCAAGATTGCATTAAAAACTGTTAATGACGGGTTAAGAAAATTTCCTGGAAATAGAAATTTACTAAAAAAGAAAAAGGAAGCTCAGGAGATCATAGCAAGGTTTGAAAAGAACCTTGAAATTGAAAAGAAAAATAAACAAATTGAGCAGGAGAATAAGAGAAAACTTGCTAACAGAATTATGACTCTAAAAGGCAGAATAAGAAAAGCAGAAGAGATTAAGAGAAAGTCTGGAAGGTATCCTGCAAGTTATGAGAGCGATAAGGCTGAATTAGAAAAAGCATTGAAAACTTATGAAAAACTTTACGGAAAGTTTAGACAGTAAGGAAGGAATGAGAAATGGGGGAAGTGGTACTTTTTAAGCCTATTGTTCTTTTGTTAGGTTTATCCGTAATTACAGCCCTAATTATGGTAGGGTTGTCCTATCTGTTAGGTCCTAAAAGGCCTCACGATAAGAAATTGGATACCTACGAGTGCGGTGCTCCCCTTGTGCAGCCGGATGCAAGGAGAAGGTATTCGGTTAAATACTTTGTAATTGCAATGTTGTTTCTACTTTTTGATGTTGAAATTGCGTTTATGTATCCCTGGGCGGTTGTTTATAAAAAATACATAACAACAGGCAAATTTATTCTTGTTGAAATTATATTTTTCTTGATTGTTTTACTTGCCGGTTACCTTTATGTTTGGTGGAAAGGAGCACTGGAATGGGAATAGAAAAGGCTTTAGGTGATACCATATTCACCACTCAACTATCGAAGGCTGTTAATTGGGCGAGAAAGTGGTCTCTGTGGCCAATGCCATTTGGTACAGCATGTTGTGCCATAGAGTTTATGGCTGTTCAGGCATCGCACTTTGACCTTTCAAGGTTTGGTGCCGAAGCTATGAGGTTTTCCCCCAGGCAGAGTGATTTGATGATGGTTATGGGTACTATTACAAGAAAAATGGTGCCTGTTTTGAGAAAAATATATGCACAGATGGCTGAGCCCAAATGGGTAATGGCTGTTGGTTCCTGTGTTTGTTCAGGCGGCTTTTTCCGTTCTTATTCTGTTCAGCAGGGTATAGACAGGATAATACCTGTTGATGTTTATGTTAATGGTTGTCCGCCAAGGCCTGAATCCTTTATAAAAGGATTAATGGAAATTCAGAAGCTTGTAGAGCGTGAATCTTTGATTGATAGAAAAAGAAGAATAGAAGAATTCTATAAAAGATTGGAGCAGATCAATGAAACAGATTATGAGCCTGCTGACGAAATACTTCGCTGACTCAATTGAGTTTCAGGAAGGGCTAAGGGGAGACACCTTTTTAATCCTTAAAGACCCTTCAAAGATAGTTGAAGTTTTACAGTTGTTAAAAGAGAATGGGTTCAATATGCTTATTGATTTAACGGCGGTGCATTATCCTCACCGCGAGTACAAGTTTGAAATAATCTACAATATGCTGTCTATGGAGCCTCTTTTAAGGCTTATAGTCAAAGTCCCTATGAAGGAGGATTGGCCGGAAATTGATTCGGTTACCTCTCTTTATAAAACAGCAAACTGGTATGAGCGTGAGGTTTACGACATGTTCGGTGTAAGGTTTAAGAACCATCCAAACTTAAAGAGGATTCTCATGTGGGAAGGCTTTAAAGGCCATCCTTTGAGAAAAGAGTATCCTCTGGAAGGAGATAATTTACACTGCCATGACTAATATAAAGAAAGAATTAGATATTAAAACTGACAGAATGATAGTTAACATGGGCCCCTCTCACCCTATTACCCACGGTACTTTGCACATTATTTTAGAATTAGAGGGGGAAACCATTGTTGGGAGCGAGACAAGGATAGGGTATTTGCATAGAGGTGTTGAGAAATTAGGGGAAAACAGAACCTATCAGAAATTTATCCCCTTTACAGACAGGATGAATTACACCTCTTCAATAAACAACAATGTAGGTTATACATTGGCAGTTGAAAAACTGTTAGGAATTCAGTCCCCACCAAGGGCACAGGTTATTGAGGTAATTGCCTGCGAACTTGGAAGGATTGCTGACCATATTGTTTGTGTTGGAATCAATGCTGTTGATATAGGTGCTTTTTCAGCTTTCCTTTACCTGTTCAAGTACAGGGAATTTATTTACGATATTTTTGAGAGAATGACAGGGGGAAGGCTCACAACCTCATACACAAGAATTGGTGGGGTTAAAAGGGATTTAGATGATGTTACCATTGATAAAATAAGGCAATTTATAAAAGAATTTCCCAAAGCAGTTGACGAGCTTGAAGCACTGTTAACAAAAAACAGAATCTGGTATGACAGAACAAGAGGTATAGGTGAATTTTCTGCTGAAGATGCAATTTCATATGGGTACACAGGTCCATGTTTGAGGGCATGCGGGGTTGAATGGGATTTGAGGAAGGTTCAACCATATTTAGGTTATGAAAACTATGAATTTGAGGTACCGGTTGGTACAAGGGGAGATGTTTACGATAGATATCTTGTCAGGGTTGAAGAGATGAGACAGTCTGTAAAAATTTTAGAACAGGCAATTGAAAACCTCCCAGAAGGTCCGATTATAGTTGACGACCCAAGAATTGTTTTGCCACCTAAGGAAGAGGTTTACAACACAATAGAGGGATTAATTTGCCATATGAAATTGATTATGGAAGGGGTTAAGCCTCCTGCTGGAGAAATTTATTCAGCAACAGAGGCTGCTAATGGTGAATTAGGTTTTTACATAGTTTCAGATGGAGAGGCAAGGCCATATAGAATAAGGGTAAGGCCACCTTGCTTTCCTATATTCTCATCCTTTGATGAACAGGTTAAAGGGCATATGATTGCGGATGCGGTTGCAATTTTAGGTAGTTTAAACATTATTGCAGGCGAATTGGACAGGTAGGGGGATAGCATGGCACTTAGATTTGACGAAAATGATGTGAAAAAACTTGAAGAAATCAGAGCGAAATATCCAAATAATCAGGCCTGCACATTGCCTTTTTTACACTATGCTCAGGATAAATTCGGTTATGTTTCTATGGATGTAATTAAATTAGTTGCCCAGACACTGAATTTACCTGTTGCTCATGTTTTAAGTGTTGCAACATTTTACACAATGTACAATAAAAAACCTGTTGGGAAATACCACCTTCAGGTTTGTACCAATATATCCTGTTCTCTTTTAGGAGCAAGAAGGCTTGTTGATAAATTGCAGGAATTATTGGGCATCAAACCAGGGGAAACAACTGAAGACGGGATGTTTACCCTGACAGAGGTTGAATGCCTTGGTTCCTGTGGTACAGCACCTGTTATTCAGGTAAATGATAAATACTTTGAAAATCTTGACGAAAAAAAGGTTGAGGAATTAATAGAATCCCTCAGAAAGGGGGAATTAGATGTCTGAGATAGTTCTCTTTAAACACCTGATTGACCCGGAAGTGCGCAATATTGAAAATTACATTAAATTAGGCGGTTACGAGGGATTAAAAAAAGCCTTCACCATGCAGCCTGATGACATTATTGAAGAGGTAAAGCGTTCAAACTTAAGAGGTAGAGGTGGCGCTGGTTTCCCAACAGGTTTAAAGTGGAGTTTTATGCCTAAGGGTGAAGGGCAAAAATACTTTGTTTGCAATGCAGATGAAGGAGAGCCTGGAACCTTTAAAGACAGATACATTATGAGTGAAAACCCCCATCAGTTGATTGAGGGAATGGTGATAGGTGGCTATGCTATGGGGGCAACAGTAGGTTACATTTACATCAGAGGTGAGTTTGAGTTTGTTGCTAAAATCCTCCAGAAAGCTATTGACGAAGCCTATGAAAAGGGATTTTTAGGAAAGAATATTTTAAATTCAGGCTTTGATTTTGACCTCTATGTGCATTTAGGGGCAGGGGCTTATGTATGCGGTGAAGAAACCGGTTTAATCAATTCCCTTGAAGGGAAGCCAGGTCAGCCAAGGTTAAAGCCTCCTTTTCCTGCACAGTACGGTGTGTTTGGAAAACCAACTACGGTAAACAATGTTGAAACAATTGCCTGTGTTCCAGATATTATCAAAAAAGGTGCAGATTGGTTTCTATCAATAGGCCCAGAAAAAAACAATGGAACAAAGATTTATGCAGTTAGCGGGCATGTTAACAATCCCGGTGTATTTGAGCTTCCTATGGGTACGCCGTTGAGGGAGATAATCTATGAGCATGCAGGGGGAATTGTTGGCGGCAAGAAGCTAAAAGCTGTTATCCCAGGTGGCTCTTCAGCCCCTGTGTTAGGCCCCGAACACCTTGACATCCCAATGGATTTTGATTCATTGAAAAAAGTGGGTTCTATGTTAGGTTCTGGTGCAATAATCGTTATGAGTGAAGATACCTGCATGGTTGAAGCATTTACAAGGCTTGCAAAGTTCTATGCACACGAATCTTGCGGCCAGTGCACTCCCTGCAGGGAAGGTACTGCATGGCTTTACAAAATTCTAAAAAGAATTGAGGACAGAGAAGGGAAAAAGGGTGATATAGACCTTATCCTTGATATATGTGGAAAGATAATGGGAAGGACTATTTGCCCATTAGGTGATGCTGCTGTAATGTGCATTAAACCGGCAGTTGAGCGTTTCAGGGATGAGTTTGAGTATCACATTGAGCACAAAAAGTGCATGGTAGAAAATAAAATACCCATATTTTAGGTGGCGGATATGATAAGTATAAAGATAAACGACAGAGAATACCAGGTTGAAGAGGGAAAAACAATCCTTGAAGCGGCAAGGGAAATTGGCATTGAAATACCTCATTACTGTTATCATCCTGCCCTTTCTATTGCAGGTAATTGCAGGATGTGTCTTGTTGAGGTTAAGGGAATGCCAAAACCTATGACTGCCTGCTCAACAAGGGTTTCAGATGGGATGGAGATTTACACAGATTCTAAAATTGTGAAAGAGGCAAGAAAGGGTGTATTGGAATTTATTCTACTTGACCACCCTGTTGATTGTCCTATATGTGACAAATCTGGTGAGTGCAAGCTTCAGGATTACTATTTTGAACACAGTGCTCAAAAGTCAAGGTATGAATTCCCCAAGGAAAGGCACAAAGTTGAAAAAATTAGCAAAAAGATTTATTTGAATCCTAATAGATGTGTCCTTTGCACAAGGTGTGTGAGGTTTTTAAGAGAGGTTACAAAAACTTATGAGCTGACAACTGTTGAAAGAGGCTCACACGCTCATATAGTTTGCGTTGATCCTGAAAGCCTTGACAACAACCCATGGGCATCAAATATAGCTGATATTTGCCCTGTTGGGGCCCTCGGTTTGAACGAATTTAGATTTAAAAAGAGGGTTTGGTTTACAAAAAAAGTAAAGGCGATCTGTCAGGGTTGTGCAGCAGGGTGCAATATATATGTTGATGTATCAAACAGAAAACAGCTGCTTGACGGTGATGACGACGAGATTGTAAGAATTCACACTGCTGAAAATAGAAAGCTGGGACAATTTTTTATTTGTGATGAAGGAAGATACTCATATAAATTGTACAATGATAAAGAAAACAGAGTAAAATCCCCAATCCTTGAAGGAGAAGAAATCAATTTTGAAAAAGCAGTAGAGGTAATAAGGAAAAAATCAAATGTTAGAAAAGGGGTTGTTATACTTTCCCCGCTTCATTCTATTGAGGAAAACTATGCTGCTTATCTCTTTGCAAGGGAGAAGGGGTTCGATGTTTTCAGGCCTTCATCTTTTAGAAAAGAATTACCTGAAATTGCCCTTTATATGGAAGAGAAAAAAGCTCCAAATGATAGGATGCTTAAATTGATGAAGTTACCAAAGGTTTCTGAAATTGAAGAGATTGACTACGACTTTGCTTTATTCTTACACAATGTTGGTAAAATCCATTCAAAAAGTGAGGTAAGAATTTTAAGCGTGTTAAAGAGAGCAACATTTTCAGTTGTTTTTGAACCAATGCTATCAGATTTCGGTAAAAGTGCTAATTTAGTTTTACCTGCACCTATCTTTGTTGAAGAAGACGGGTGTTATATCAATAATAAAAACCTTGTTCAGCATTCGCATAAAGCCTGCGATTATATGTTTAACGCAAGGCCGTTATGGGAATTTCTTGAAAGTGACTTTAAGAGCGGAGAAGAGATTTTTGTTCGTTTTGCTAAAGAACAATTAGATAAAGACCTTAACTACCAGAAGTTAGGGACAGAAGGGTTTGAGTTATGATGGAAGGTTTGTTGAATCCTCAGGTTTTTATGGTATTTAAGGTGGTGGTTGTTTTTATTGTTGTTTTAACCATAGTTGCCATTGCTACATGGGCTGAAAGAAGAGGGGCGGCTTTTATCCAGGATAGGGTTGGCCCAAACAGAGTTGCCCTTTTCGGGAAGATTAGGATACTTGGACTTGGACAGCCGCTTGCAGATGGGTTAAAGCTGTTTTTTAAAGAGGACTTATTCCCTCTTCATGTTGACAGGGTGCTTTACACAATAGCACCAATAATATCCTTTATCCCGGCAACTATGACATTTGCGGCAATTCCCTTTGGAAAGCCTTTTGTGAAAAATGGAACCCAGTATTTTTTAAGTATTTTACCCCCTGACACAAATATAGGTGTTTTATACATATTTGCCCTTGCAGGAATGGGGGTTTATGGAATAATAATTGGAGGATGGGCTTCAAACAATAAATGGTCTATATTGGGAGCAATGAGGGCATCTGCTCAGGTTATATCCTATGAGCTTGCCATGACCCTTGCTGTTGTTGGTGTTATTCTTTCAACAGGCAGTTTAAGGCTTGACAAAATAATCGAAGCGCAGACCGGAATGTGGAATATTGTACCTCAAATTTTAGGGGCAATAGTGTTTTTCACCGCAATGTTTGCTGAAACCAATAGATTGCCATTTGACTTTGCAGAAGGTGAATCAGAGATTATTGGTTACCATACAGAATACATGAGTATGAAGTTTTCCATGTTTTTCCTTGCTGAATACGCCAATATGATTACAGCATCAGGCTTTTTTGTGGTGCTATACCTTGGCGGCTGGCACTTTCCTTACCTTGATTCAACAGTTGCTGGCTCAATTATAGCCTTTGTTATAAAGTTATTGTTTGTTTTATGGACTTTTATCTGGATAAGGTGGACTTTACCAAGATTCAGATACGACCAGTTGATGCGTTTAGGATGGAAATATCTGTTGCCGTTGTCGTTGATTAACCTTGTAATAGTTGCTCTTTTTTACGCATACGGGGGGTAGGAAATGGCTATAAAAAAAGAAGTTAAACTGAAATTCTGGGATAAGATTTACCTTCCCGCTGTTATTAAAGGGATGGGGATTACAATCTCTCACTTTTTTAAAACTCTGTTTACTCCCCCCTCAAAAAGGTACACTATTGAGTACCCTGACAGGAGAAAAGAAGATATTCCAGAATGGTACAGAGGGTTACATAGATTGAATACCTATCCTGACGGCACATTAAAGTGTGTTGCTTGTTTTTGCTGTGCAACTGCATGTCCTGCTGATGCTATTTACATTGAGCCTGAAGACCTTGAAGATTTTGATAAAGAGCATCCGAAAGAAAAGGCACCTAAAGTTTTTCAGATTGATTTACACAGATGTATTTACTGTGGGTTCTGTGAAGAGGCTTGCCCTAAAGATGCTATTGTATTGACAAATCATTATGAGATCGTTCACACATCAAGGGAAGCCGGAATTATTGGTATAGAAGAATTGGTAAAAACTAAAAGAGAAGGTGGGGAATAAAATGCAGCTGGCGTTCTGGATTTTAAGTTTTATTGCGGTTTTTGCCGCGGTAATGGTAATTTTGTCTGATAGGCCAATTGTTAGTGGATTGTATTTATTGCTTTCTTTTGTGGCTGTAGCTGGTATTTACCTTACTCTATCAGCACCCTTTATTGCTGCTATGCAGCTTGTTGTTTATGCGGGGGCAATCATAGTACTGTTTCTCTTTGTTTTAATGCTTCTTAATCAGCACAGGGAAGAACCTTCAAAGAGAAGTAAATTTGTAACCTTTGTTTCAGTTATAGGCGGAATTTTAATAGGTTTGCTAATTTACATTTCCTTTTTGAAGAGTAAAATTCTTTTATCTTACACAAAGATGAGTGCGGTAGGGGGAATGAAAAACAATGTTGAAACAATTGCTGATGTTATGTTCGGCAAATACTTTATTCCCTTTGAGTTAATCTCTTTGTTACTGCTTGCCGCAATGGTGGCGGCGGTATTCTTATCAAAGAAGAGGGTGTGATTATGGTTGCTATGGTGGATTACGCAGTTTTAAGTGCAGTATTGTTTACTATTGGTGTGGTTGGAATTTTAATAAGAAGAAACATTATTACTATTTTAATGTGTATTGAATTGATTTTAAACTCAGTAAACCTTTTGTTTGTTGCATTTTCCCGCTTTATAGGAAATGTTGACGGACAGGTTTTTGTGTTTTTTATATTTGCCATTGCGGCTGCAGAGGCGGCAGTGGGTTTAGCGTTGGTGGTGGCTTACTTTAAGTTGAGGGAAACAATAGAAGTTGACGAAATAAAACTTTTGAAGGGATGATGTTATGACTGGATATGTATGGTTAATCCCTGTTTTTCCGTTAATAGGATTTTTAATTAACGGTTTGTTTGGCAGGAAGCTGCCAAGAAAGGCTATTGGAATTATTGGGAGTGGAGCAATTCTTTTATCATTCCTTCTTGCCTGTGTGCTGTTTGTTCAGATGAACGGAAGTGCAGAATTCTCTGAACACGGCATAAGGAATGTACTTTTCCCGTGGATTTCTTACGGAGATTTTAATGTAAATTTTGCATACCTTTTTGATAGATTGTCAGGCTCCATGACTTTAATGGTAGCCGGCGTCAGTTTCTTAATCCATGTTTACTCAATCGGCTATATGGCAGAAGAGGATGGTTACTGGAGATACTTTGCCTATCTTAACCTCTTTGTTTTTATGATGTTAACACTTGTTTTAGCCGACAATTTGCTTTTAATGTTTGTTGGCTGGGAAGGTGTTGGTTTATGTTCTTATCTGCTTATTGGTTTCTATTACACAACAAAGGTTGCATCAGATGCAGGTAAAAAGGCATTTATTGTAAACAGGGTAGGTGATTTTGGTTTTATTCTTGGAATGTTTTTGATTTTTACCCTTTTTGGAAGCCTTGAATTTACAAAAATTAGAGAAGCTATTGTTTCTGCTGGATTGAAGCCTGAGCATACATTGGGGCTTATCACCCTTGCTACAATTCTATTGTTTGTTGGTGCAACAGGTAAATCTGCTCAAATTCCTCTCTATATATGGCTTCCTGATGCAATGGCAGGCCCAACACCTGTTTCTGCACTTATCCACGCTGCAACAATGGTAACGTCAGGTGTTTACATGATAGTTAAACTAAACTTTCTCTTTCAATTAGCACCAATTACCTTGCTTACAATTGCATGGGTTGGCGGTTTAACCGCACTGTTTGCGGCAACAATTGGTACGGTTCAAAACGATATAAAGAAGGTGCTTGCTTACTCAACTGTTTCACAGTTAGGCTATATGTTTTTGGCGTTGGGTGTTGGAGCCTTTATTGCAGGCTTCTTCCACATTTTAACCCACGCATTTTTTAAGGCTTTGCTATTCCTTGGTTCAGGTTCTGTAATTCACGCAATGCACCATGCATTTCACCATGCGGGAATACACGATAAAGACCCGCAGGATATAAGAAATATGGGTGGGTTGAAAAAGTATATGCCTAAAACATACTGGACATTTTTAATAGCAACCCTTGCTATTGCTGGATTCCCGCCATTTGCAGGTTTCTTTTCAAAGGATGAGATTTTGTGGAAGGCATTTGCTTCAAACCATAAAATTTTATGGGGTATAGGTGCTTTTGCAGCAGTACTAACATCATTCTATATGTTCAGACTTGTTTACCTGACATTTTTAGGGGATTTCAGAGGTACGAAAAACGAAGAAGAGGCTTTACACGAGTCTCCATCTGTAATGACTGTGCCACTTATGGCGTTGGCTTTTCTCTCAGTGGTTGGTGGATGGCTGGGATTTCCTCATATATTCCACCTTCCCAATTTGCTTGAGCATTACTTAGAGCCTATGGTAGAAAATATAGGTCATATACACTTTATGCACAATGTATCAATGGAATGGACTTTAATGTTTGTATCTGTAGGTCTTGCAATAATAGGCTGGTTGTTTGCTAAATTCCTGTATGGAAGAAAGACAGATGCTCCTGAAAAACTTGCAAATACCTTTAATTATTTCTATAAAATTCTCTTAAATAAGTACTATGTTGATGAGATTTACTTTGCTTTAGTTGTTACTCCAGTTAGAAAGATAGGCGAGTTTTGCTGGTTGTTTATAGATACTGTAATAATTGACGGGGCTGTAAACCTTTCCGCATACCTTGCAAGGTGTGTTGGTAAGATTTACTCTCTATACCAGAACGGTGCAGTAAAGGTTTACGCATTAACAATGCTGGCCGGAATACTGATACTATTCTGGATTTTCTTATAGGTGAGGGGTAGTTATGTTTGAGAATCATTTTTTAAGTTTGATTACATTTTTCCCGCTGCTTGCAGTTGTTATACTCTTGTTTTTCCCCTCAAAAGAGGAAAAGGGGATAAAGGTTTTCGGGATTGTCTTTTCCCTTATTCACTTTTTAATATCTTTAAAACTATTGCTTAACTTTGACTATTCAGTCTATAAACTTCAATTTGTTGAAAGGACAAGCTGGATAGTTTCTAACTTTTTAAATTCACAGTACTTTATAGGGATAGATGGCATAAGCCTTTTTATTGTTTTGCTTACAACATTTCTTATGCCTATAATCTTTCTTTCAACCTATTCTGGAATTACAAAAAAGGTTAAATCATTTTATATCCATATGTTTTTGCTTGAGGTTGGAATTTTAGGTTCACTTGTTGCGCTTGATTTATTTCTATTCTATGTTTTCTGGGAAGTTATGCTCATCCCTATGTACTTTATTATTGGAGTATGGGGAGGAGAGAGAAGGATTTACGCAGCAATTAAATTCTTTATCTATACAATGGCAGGCTCTCTTCTCATGCTTTTGGGAATTATGTACATTTACAAAACAACAGGAACATTTGATGTAACTAAGATTTACTCTTATCATTTTAGTTTAAATGAACAGATTTATCTCTTTATTGCTTTTGCAATAGCATTTGCAATTAAAGTACCTATTTTCCCGTTTCACACATGGTTGCCTGATGCTCATACAGAGGCACCGACAGCAGGCTCAGTTATTCTTGCAGGTGTTTTGCTTAAATTAGGTACCTACGGTTATTTAAGGTTTGCAATGCCAATGTTTCCAGATGCAATGGTAAAATTCGCACCTTATGTAATTGTGCTTGCTATAATCGGTATAATTTACGGTGCGCTTGTTGCAATGGTGCAGAAGGATATTAAGAAACTTGTTGCATACTCTTCTGTTTCTCACTTAGGCTATGTTATGCTTGGCTTGTTTGCCCTGACAGTTTACGGTATGCAGGGCGGTATTTTACAGATGATTAACCACGGTATTTCTACAGGTGCACTCTTCCTCTTGGTTGGTGTGGTTTACGAAAGAAAGCATACAAGACTTATTTCAGAATATGGTGGTATTGCTAAGGTTATGCCTGTTTACGCAACCTTTTTTATGATTGTTACCCTCTCTTCAATTGGGCTACCTTTGACAAACGGTTTTGTAGGTGAATTTTCAATACTTTTAGGTACCTTTAAATCTTCCTGGCAGCATGCCTGGGTTTACACTGCCTTTGCTGCTTCAGGGGTTATTTTAGGGGCTGTTTATATGCTCTGGATGTACCAGAGGGTATTCTTTAATACAGAGCCTTCAGAGGAAAACAAGAAGTTAACTGATTTAACTAAAAGAGAGATTGCATACCTTGTACCCCTTGTGATTATGATTTTCTGGATAGGGCTTTATCCAAACTTCTTTTTTAAGAGAATGCAGAAATCTGTTGATTATTATTTGAATATGTTTAAGGCAAAACAGGTTGTTACTGTGATTGATAATGAGGGGGGTAAAAAATGAATATAACCATAAATTACTATATGCTAATGCCCTTTTTGATTCTTACAGGGGGGATAATCGTTCTCTCTTTTATGGGTGTTTTAAATGAGAAGATAAAGCATTACTCAGGGGTTATTGCATCGTTGTTTTTGTTTGCTGATTTATATTACTTTGTTAAGTTATTGCCTCAATTAACATATAGAAGTCTTGATTATATGAACGGTATGGTTTTTTACAACGCTTTTAATATTTACCTCTCAATCCTTGTGCTTGTCTGCGGGATTGCATCATTTGTCCTGGCAGAAGGGTTTTTTAACAAGGAAGAATTCAAGCATCCAGAATTTTACGCAATTGCCCTTGCTACAATTTGCGGTTTGCTTGTGATGGTTAATACAAACAACCTTATAAACATTTTTGTTGGCCTTGAGTTAACCTCAATTCCACTCTATGCAACTGTTGCTTATTTTAGATACAAAGAACCGTCTGTTGAGGGTGCTTTAAAGTATTTTATTTTAGGTTCAATTGCTTCTGGCTTTTTCCTCTTTGGAATTGCTGTAATCTATGGTGCAACTGGAAGTGTTGTTTTAAAAGATATAATGATTGTTAAAAAGGGAGATGAACTCTTTAAATTGGGGCTTTTATTTTTAATGGTTGGTATTGGCTTTAAAGCGTCGGCAGCGCCATTCCACATGTGGACTCCAGATGCTTACGAAGGTGCTCCAACACCTGTAACAGCATTTATGTCAATTGCACCAAAGGCTGTTGCAATTGTTATCCTTGTAAAAATCCTTTATATTGCCTTTCCGGATATGTTTATTTTGTGGGAAAAGGCAATTTTTGTAATAGCAATTTTAACTGTTTTAATAGGTAATTTAGGAGCTCTGGTACAAAATTCTGTAAAGAGAATGCTTGCTTACTCTTCAATTGCCCATGCTGGATACCTTTTAATGGCAATTGTTGCATTCTCAATTGAGGGGATTTCAGCAATACTGTTTTATCTTGCTGGGTACCTGCTTATAAATATAGGTGCTTTCGGCAGCCTTTCCCTTTTGAAAATTGGGGATAATGACTATGTTGAATACAATCATTTAAGGGGATTAGGCTATAAATATCCGCTGTTTGGAGTTCTTTTAAGTGTTTTTATGTTTTCTCTTGCTGGAATTCCAGCAACCATAGGATTTGTTGGAAAGTTTTATATATTTAAATCCCTTATTGTAAAAGAGCAGTATATCCTTGCATTAATCGGTATTTTAGGGTCACTTATTTCTGTTTATTACTATTTAAAAGTTGTTGTTTTTATGTATATGAAGGAAAATCCGGAGGAAAGGAATTTTGAATTTAGTTTTTTAACTTTGTCATTGTTAGTTGTTTGTGCTGTAGGGGTAATCTATTTTGGACTGTTCCCTCAGGCAATTAACAAGTTAGCAATTCTTGCTTCAAAGGTGCTTATATGAATGAAAAGGAATTGAAAAAATATTGTTCCTGTGTCTCAGAGGTTGTTGCAAGAAGGCTAACACTTTATTTGAGGTGCTTTATTCAATTAAAAGAGGAAGGGTACGAATTTGTTTCCTCAAAGGAGTTGGCAGAGAGGTTTAATTTAAATTCTGATTTAATAAGAAAGGATTTTTCATACTTTGGCACATTCGGGAAAAGGGGTGTTGGCTATAATGTTGATGAGATAATTGAAAAGATAAAAATGATTTTAGGCCTTCAGAGGGTTTATAATGTGGCAATTGCTGGAGCTGGTAATTTAGGAAAAGCTCTTGCTCATTACCCAAAATTCAATGAGGGCTCATTCAGGATTGTTGCAATGTTTGACAGCAACGCAAGGAAGGTGGGGAGAACCTACGGGGAAAACAATATCCCTATTTTCCATGTTAAAGAATTGCCTGAAAAAGTAAAAGAATTAAAGGTTGATATGGGAATTATAGCCGTTCCTGCGAGGGCGGCTCAACAGGTTGCAGATGCATTTGTAAAAGCAGGGGTAAAGGGTTTAATGAATTTTGCCCCTGCAAGGATTTCTGTTCCCAACAATGTGAAAACAGTATGTGCCGATTTCAGGGCATTGCTTGAAATGTTAGCATATTATGTCTCAAATCTTAAAGATAGTGAATGAGAGAGTTTTTCAGTCAAAACGGCCTTCTTGCTAAGTTTTTAGATGGATTCTCAGAGAGAGAGTCTCAAATTCTAATGGCCGAGAAGGTGGCCAATGCCATTGATGAATGCAAACCTCTTGTTATTGAAGCGCCTACAGGAGTTGGGAAAACATTTGCCTATCTATTGCCTATTTTTCAAAAAGAGAAGAAAGCGATTATATCAACAGCTACCATTGTTTTACAGCATCAATTATTTGAAAAAGATATTCCATTTACTGCACAGTTGTTTAACAGGGATTATAAGGTTGAAATACTTAAAGGAAGGCAGAATTACCTCTGTTTGCTTAGATTTTTCAACGAAAAAAATAAACCTGGTTCAAACAGAGAGAAACACTTATACAACACAATTTCAAGCTGGATTGAATACACAGAGAAAGGTGATTTTTCTGAAATTGAAGGGCTTTCTCTTTCAGACATTTCAATTAGAAAGATTAATGCTGATAAAAATTTTTGTACAGGGAGAAAGTGTCCTCATTACAAAGAATGCTATTTTTATAGAGCAAGAAAAAGGGCTGTTGATGCTGATATTGTACTTGTTAACCATCATCTTTTTGTTTCAGATTTAGCAGTTAAATCCTCTGATTTTGGAAGCATTCTCCCTCTTGCAGATGTTGTGGTTATAGATGAGGCCCATAAATTTGAAACTATTGCTTCAATTCAGTTTGGAGAAACTTTTTCCTTGAGGATGCTTACTATATTTTTTAATCAGCTTCCATCAGAGTTAAGGTTAAAGTATGTTAAGAATTTTGAGTACCTTCAAAACAAAGAAAATCTCGAACTTGAAAATATTCAGACAGCAAGGATTGACAAAAAACAGAAAAAGTATTTTTACAAGTTGAAAGAAACCATGGGTTTTTTAAAAGAGGATTTGAAATTAATAGATGAAGATGATTTTGATTTAAAGACTAATTTAATAAAAAGGGCAGATAGGTTTATAGTTTTTGTTGAGCTTATAGATAATCCAGATTTTGTTTCATTCTATGAATACGAAGATAAAAGCGTTGTTTTTAAGAATATCCCTTTAAATGTATCTGACAAACTTTCTAATCTTTTTAGTGTCTATTATCCCTGTGTAATTTTTACTTCTGCAACTCTGGCTGTTAACAATTCCCTTGATTTTTTTAAGAAAAGCGTTGGAGTTGAGTATGCAGAAAGCTTTGTTTTACCCTCTGTCTTTAATTACAAAGAGAATACTTTGTTATATGTTCCATTGGATATTCCCTTTGTTGATGAACCTGATTTTGTAGAAAAGTCTGTTGAAGAAATTTATGATATTTTAAAAAGAATAAAGGGAAAAACCTTTTTGCTTTGTACAAGCTTGAAAAATGTAAAACTATTTGCCAATGCTTTAAGAAACAAAGTTGATTTAAACATACTTGTACAGGGTGAAGACAGCAATTCTTTTTTAATAGAAAGGTTTAGAGAAAGTCAAAACTCAGTCTTAATTGGTAGCTTTTCTTTCTGGGAGGGGATTGATATAAAGGGGGAGGATTTATCCTGTGTTATTATTGATAGACTCCCCTTTAACAGACCTGATGACCCTGTTTTTAGTGAAAAATCATCAAGGATTAAAAATTCTTTTAAGGATTATGCAATACCTCTTTCAGTTTTACAGTTAAAACAGGGTATGGGTAGGCTTATACGGGATGAAAAAGATAAAGGGATTTTTATAATTTTAGACAAAAGAATTCAGAAAAAATGGTACGGAAAATTCTTTTTAAAAAGTTTATTTAATTTTGAGGTTGTAAATGATAAAGAGAGAGTTTTTGATTTTATTGACAAAAAACTAATAAACCTTTAAAAATGTATTAAAATATTAATGAGATAACTTTAAGTGGTGAAGAATGAACAAAGAAAAAGACAATGTAACTATACTGTTAGACAATCTGGAAAAAGAGATAAAGAGATTAAGGATTGAATACAACAGGGAATTAGCCCATATGCCTGATGTGAATCTTGAGTTTGCCGAGCAAAGGGTTAAAGAGTTAATAAAAACATTAAGAAGGATTCCATTTAAAAAATACATTCATAAATTCAGGTTTGAGAATTTACTTGCAAGGTATAATGTCCAGAAAATAAACTTCAATAGATTAAAAGATTTTCAGGAGAAAAAGTATCAAAAATTAAAAGAGGAAGGATTGATTACAGTTCCATTAGTTGACGCAAAAGAAGAAAATAGAACAGTTGTTCCTCAAGAAGAAAAGGTTGTAATTGGGGATATTAAGTCAGAAGAGCAGAAGTTACAAAAAATTTATAATGATTATAAAATAAAGTTAGAAAGCCAGAAAAAACAGGTAAATGTTCCCTATGAAGTTTTTAAGAAAAAGATATATGATAGGTTTCAGATGATTAAAGAGAAAAATAGAAATGCTAAATTGCAGATAAGATTGGTTGAGGAAAATGATAAAGTTAAAATAAAAACTAAGGTGGTGAAAGATGGGCAATAGGTATGTTGTTATCGGTGGTATTGCGGCGGGAATGAGTGCCGCAAGCAGAATTAAAAAGGTAGACAAAGGTGCGGAGGTAATTGTTCTTGAAAAAGGGGAATTCATTTCTTACGGTGCCTGCAGTATGCCATACTATATTGCAAATCCTGATGGGGATTACAAAGACTTAATTGTGCTTACAGTTGATGATGCAAGAGACAAAAGAGGCATTGATGTAAGAACTAATCACCTTGTTTTAGGGATATCCCCAAATGAAAAAAGAGTTTTTTACAAAGAGTTAATAAGTGGAAAAGAAAAATCTATTAACTACGATAGGCTTGTTATAGCAACAGGCGCATCACCTGTTAAACCTCCAATCCCGGGAATTGATAATGAAAATGTTTTTTCTTTAAGAACATTAAACGATGGGGTTGCTATTAAAAAATTTATAGAGGAAAAAAAGCCTAAAAAAGCGGTTATTATAGGCGCTGGATATATAGGGCTTGAAATGGCTGAGAGTTTCAAAGAATCAGGGCTTGATGTTACAATTGTTGAAATGCTTGAAAAACCAATGCCAAATTACAATGGAGAGATTATTAACTCTATTTTAAAAACCCTTGAGGGAAACGGTGTTAAGGCATATTTTAATACAACTGTTGAAAGGATTGACAATGACAGGGTTATAACCACTTCAGGTGAATTTGAGGCAGATATTGTTTTGCTTGCAACTGGAGTAAAGCCAAATAGTAAGCTTGCTAAAGATGCTGGCATTGAGCTTGGAGTAAATGGGGCAATTGCTGTTGATAGTAAAATGGAAACCTCAATATCCGGGATTTTTGCTGCTGGTGATTGTGCTGAAAGTATTCACAGGATTACAAACAGAAAGACCTATGTGCCTCTTGGGACAGTGGCCAACAAGCAAGGAAGAGTTGCTGGTTTAAATGCGGCAAGGGAACTTGCGAGGTTCCCGGGGGTAATAAAAAGTGCAGAATTTAAACTCTTTGATAAAGAGGTTGCAAGCTGTGGATTAACATTAAACGATGCTTTAAATGAAGGATTTGACCCAGTTGAAATTGTTATTACTGCTTCCTCTGCTGCCCATGGATACAAATACAAATACCCTATACAGGTTGCAATGATTGGGGACAAGAAAACAGGGAAATTATTAGGCTGTCAAATGATTGGCAAAACAGGAGTTGCCCACAGGATAAATATTGTTGCAACAGCAATTTTCAACGGAAATACGGTTAAGGAATTTTCTATGTTTGACCTTGCCTATGCGCCGCCTTTTTCACCTGTATGGGATCCAGTGCTTGTTGCAGCAAATGTTTTGTCAGGGAAGTTAAAGTAGTGTTCTTTGTTTAACATTGACAGTTATTGCTTATTTTGATATGTTTTTTTTGTAAGATATTAATTATTCAGGAGGAAAAATGAAAAAATTACTTGTGGCAATAATTTCAATAGGTATGTTAATTGCGGTAATGTCCACAACAGCCTGTAAAAAGGATAAGGTTGTAAGAATTGGAGCAATTGTTCCTCTTTCAGGTGTTCTTGCTCCTATTGGTAAAGATATTAAATGTGCTATTGAAATAGCAAAGATTCATTTAAATGCGGAAGGTGGAATTAAAGGTAAAAAAGTAGAGGTATTTTACGAAGATTCAATGGGTATTCCTGAAAAGGGAAAAGAGGCATATAAAAAACTTGTTAAAGAGAATCATGTTAGTGTCGTTGTAGGACCATGTGCAAGTGAAGTAGCTTTAGCAGTTGCTCCTCTCGCTGAAAAGTATAAGGTTCCTTTTGTATCACCAACTGCTTCAACTCCAAGGCTTACTCAAAAGGGTAACGATTATACTTTCAGGGTATACCCTTCTGATACAATTGAGGCCAAAAAGTTAGCTGATGTAATGTTTAATAAAATGCTTATCAGGTCAATTGTTGTAGTTGCAGTAAAAAATGAATACGGCTATGGAGTTTCAAACGAGATTTTAAGAATTGCAAGAAATACTGCCGATATGGATGTTAAAGATGTTATCAGGTATTCACCTGATGCTATTTACGATGACTTTGTTGCTATTGCCAAAAAGATAAAAGAATTGGATCCTGAAGCGGTCGTTATGTGCTCATATCCTGACGATGCGAAAATGCTTTTGAAGGCATTAGATGAAGAAAAGGTTAAAGCGTACAAATTTGCTTCTTCCTCTATTGGAAGGCCATCTTTTATAAAAGAGATGGGCGATTTCGCAGTTGGGCTTGTCTACGCAAAGGCTCAATTTGACCCGAAAAGCACAAGGGAAGATGTAAAAAGGTTTGTAAAAGATTTTATTGATAGGTGTGGACATGAGCCTGATGTATATGCTGCACACGCTTATGATGCTTTAAAGATTGCAGCATATGCTAATGAAAAATCACCAAGGTCTGACGATGTTTTGAGAAGGCTTCAGCAGACAAAAGGGTATAAAGGTATTGCTGGCGATGTAACATTTGACAGGTTTGGCGATGTTGTTAAATTCCCGAAAATTTTCGTTGTAAGAAAAGACAAAGATGGAAATATCTTCAGCACAATAATTACAGACGAAGACATTAACAAGGTTAAAGATTCAATTTTAAATAAGAAGTAAAATAGATAGGAAAGCAATAAATTTAAAGCCCCGAATTTTCGGGGCTTTTTTTATTTAAGAACTTTTTCAATCAACTCATTATGTATCAATGAATTTGTTGCCACAATCTCATTCCCGTAAATAGAAAATTCGTTTCCAGAGTAATCAGTAACTTTACCCCCTGCTTCTTCCACTATTAAAACTCCTGCCGCAGTATCCCACGGTTTTAGTCCTATCTCAAAGTATCCGTCAAGCCTTCCGCAGGCAATATAGCATAAGTCAACTGCTGCCGCGCCTCCTCTTCTCAAACCCTGTCCATTTAAAACAGCCTTTTTCATTTTTTCAAGCAAATTGTCAACAACCTTTGCCCTGAAATAGGGAAGACCTGTTACTAAAAGGGATTTTTTTAATTCGCTTACCTTTGAGACCCTGATTTTTTTCTCGTTTAGGTAAGCCCCCTCTCCTTTTTTTGCAAAAAAAGTTTCTTTGAGAAAGGGGATTTCCACCAGAGCGGCTATTGTTTCATTGTCTTTTTGCAAAGCACAGGAGAATGCAAAGAAGGGATATCCATGGGCAAAGTTTGTTGTACCATCCAATGGGTCAATAACCCATAAAAATTCAGATTTCAATTTGTTCCCAGTTTCTCCTGATTCTTCGGCAAGAATAGAGTCTTTTGGAAACCTGCTTAATATGGTTTCAATAATTGTTTTTTCGCATTCTTTGTCTGCTTCAGTTAAAATATCAACACTTCCCTTAAATTGGTAGTCTTCAATCTTTCCGTAATAGTTTAAAAGAATGTGTGACGCAATCCTTCCAAGTTCTTTTAAAAGTAGTATTCTCTCATTCATGTTTTCTCCTTAAACATTTTTATAGTAGATTAGGTAATTTTCAGTTCTATAATTTGCATACATTATAAGCGAGTAAACAATGTTTAACAAAGCAATTGTAACAAAAATTAGTTCAGGTTTTTCTGGATAGAATTTAATAAAGGTGTATGCAAAGCCGAGGCGTACAAGCCAGAATGAAATTATATTTGCTTTTAAAGGCACAGCCATGTAGCCTGCAGCATAGTAAATACCGACAAAAACAAATGCCATTGCAAGAAAAACTTCTGAGAAAGAGATTGTTTTAAGCATTTTGGTCATGTAAAGAATAACTTCAGTATCTTTAGTAAATAAAAGCGCTATTTTGTCAGCAAAGAGAAAGAATAAAAAACCGAAAAATAATCCAGTAATAGACGCATATGTTAGCAGTTTTCTGTTTATCTCTTTTATTTTTTCAAACCTTTTAGCACCTAAATAATGCCCGACAATTGTTGTTGCTACACTTGAATATGCAAATGAAGAGAAGAGTGAGATAGATTCAGCATACATACCAGCGTGCAATGCGGCTAAAACCTTTGTCCCTAAGGTTGCCACAAGTGCAATAAAGATTAATGATGAAACCGTCCTGCTAATCCCCATTATGGAAGCCACAAAGCCTACTTCAAGTATCTGTCTCATTATCCTGAAATCCGGTAGAAAGCTTTTGTGAAAGGTAATACCATACTTTTTTGATAGCAGTATTAAAATTCCCATAACACTGCCTATTGCTCTTGCAATTAAGGTTGCGTAAGCAGCCCCCTTTACCCCTAAAAAAGGGAATCCGTAATGCCCGAAAATCATTGCATAGTCTAAAAAAACATTTATTATATTGCTTACAGCCATTAAAAAAAATGAAGGTTTTACATATCCTGCTCCCCTTAAAAGGGAGTTAATCATAAAGTTAAAAAAAACAAAAATAAGGGAGAAGGCACTTATTTTTAAATAAATATCCGCCTGAGGAAGAATTTCTATGTTTGTATTAATTGAGGTTAAAAGAGGTTTTGTTAGAAAAAATAAAGGGAAAAAGAAAATTAAAGAGAGCATGGATCCTAAAATTAGAGATTGGTTTACCGTTTTATTTGCGTCATTTTTTTTGTTCGCTCCTAATTGCCTTGCAATTAAAGATGTTGAGCCTATTGAAACAGAGGACATAAAGGCAAAAACAAACATTAAAATTGTGTTTGACTGTCCAACTGCTGCAAGGGAATTTGCCCCTAATTTCCCTACAAATATGGTGTCTATAATCCCGTAGAGGGATTGAAGCATCATTGTGGCAAAAATAGGGATATAGAGTGAAAAAATAGTTTTTGTTATGTTTTCAGAGAAAATTTTTTTATTCATAAAACATTTTTTAATTCTTTAAAAGAGCGGATAATGATAATTCTATCTGAGTCTATTAGCTCTTCTTCCTCGTATTCCCATTGGGTTTCTCTCTGAATTAAAATTCCGTACATTCCGGCCTTTACAGCCGGGTTTATATCTGATTTTGGGGAGTTTCCAACCATAACTGTTTTTTCTGGATTAAGTTTTAAGCTTACAATTAACTCTCTGTAATGCTCTTCTTTTTTGTCATTTAAAACTATTGATGAGTTGAAAAACCTTGATAATCCTGAGCGTTCAACCTTGTTTAATTGCTCTTTTTCTTCTCCTTTTGTCAAAAGTATTAGTTTGTATTTCCTTTTTAAGTATTCAAGTGTTTCTTTAACCCCGGGATAGGGGATTGAAGGCTGGTTGTAAATAAAGGTTTTTATTTTTTCAAGTAACTTAAGCTCTGTGGTGCCTATTTCCTTTTTAGATTCGTTATAGAATTGACTTAATGTAAATTCCATTGCTTTTTTAAACCCGTTGCTTCCAAATCCTATTTCTTCAAGTCTCTTTGTATCAAAATGGTTAAGGTAATAGTTTACGTTTTCTCTGTCAAAGCCCTGTTTTTCCATAAAATTAAGAAATGTGTTTCTTGCCTGCTCAAAGTAAAAATAGTTCTCCCATAAAGTATCGTCTGCATCGATTAAAACAACCTCAAACTGTTTTTTATTACTTTTTGTATCCCTTGTGGAGCAGGGATATTCCAAATGGGAGTCTGAAAAATTTAACATCTCTAAACCCCTGTTTTTCTATTATTTTTTTAAATTCTTCTCCGTTTGGGAACTCTTTTACCGATTTGTGAAGGTATTTGTAAGAATTGCCGTCTGACATAAAGATTTTTGCTAAAAAAGGCATCAAATAGCCTGTATAGAAGTTAAAAAACGGGTTTTTATTCGGAGTAAACTCTAAAACAAGCAACACCCCCCCTGGTTTTAAAACCCTTCTAAACTCTTGTAACCCCTTTTCCATATCCTCAAAGTTTCTAATTCCAAAAGCAATGGATACAACATCAAAGGTATTGTCTTTAAATGGGAGTTTGCTTCCGTCAGCGTGGAAAGGGTAAATCTTTTTCCCTTTAATCTTTTTTAATCCCCTTTCAAGCATTTTTTCGGCAAAGTCAACTCCAATGATGTCTGCATCAGGGAATTTTTTTGCAAAATCAACGGCTAAATCAAGGGTGCCGCATGCTACATCTAAAATCCTTTCAACCCTTTCTCCTTCAAGGGATTGAACTGTTTTCTTTCTCCATATTCTGTCAACATTTGCACTGAAAAAGTGGTTGAGAAAATCGTATCTATGTGAAATATTGTTAAACATTGAGCGTATCTTTTTGCTTTCCTTATCCATCAAACCCTTTCAATCCTTCCACTAACATTTTCTTCATCTATTTCAACTATCCCTATGCCCCCTCTTCTAAAAGGGCCAGGGTTTAAGATAAGAGTTTTTCCTAAAAAATCTATATTCGCTGATTCGTGTATATGCCCGCAAAGAAAAGCAACAGGCTGTTTGTCTTCAATTAAATTACGAAGTTTTTTACTTCCAACATGCATTCCAAATATTGTTCTATCTGTTTTTGTTTTATAAGGGGGATTGTGGCATACAACAACTGTTTTTTCTGGCTCGTTCAGGTTATTTTTCAGGCAATTATAGATAAAATCTTCATCTAATTCAAAGGGTGTCCCAAATGGGGTTTTTGTTGAACCACCACACCCTGCAAATTTAATTCCCTTTACCTCTATTTGTTTTCCGTGAATATTTACCCCTAATTCTTCAAGAATATTAATAGAATCTTTCCCATCCATATTTCCAGGTATGGCAAAAATGGCAGGGTTTATCTCTTTCAATTCTGATATTACCTCTTTTATCTCTTTTAAATCTCCATGCCTTGAAATATCCCCGCATACAATAATAGCATCTGCATCTCTCAAAATTTTCCCGCCTTCTGCTAATTTTTCAAGATTTCCGTGTATGTCGCTTAAAACAGCAAGCCTCATAAAAACTCCTCAATCTTTAAATTCTAAATGATTTTGAGAAAAATTAAAGTATTTTCTGGAAGAGGCTTTTTAATTAAGTATTTGCAAAAGTATAAAACTTTCATGCCCAATTTTTTTTGCATAGTGCAAGAAAAAGTTTTTCAGTTGCCTTTTGTAAATCTTCTGATGATAGTATTGCTGAAATTACAGCCACCTTATTTATCCCTATGTTTGAGAGGTATTTTACATTGTCAGAATTTATCCCCCCTATAGGGATTACAGGCTTTTCTGTATTTGATAAGACATAGTTTACAAAATCAATCCCAACTGCATTTCCTGCATCAGGTTTTGTTGATGTTGAAAATACAGGTCCAGGGGAGATGTAGTCTATGTCCTGATTTAAAGCATATTCTAACTCTTTTTTATTCCCTGCTGACATCCCTATAATTTTGTTTTTTCCTAAAATTTCTCTCGCATATTTTGGTGGCAAATCATCCTGACCAAGATGCACCCCGTCTGCATTTGAGGCATAGGCTATGTCAACCCTGTCGTTTACTATGAAAATTATCCCGTTTTTTTCACATGCCTCTTTTACCTTAAATGCTATTTCAAGGTATTCCCTTGTTGATATATTCTTTTCCCTCAACTGCACTATTTTTACACCAGATTTTGAAACAGAGTCTATTATTTCTATATAACTTTTCTCCTTTGCTAACTTTCTATCAAGAATAAGATATATACCTGTAAGTTTTTTCAAATCATCTTTATTCATTGCACAATCCCTTCCATTCCAGCAATATAATCCTGCCTGTGGATAATCTCACCGTTTTCCTCTGATGTAAGGTTTCCGCTTATTTCAAACCCACAGATTGAATTATTAGATTGAGCAATTATGTATGAAACACTCTGTATAGTATCTTCTGAAAAGATATCTTTAACAAGGAACACCTTTTTTTGATTGGGATTAATATCAGAAAAATCAACCTGCTCAAGGAGATTGCCATCTGAATCGTATGCAGAAAGACTGATGTCTGAAATAGAATCAGAAGAATTGATAATAGCAATCCCTGTCCAGAAGTTTTCCCCTGTTTGAATGTGTGGGAACAGAATCTTCGTTGACAGGTTTATTATCCCGTTTATGCCTGCAAGAAGCCTTGCCCCCTGTTCAGGAAGGGTGCCAAATAACTGATAACCAATGAGACAGGGAGATTGAGAGGATAATTTTATCCACGCTGTATTTTCTGGAAATTCCCTTTCATTATTAGTCCATAAATTCTGAGCAAGGCACACTGTTTTTTGGTAAGGTTGTTGCTCAATTGTAAAAGAGTCTAAAAGGTTACCATCAGAATCATAAGCAAAAACTGTTATTTCTTCGCTTGAATCAAGCACATTTTCAAAAACTATTCCTGTCCACCAGTAATTCCCCTCAACATGAATGTGGGGGAAATAAATTGTGTTTGATGGGGTTATGTCAAGGCTTAGTCCCCCTGATTGTGCCACATCCTTTCTTGTGAAAAATTGATAACCAGCAAGGCATTCTCCGTTTGATTCAATTGTTACCCAGTTTTTTTCAGGGGTAATATTGTTTGGGTTGTAAAAGTCATTGTACCATTCAAGGTAATTCATTGTGTATTTTTCATTGGGATTGCTTAAAGAAATATTTTCTCCCTCGTGGGTGTTAACCGTTAAACTTGCCTGCTCATTTGAGCCATTTACAATTGCCGAATAACTATTCCAGTAATCAGTTTCTGGTGCAATGTGTGGCACATATAAAGTGTTTGAAAGTTTTTTTATCCCTTTTAAAATTGTACTTTTCGTTTTATCTTTGTCAATAAAGTAGATATATCCATCAACAGGTTTATCTGAAACCGCCATAATCCAGAATTTTGTGTCTATTTCATCAGGGTTTACCTTTTCGTAGTATTTTTCACCAGGGTTTAAGTTTATGTCTTTCTCTTTTAAAACAAGAAATCCTTCCTGTGAAATAAAAAGTAGATGCACTGTTTCGCTTTCATTTGAGGTGTTGATTAATCCCAGAAAACTATCCATATTTGAATTTTCTTCTGCATAGGGGAAGAAAAGTTTATAACCATTAAATTCAGGAACTGAAGTTATGTAATTTTCAGGGAGTATCCCCCTTTTAAAAAAGAAGTAGCCTATTGCCTCTTTAAAATTGCCCCCATTAAGCAAGTTTGCGGAGTAAACAGACATCGCAGCAGATTGGAAACTTGCTGAAGTTGAAATGTGATACAAGGATTCAATTACATCCCTGTCAAAATCCTTTCCAACCGCTTTTCTTATCTGCCAAAGTGTTGAGGAAAATATAACCCCGTCCCAGTGATAGTTTGGTTGCCAAGTAAGATAATATCTTTCTCTCATATTCTCAGGATAATGCCTGTCAGTTTTAATTGGCCTGAGCCAGGGAGGATTTCCCGCATGGTAGTAAGTTGCATCCCATTCCCCTATATAATCCCTGAACCTTGTATCCCTGCTGAATGTTGCTGCAAAGTAATCGCTGAGCCCTTCGTCCAGAGCCTGCGCTTCCCACACCCCACCTATCCCGGGGACTATATAATGGGTAACTGCGTGCATAAATTCGTGAAGTATTATTTCTGCGTCCTCTGCATCGTCTACCCCTCCGTCTCCAAAGTGAATCCCGTGGTCTGCTTCTGAATAAAAGGAAGTATCATCAATCAAAAAGTGAACATTTATAGGTATTGGGTTAGGCAAAATGTTGAATCCTAAAGATTCAATATACTTTCTTGCCTCTGTAATCCAGTAATACGCATTTACCTCTTCAAACCTGTAATCGTCCCTTGTAAAAAAGTAATTTCCGTTTTCTGGAAGGGCGCTGCCTGGTGTGTATTCAGAGACTCCGACAACTCCAAATGTACTGGGGGGAAGCAATCCATGACCGCTTAAATCAACATATCCGTTTTTTAATACACCAGAATTGTCAATATTAGTTAATGTTACTGTTACATAACTATCTTCTAAATCTTCATAGTTTGAATCTTCGTTATCGTAAAGAGAGGTGTTTCCTGAATAACAAACAGGGTTAGGGTAGAATACATTTCCCTTAGCGTCAAAGTGAATTAAAAGGCTTTTTTCTTTGAGAATTTTTCCGCTTTTTGAATCAACAAAAACATCTAAAAGGTTTTTTTTTGCTGTAATTCTCAGCCTATAGCATGGCTTTTTTCCAAAATATCCCTTTTCAATTTTAATTATCCTTTTGAATTCTGGGTTTTCTTTTAACAATTTGTTCTTAATTATTGAACTGTCGCAGAATTCAGGTTGTTCAAAATTTTCAAAAGTGTTGTTTACAAATTTTAAAACACTTCCCCTGTAAATCACCCCTAAAACCTCACTGTTAAAAACAGGATATCCATTTACTTTCTGCTTATATCTTAATGTTGTAGTATGCCTGTTTGAGATTTTTTGAGTAAGGTAAAGTGAGTTAAAGTCAAGGGGTAGTTTTTTTGATTGAATAAAGTTTTTGAAAACCTCTTCTGGGTTTAATTTTTTGTTTGAACTTTTTATAAAAACAGGGTTATAAACAATCTCTTTCAGTTTACCCCTTTCCTTTTTTTCAAACATTACTTCTGGTGGTGTTGCCTTTGAAATCAGAAAAAAGAATATTAGAGGTAATAAAACAATTGTTTTGTTCACTACCTTACCTCAATTTTATCTAAATGAAAGGATTGTTGATATTTTGATTTTATTTCAAAAATAATTTTAACCTTTTTCCCTGCAAATTGAGAAATATCGAGGTTTTCTTTCATCCAGACTGTGAAATCTGATACCTCTGTAGATTTGTCCAGCGATTCCATATAAGAAGGAGTATACTCTTTAATTAAAGTTGTTTGGTTAAAATCAATTCCGTCGTTTGTGTTTAAATCTTCTGTAATGTAAACATTGCATGACTCAACCGCTGTTGAAGTCCAGCCAAACTGGTAAAAATAGGTCAGGGATTTAGCGTTTGCAGGTAAATCTATCTGTGGGGAGACTAAATACTGATGATTCAAAGCTGAGCTTGTTCCGTAATAGCCTACAACATAATCGCTTCCCTCAGGTGGGGTTTGTGGGAACTGTGAAGCCCATGTTTCAATTCCGAGAGAAAGCTTTGATGCTACCTGCCAGCCTTTTCCTGAGTATTCATTATCCTTTGCTTGAACCACCTTCCAGCTTCCACTATCTATAACATCACTATTTTCAAAGCCTTCTTTAAAAACCACCGGGATAGCGGGAGTTGCAAGCATTCCTGAAATATAGTCCTGTTCAGGGATTAGGTTGCCCCAGAGTTCAAACCCGACAATTTCCTGGCTTGAACTAATCTTTAAATAGGTTGTTCCTTCAGGCACATTGTTGTTAAACATTGCTTTTACTGTTGATACATACTTTTCATTGGGTTTAAATGAGTCTGAGATTGTAATTGTTTGAAGTGCTTTTCCCTCATCGTTGTATGCGGTTACCTGAACGGTTGCATTTTCATCTCCTATATTGACGAATGCAATTCCTGTCCAGTAATCTGAGTTTGATTCAATATGAGGGAAGATTAGCTCTTTATATCCTTCAATAGGGGAGTTAAGGCCTGCAAGAAGCCTTCTTCCCTGGCTTTCCAGAGTTCCAAATAATTCATATCCTATAATCTTTTTTTCTGTGCAGGTTACCTTAATCCATGCTGTGTTTTCAGGGAATTCCCTGTCTTTGTCTGTCCATAAGCTTTGGGCAAGCTTTACCAGTTTAGAGTATGGGTCAATAAACCATGTAACTGAATCAAGTTCTGTACCGTCTGACGATATTGCGTGAAAGGTTACAGGCAATGTTATCTCTGAAGCATTATTTACAGCAATTCCAGTCCACCAGTAACCACCTTCAACATGAATATGTGGGAAATATAGTGTGTCTGTTAGCTCTGACGGTAATGACAGTCCTGCAGTGTTGTAAATACCATCTGCCTTTACCTTGAAGGTTTCCATTCCGCTTAAAGTTGCGTTGCCGGTAGTGTAAATCTTACCCCATCCTCTCATATTGTCCGGAAATGAGCCGTTAAAAATATCAGTTTCCCATTCAAAGTAACTTTGCTCAAGTGGGTTAACAGGTGCTGGCAGGGTAACAAGGTCAGAAAAATAGTCAAAGTATGGGGAGCATACATTTTCAAAATCGCCGTTGACTAATGCAGTGTATGTGTACCAGTAATTTGTTTCAGGAGCGATATGCGGTACATAAATGCTTTTGGAAAGCCCGGTGTCTGGAAGGTAAAAGTAAGATTCTGTTAAATCGTTTGATATTGTATTCATATAGCCTGCAAGAAATTTATCACTGCTAACCATAACCCAGCAGGGAGAGTTTAACTGTTCATCGCAAATTTCACGGTAAATCCTTTCCCCTGCATTAAGAGTTCCTGTAACATTTTCAATAAGCAGGTTGCCATTGCTGTCAGAGATGTGGATTACATAATTTGCTATGCTGTCGTTTAAGTTTAATAAACCAATATAAGAAGTGTATGTATTGTCATGAAAAGCTAAAGGAAAGTACAAATGGTATTTGTAGCTATCAGAAAAGGATTTTGTGACAGGATTTGCTGCTGCTGAAAAGGTGATTATAATTAGAGATAAAAGTAAAAAAAACTGTTTTTTCATTTCAAAACCCCCTGATTTTTTCTATAAAAATTATACAACAATTTAAAAATCAGGGGGTGATTTTTGTCATATAAATTTAGTTTATTCTATTTGAATAAGCCATTTCCTCAAGCCTTTTTATTCTCTCCTCAATAGGTGGATGGGTTGAAAAAAGCTTTGCCAGTGCTTTCCCTGAAAGTGGGTTGACAATAAACATATGAGCAGTTTGTGGGTTTGCCTGAGGCATTGGTAATTCCTTTGCGTATGAATCAAGCTTTCTCAAAGCGTTTGCTAGGAATAATGGATTTCCGGAAAGCTCTGCTCCCTTTTTATCAGCAAGGTATTCCCTTGAACGGGATATAGCAAGCTGTATAAGTGTTGCAGCAAGGGGTGCGAGTATTGATACAACTAAAAGTCCTATTATTCCACCGTTGTCATCGTCTCTTGAAAAGCCACCGAAGAATGCTGCCCATCTTGCCATTGATGATAGAACCATAATTGCCCCTGCAACTGTTGCTGCTATGGACTGTATTAGTATGTCTCTATGAATTATATGCCCCAATTCGTGACCAAGTACACCCTTTAATTCATCCCTGTTCAACAGTTGTAGAATTCCGGTTGTTACAGCCACAGCAGCGTGTTCAGGGTTCCTTCCAGTTGCAAATGCATTTGGTTGGGGAGATGGGATTATGTAAATTTTAGGCATTGGTATCCCTGCTTTTGTGGCTAATTCTCTTACAATGGAGTAGAGTTCAGGAGCCTCATTTTCGGTTACCGGCTTTGCTCTGTATGCTGCAAGAACGATTTTGTCAGAGTACCAGTAAGAGAAGAAGTTCATAAAAAATGCGAGAACAAAGGCAATTATCATTCCGCTTTGTCCACCTATCATTCCACCAATCCATACGAACAAAAGGGTTAAAGCGGTTAAAAAAACAAAGCTTTTTATTTGATTTAGCATATTTGCCTCCTTAATTTTTTCTTTCATCTTTAAATATATTGTTGAATTTCCTTAAAGTCAAGCGCAAGTTTTAAAGTTGAGTATATCATTATAAAATTTTCTTATAAATTTTTTATAAATTTGTGTTGACAAAAAAATAGTTGGGATTATATTAAGTAATGAAAAAGATTTTAAGGAGGTAATTATGAATCTTGACAGATTTACCATAAAGGCAAGGGATGCTATTGCAGATGCTTTTGAAAAGGCAGAGCTTTATCAAAACCCGGAAGTCACTGAATTACACTTAATGAAATCCCTGCTTGAGCAGGAGGGAGGAATAGTTAAGCCTCTCTTGCAAAAAGCAGGTATTTTAGTTGATTTGCTTGAAAAAGAGGTTGAAGAGAAGCTTTCATCTCTTCCAAAGGCGGAAGGGGTGCAGAGGTATCCTTCTCCAAATCTTCAGGCAATATTAGTTAAATCCAAACAGATTGCCGACAGCATGGGTGATGAATACACATCTTCAGAGCACCTTGTTCTTGCAATAATTGAAAAATCTGGAAGCCTGGCAGATTTTTTCAAACAGCACAATATCACCAAGGGAGCCCTTTTGCAGGCTATAAAAGACATAAGGGGCGGGCAGAAGGTTACCGACCAGAGTGCTGAGGATAAGTATCAGGCTATTGAAAAATACTGTATTGATTACACCAAACTTGCAGAAGAGGGCAAACTTGACCCTGTAATCGGTAGGGATGAAGAGATTAGAAGGGTAATGCAGGTTTTAACAAGGAGGACAAAGAATAACCCTGTTTTAATCGGTGAACCAGGAGTTGGTAAAACTGCAATTGTTGAAGGTATTGCCCAGAGAATTGTTAAGGGAGATGTTCCTGAAAACTTGAAAGATAAAAAACTTGTTGCTCTTGACCTTGCAGCTTTGGTTGCAGGTGCAAAATTCAGGGGAGAATTTGAGGAAAGGCTGAAAGCTGTTGTAAGTGAAATAGAAAAGTCTGATGGACAGATAATCCTCTTTATTGACGAGCTGCATACCCTTGTGGGAGCAGGGGCATCAGAGGGCTCAATGGATGCTGCAAACATATTAAAGCCTGCACTGGCAAGGGGAATGTTAAGGTGCATTGGTGCAACAACATTAAACGAATACCAGAAATACATTGAGAAGGACGCAGCCCTTGAAAGAAGGTTTCAGCCTGTAATTGTGAAAGAGCCTACTGTTGAGGATACAATCTCAATTTTAAGGGGATTGAAGGAAAGGTATGAGGTTCACCACGGAATAAAGATTGCCGATAGTGCAATTGTTGCTGCGGCAACCCTTTCTCACAGATACATAACAGACAGGTTTTTACCAGATAAGGCAATAGATTTAATTGATGAGGCTTGCTCAAAGCTAAAGATAGAGATTGACTCTGTGCCTGCTGAAATTGACCAGTTGCAGAGGCAGATTATGCAGCTTGAGATTGAAAAGCAGGCTTTAAAGAAGGAAACTGACCCTGCATCTAAAAAAAGGCTTGAAGAGATAGAAAAACATTTAAGCGAATTGAAAGAGCAGGAAAAATCCCTTTTGGCAAGATGGCAGCTTGAAAAAGAACACATAATGAAGGTAAGGCAGTTAAAGGAAAAGATAGAAGAGCTTGAGAGAAAGCTTGAAGATGCGACAAGGAAGGGAGATTTTGAGGAAGCGGCAAGGATACAATACGGTGAGTTGCCAGAAACAAAGAGACAGCTTGAGCTTGCAAACGAGGAATTGAAAAAGATTCAATCTGAATCAAAGCTTTTGAAAGAGCAGGTTGATGACGAAGACATTGCGGAGATTGTATCTAAGTGGACGGGAATTCCTGTTTCCAAAATGCTTGAAAGCGAAAGGGAGAAACTCCTTAAACTTGAAGATATATTGAAACAGAGGGTAGTAGGACAGGATGAGGCAATTAAATTGCTTGCTGAGACTATAAGAAGGTCTCGTGCAGGATTGCAAGACCCGTCTAAGCCGATAGGTTCCTTTATCTTTATGGGGCCAACAGGTGTTGGTAAAACTGAGCTTGCAAAGGCTCTTGCGGAATTTCTATTTGATACTGAGGACGCACTTGTAAGAATTGATATGTCTGAGTTTATGGAAAAACACTCAGTTGCGAGGTTGATAGGAGCGCCTCCAGGATATGTTGGTTATGACGAAGGTGGAGTGCTAACTGAAAAGGTGAGAAGGCAACCTTACTCTGTAATACTTCTTGACGAAATAGAAAAAGCACATCCAGATGTTTTAAATGTTCTCTTGCAGGTGCTTGACGATGGAAGGTTAACTGACGGTAAAGGAAGGACTGTTAACTTCAAAAACACGGTTCTTATAATGACTTCAAACATAGGAAGCGACTTGATTCTGGATATGAACGACTCAAACAGAGAGATGATTTTAAAACAGGTGAATAATCTCTTAAGAAGCACATTCAGGCCTGAATTCTTAAACAGGGTTGACGAGGTTGTTGTATTCAACAAATTAGGCAAAGAGCACATGAGAGAAATTGTAAAGATACAGTTAAGGCTTGCTGAACAGAGGTTAAAAGAGCAGGATATTTCTCTTGAACTTGAGGAAAGCGCTTATGAATTTTTGATTAACAGGGGATACGACCCGAATTTTGGCGCAAGGCCATTAAAGAGGGTTATCCAGAAATATCTGCTTAACCCGCTTGCTACAAAGATTCTTGCGGGAGAAATACTCCCCGGAAGCAAGGTAATTGCCTTTGCCCAGAATGATAGGCTGGAATTTAAAACCCAGTAAAATTAAAAGATTTAAAAAGCGGGAGAAATCCCGCTTTTTTTGTTTACTAATTTATTAAAAAAAGTTGACTTTCTTCACTCTAATTGGTAATATTTTTTAGCGAGCCCGGGTGGTGGAATTGGCAGACACACAGGACTTAAAATCCTGCGGACCTTGTGGCTCCGTGCCGGTTCGAGTCCGGCCCCGGGCACCACTTTCCACCACATTTTTTTTAAAGCCATTAACAATTTTTTTGAATATTGAGTTTTAGTAGTTTTTATGTAGTCAAATCATTTGCAATAAGCTCAGCCTGTTTTAAAACAGTTTCTGTTGCCAGCTTTTGCATATCTGGCGGGTAACCGTATTTTCTTAAAGTTCTTTTAATAATTACTCTTAATTTTGCCCTTGCGCTTTCCCTTATTGTCCAGTCAATTATTATATTTTTTGTTTACAAATAACACAAAATTATGGAAGTAACTTAAGTCTTAGTTCTTCAAGAAATTTATTGTGTTTTTCCTTTGCATGCTTTAATTTTTTCTCTATTTCCTTCAATTCTTCGTTAACTTTATAAATATCAACTGGTTCCTCTGGCTTAGCAGTGCTTACATAACGGGAAATATTTAAATTAAAATCATGTTCTTCTTTTATTTCATCCAGTGAAACACGACGAGAAAAACGTTTCTCTTCTTTTCGATACTGATAGGTTTCTACAATCTTTTTAACATGTTCAGGCAACAATACATTTTGCCTTTTAGCCTTTTCAAAATGTTCACTTGCATTAATAAATAGAACATCATCAAATTTCTTACATTTCTTTAAAACAAGAATACAAACGGGAATGCCTGTAGAATAAAAAAGTTTTGGAGGAAGTCCTATAACAGTGTCAATATTTCCATCTAAAAGCAATTTTTTACGAATTTTTTTCTCAACGCCTCCTCTAAATAAAACACCATGGGGTAAAATAATTGCCATTGTTCCGTCTTTTGCTAAAAAATGAAAACCGTGAAGCAAAAAAGCAAAATCAGCCGCAGATTTAGGTGCAAGTCCATATCCCTTAAACCTAAAATCGTCTTTTAATGATTCTGGGGGATTCCAGCGATAACTAAAAGGCGGATTTGCGACAACTGCATCAAATTCCATCTTTTTAGCAGGATTTTCTTCTCTTAAAATATCCCAATCATTTGTTAATGAATCTCCGTGAAAAATTTCAAATTCAGTATCTTTTACACCATGTAAAAGCATATTCATACGAGCAAGGTTATACGTGGTAATATTTTTTTCCTGTCCGTAAAGTTTCCCTACATTTTTTCCCATATGTTTTCTTACATTAAGGAGCAATGAACCTGAACCGCATGCGAAATCGAGTACTTTATTTAATTTTGCTCTACGTCCTGTTGAAGGGTCTTGGCTATCTAAAGAGACAATACCAGATAAAATACTTGAAATTTGCTGTGGTGTGTAAAATTCTCCTGCGTTTTTCCCTGAGCCTGCTGCAAACTGTCCTATTAAATATTCATATGCGTCACCAAGAAGGTCTCTATCTTTAGGGAACTCTGAGAATCCCTCTGAAATTTTTTGAATAATTGCACAAAGTCTTTTATTCCTTTCTTCATAGTTTTTGCCGAGTTTTTCCGAGTTAAGATTTATCTCTGAGAAAAGGCCTTTATAATTCCTTGAAAAAGATTCATTTTCTATAAAATTAAATCCCCTTTCTAAAGTTTTTAATAAATCATTATTTTGGATGCGGGCCATTTCGGCAATACTATTCCATAGATACTCAGGTTTTATAACATAATGCACTTTTCTACGCATATGCTTTTCAAACTCTTCTACATCTTCTTTATTTTTTTCATACCAAACAGAAAGAGGGGAACGCCTGTCATCTTCTTCTAATTCAGGCCAATCACTTCCCAATTCCTTTTTTGCAGCCTCTTCATAATTATCAGATATATACCGTAAAAATAAAAACGAAAGCATATAATCTCTAAAATCGTCGGCATTCATTGAACCACGAAGTTCATTTGCAATATTCCATAATACCTTACCAAGTTTATTGTTATCATTGTTAGTCACTTTAAGCCTCCTCTTCTATAGTTTCCTGGGGGAATAACTCTGGATTAAATCTATAATTCTTCATAAAATCTTCTAATATTTCCCTAAAATATTTTTTGTTTTCTTCAAGCATTTCAATAGGTTCAAAAATAGAATAATTACCATGACTCAAAAGATTAATCACACGAGTATAAATAATGCCCTCTTCATCATCATCAAACCTTTTTACTACATCTTTAAAACTGTTAAATCCGTGAAAAGTTGCTGTTTTTTCTAAAATACTTCTAAGAATTGTAAAATGATAAGTATAAATCTTTCCTGATTTAGCAACCTCATAAAGCTCCTTTAACATAGCAACGTGATAAAATCTCGGTGTATCATTGGTACTTCTTAATTCATATTTATCATCTTTATAGCTTAAGAAATACTTTAAGGCTCTTCCCATTTCATTACATAGAACATTAAAAAACAATGTATGGTGAGAAGAAATCACAACCTTAATATCGTCCTGTCCCTTTATCAATTTTGAAAGAGTAGCAGCCACAGCTATTGCATTATTGTCATCAAGGGAGGAAATAGGGTCATCGATATAAATGTAATTAACCCATTCGTATGCCTCCTGTTTATCTATAGCAAGTTGAGCAATAGCAACAAAAAAACACCAAATAAAGATATTTTCTTCACCACGAGATATTTTAATTAGTATCGGTTCATTATCTTTATTCACTTCTCTCCAAAAACGGATGGTTCCTTCACTGTAATCTATGTCAAAGTTAAAATCAGCATATCTATGTAAAAAAGATGCGATTCTGTTTTCTATCTCAAACTCTTGAAGTCCCTTGAAAAAGCGAGACGCTGTATTCATTTTAAGCATTCTATAGGTATCATTTTCAAGGTCATTATCCCAGACAAATAAATCTTCTGTAAACGCATTAAAATAAAGTGTGTCCCTTTCATCTCCTTGCTTTCCTAAATCCTTAAAAGCCATTGAAAGACGGGTTTTACCAGTTCCGTTATAAGCATATATTAATATAACTTTCTTATTTTCTAATTGTTGCCTTAAATACTGTGCAAGCTCTTCAATTGTATTAAAAGTTGATATATTATTATTTGCCATTTCTAATCCTCAATTGAAGGAAATAATCCTTGCATCAATCCTTTTTTGTGTTGTTTTAATAGCTCTATCTTCTTAGTCTGAAGTTCTATAATCTCATCGAGTGATGAAAGACAGTCAGCAATTTTTTGCTGTTCTTCTTTTAATTTTGGAACTATCATTTTAATTTTTGAAAAAATAGGGAATTTTAAATTCCAAGTGTCAGGAGTTAACCCTTGAGAAAAACGTTTAAAATTTTCTACACTTGTTGATTTCTTAAAATAATAAGCCCAAAAGACCGAATTTTGATCACTTAGAGGTTTTAGCACTGTATATGCCGGGCTAACAATTCCACTCCATTTTGAAACACCACTGGCTCCTTGCCACATTCTCATTGAATTATAGACAATGTCATTAGGATAAACTTTCTTATAATTTGAGAAATCAGAAGTAGTATTATTTTTTCGTTCTAATTGAGATGTTTTTACAACACCTTTTGAAATAGTAACAGAAAGCAATTCAAATTTTCCATTGCCATTTCTTTCATTTCTTTCTTGAAAAATTTCTCCCAATCTTTTTTCTTCCCACTCCCCTGAATCCTTAAACTCGGGAAAACGGAAACGGGGAACTTTTTCGCCTTCATTTGGAAAGAGATTTTGCATTAGACCTTTTTTGTGCTTTTGCAATTTTTCAAGTTTCTTTTCTTCTAACTCTATAACCTCATCAATCGACGAAAGACAATCAGCTATCTTTTGCTGTTCATTTTCTTCGGGTGGCAATGATATTTTCCCCGAAAGAAACCTCTGGGGAGTAATGTTTATTGTATTCTTAGGACCTTTTTGAATAAGTGGTTCAAGATAAATTTTAGCTCTTTCTGGTGATTCAAAATATGAATTTAAAATAGTTCCAATAGCATAATTTGGGGGAGAAAAAACCAAATATAACGGAGATACTATTACGGAAAAATTTAACTTACTTTGTTTGATAATTCCAAAAGGAAAATCACCAGTAGGACTTTTAGTATATACGACATCTCCAGGTAAAACTAACTTATAGTTTTTTGTATTAGCTGCAGCAAAACTTCTGCCAAGATGTTTTATTTGTTCTACTAATCCTTTATTTACTGATACAGAATACACTTTTTCTCTTCCTGTACTTATACTTTTATGTTCTATAAGAACATTTGAAATAGGAATTTTTTTCCACTCGCCTGAATCCTTAAACTCGGGGAACCTAAATTTTGGGATTAGTTTTTTCTTCTCTTTTTCACTCATCGTAAACCTCTAATCCTGAAATATTTTGCCCTTGTGCAAGTTTTCTAAGAATAGGTATCAAATCATCCATTAATGCAAGTTCTTTTTTTGCTCTTGCCTTCCAGCCTAAATTTAAAGGAGCCAAAAGCTCAGTTAAGGCATCTGCATCAAATATCATTCTATCAAGAATATTATTTACAAAGTTAAATAAAGAACTAAATTCTATCCCATGCTTTTTAGCAATCTCCTTTAGCTCATTTTTCCTTTTATTCTCCTTAAAAATCTCATAGCCTTTTCTAACATCCTCTTCGTTTAAAGGTTTTTCTTTTTCAAGGCTGTTTATATATTCAATAAGGTCTTCTTTTTCATCTAAAAATTTTGCATTTGACGAAAGCATTTCTATAAGTTGGGTTCTTGTAACTTCCTGCTTTTTGGGCTCTTGATATGTATATTTACTAATTAATTTCATTATGTAATCATAATCAATCAAAGCGGAATCAAATAGCACAAATTCCAGATCAACCTGCTGAATGGGGTCATCAGAGTCTTTTGTTTTTCCCTGACGCTCTCTAATGTCTCTTGCAAGGTCAAGGTAAACCGTACGAAAACTTGTCAAACTTTCTTCAGGCAAAAGCTCTTCAATCTTTTTCTTATCCTCATCTGATATATCAGTGTACTGGTCAATCTGAGTAAACAACCGTTGAACTTCTTTAAAGGTATTTATAAACTCAATTCTGGCTTCATCTCCTTTAAGATTTGCAACTTCTGACGGGTTAAATTCAAGATTTTGTGATTCCATAAAAGTTTTTAGATTTTCAACTGCATTTTTATATTTTTCTATAATCACTGGAGCAGGGTCAACAATCCATATTTCTTTTGCTCCTTTCTTTTTCTCTCCAGAAAATAGAACAATAGCCTCGTCAACATTATTTCTTTGCGCTCTAAAATCAATAATATTTCCATAAGGTTTTGTGTTGTTAAGCACTCTGTTTGTTCTTGAAAATGCCTGAATAAGGCCATGATATTTAAGATTTTTATCAACATATAGAGTGTTTAAGTATTTAGAATCAAAACCTGTAAGAAGCATATCAACAACAATGGTTATGTCTATTTTTTCCCTATGGGGTAAATTATTATTGGGGTATTTTTGATCTTTAATTCTTTTTTGTATGTCCTGATAATAGATGTCAAAATTAAATATGTCGTGATGAGTCTTATATTTTTTATTGTAATCACTAATGATTTTTTTAAGTGCCTCTTTCTTTTTATTTGGCTCAACTTTAAGGTCTTCCTTTTCTTGTTCCAAATCTTCTTGAAGCTGAAGTATGTCTTTGTTGCCTTCTGCTGGAGGAGAAAATACACAGGCAAGATTTAAAGGTTTAAACTCAGGATTTTCTTTTTGCTTTTCTTCCTGGATTTTTTGAAAAAGTTCATAGTATTCTATGGCATCATTGATTGAAGCAGTTGCAAATAAAGCATTAAAACGACGGAAATTTGTTAGTTTGTCATGTTTTTCAAGTATTGATTCTATAATTGCCCTTTTAGTAGGAAGGTCTTTTGGGGCAATGTCTGTGTCACTCTTTGGTTTGTAGTATTCAACACGGAATTTTAGTACATTTCCGTCATCAATCGCATGAGTAATTGTATAGGCATGCAACAATTTTTGAAAAATATCTTCAGTGGTTTTAAATCTTAATTCTTTCCCCTCTCTTATTTTGTATGAGGCATTTTCTTCAAAAATCGGCGTCCCTGTAAATCCAAAGAGTTGAGCATTTGGGAAAAATTCGCGTATAGCCCTATGGTTTTCTCCAAATTGGGAACGATGGCATTCATCAAAAATAAAAACTACTCTTTTATTTTTTAAAGGTTCAAGCTGTTTTCTGTATTCCTTCTTATTGTTTCCATCTAATGCAAGCCCTAACTTTTGAATTGTTGTTACAATAACTTTATTTTTATAATCATCAGATAAAAGCCTGTTTACAAGCATTCTTGTATTTGTGTTCTCTTCAACACAACCTGGCTGAAATTTATTAAATTCTTCACGGGTTTGTTTATCAAGGTCTTTTCTGTCCACAACAAACAAAACCTTTTCCACATCTGGGTTATCTTTTAAAAGGGTTGAAGCTTTGAAGGAAGTGAGAGTTTTACCGCTACCTGTTGTGTGCCAGATATAGCCATTGCCTCTATTTTGATGAATACAATCAACAATAGCTTTAGCTGCATAAATCTGATAAGGACGCATCATTAGGAGTTTTCTTTCACTTTCAATAAGCACCATATAACGGCCAATCATCTCGGCAAGTGTACATTTAGAGAGAAATTTTTTGGCAAATTCGTAAAGTTGGGTAATTTTTTTATTGTCTGGATCTGCAAATTTGTAAATAGGCAGAAATTGTTCATTAGCATCAAACTTAAAATGCTCGTTGTTATTGTTTACAAAATACCAAGTCTCTGAAAAATTGCTAACTATAAATAGCTGCATAAAAGCCAATAGCGTATTGCCATATCCGTTTCCAGGTTCATTTTTATATTTTACAATTTGTTCAATGGCTCTTCTTGGGCTGATTTTTAAAGATTTCAACTCAATTTGCACCAAAGGAAGGCCATTTATCAATAAAATCACATCGTATCTTTGAAAACTGTTTTTTGTGTTTATTCTGATTTGTTTTACCACTTCAAAAGTGTTTTTGCACCAATCCTTGATATTTACAAGTGTATAGTGCAGAGGAGTTCTGTCTTCTCGTTCAAAGGTATTTTGTTGACGAAGTATTTTTGAACAACTAAAAACATCAGGTGATGTTATCTGTTCTAACAAACGCTCAAATTCATTATCTGTAAGTTTTACTCTATTTAAGGATTCAAATTTTTCCCTAAAATTTTTTTCTAAAGATTCCCTATCACGAATGTCTGAACGATAGACATAATTAAGCTCACGAAGTTTTTTAATCAATTTTTCTTCTATATTTTGTTCTTTAACAAACATACTTCTTTCTCCTAAAAGCTACTTTACATTCTATATTAATAAAATTTTTAAACCTTCGCTATCCATTTTTGAAAATGCAAAAACTTTTTTGCTTAAATCTTTTACTGCTGAAAGCAATTGCTATTCCCTGCTCTGTAAAGGCATAGGGGAGATATTTTCTGTGTTTGCCTCTTCCTTTTTTTAAGGTCGCAATTTGCGACCTTAAAGACTCAAATTCTTCTTTTGTTAATTGAAACATAAAATCTTCAGGGAAACGTTCTTTGTTTCTTCGAACCTGTTCCAGTAATCTTTTTGTTTCAACCCCATAAAGATTTGCGAGGTCACTATCAAGCATTATCTGGACACCTCTTATCGTATAAATTTTGGATTCAATTTCTTCAACTCGTATTATTTTTTCATCCATAGTTTTTCACCCTTCACGCTTCATCCTTCATTTTTCACCCTTCATCCTTCTTAAAACATAATAAGTGCTTCTTCCTTTTCCTTGCCTTTTGAAGTATTTTTGCAATTAATGAGCTTAATATTTCATGTGCTTTGGTTTTTTGAACATCAAGGATTTTTATTGCTTCTTTCCTTGTAATTTTTTCATTATCTAAAAGATAAAGTAATATCTTTTTTTCTTCCAGAGGCAATTGTCCGTAATCGTCCGTAATCGTCCGTAATCGGCCGCGATTTGAATGTTCTCACCCTTTTGAATTTCAAGATTATAGTTTATCTTTCTAAGTGTTACCCCAAATGAAATTTCCGGCTCGCTCCACTCAAATTTTATTTCTGGATAGTTTTTTAACTCCTCAGCAATTAACCTTAACCCGTTTCCCCATTGTTCGATAATGCCGAGTTTTTTAAATACTGACGCAAGTACTTTATTTCTTATATCAGATTGGCCAGATTCCATATCATTAAAATCAATGGTAGGCATTAATTTACCAGGGCTTGTAATTTCAATTTTATCGTCAAATATTGCAATTTTTATATCTTTACCCCTTAATGAATAATCCCTGTGAATAACAGCATTTTTTATAACTTCACGAATGGCAATAATTGGATATTCCCACCTATCTTTCCTGTAAACGCCTTCATAAACTGAAGCTTGAGAAATATGCCTTAAAACAAACCTATATGCTTCTTCCGCTTGAAAGCTTAAAGGCTCATCAATAGTCTTTTGGTCTATAAAATCTCCTGGAGTTGTTCCTTTAAACCTTGCGCATTCAATTTTTGCATATGGGAAAAGTTTATTTCTAATTTTATCGTTTGATAATAGTACCAGGGCATTTGTAGGGAAATTCCTGTTTTGCTCTTTAAGTATTAGATTTAATTTGCTTAAAATGGTTTTAGTTAATTTTTCATCTGTAATTTCTTCAAACTGCTTTGCAAAAAGAGAAAATTCCAACTCATCAACACTTTTCGAATATACAGGTAAAGAATCAAATGATATTCCTTGCTTTTGTCTTTCTAATTCTTCAATAATCTCTTTATCAGCCAGTCGGTTTGAAGAACCAACTCTAATATAAGTTCCTTTTTCTTTTCCTTTGCTTTTAATATAGTATGGTGGTTTATTACCTTTGTAAATTTTAATTACAACTATATGTTTGTCATTTTTATTTAAAAAGAAAATATCGGGTAAGATTAGTGGATGGCAATTATCATGTATGATATTACTAATTTTTTCTTCTATTTTTAATAAATCATCTTCAGGAACACCGACAATTTCTCTTGGCTTATCTTTAATCCCAATATAAATTTCACCACCGGCATCATTGGCAAAAGAGACAACAGTTTTACATAAATCAAACTTATTTGGCAGAGTCTCTTTAAATTCAAGTTTTCTGTTTTCCGGTTGTTGTAAAATCTTTTCTAACTTCATAATCTCCCTATTTAACTTATTTTATTTCATTTATAGCTAAAGCAACCTGTTCCAAAATTGCACAGGTTGAATTTTTATAAAATTCCAACTGTTTCCAAAATGGAAACAGTATCGTTAAACTAATCAACTGATTTTCGCCCTTCATTCTTTTCCCTTCATTCTTCATCTTTCGTCTTTCCCCTTAACATCTATTTTCTCTAAATTCTCAAGTATAAGTTTGTTTAACCTTTCCTCTTCTTTTAACTGTTCCAAAAACTCGCCTTTTAATTTATTAAACCTTTCTTCAAAATCAAAGTCATCTTCTTCTTCAGCAAGCCCCACATAACGGCCGGGGGTTAATACATAATCGAGTTCTTTAACATCTTTAATAATTACTGATTTGCAGAATCCCTTTATGTCCTCATAACTTTCATCTTCTTTTTGCCATTTGTGGTATGTGTTTGCAATTTTTTTAATATCTTCTTCAGTTAAAATTCTTGTCCTTCTGCTGATAAGTTTTCCCATATCCCTTGCGTCAATAAAGAGGATTTGCCCTTTTCTTGTTGTTTTATTTTTTCTAATAAACCATAAAGAAGCCGGTATCTGTGTGTTTAAGAAGAGTTTTGCAGGAAGATTGACAATACAGTCTATAATGTCATCTTCAATCATATTTTTTCTAATTTCATACTCGGCAGTTTGTTTTGTGGTAAGAGCGCCTTTTGCTAAAACAAAACCTGCTTTTCCATAAGGTGCAAGGTGAAAAATAAAATGCTGAATCCACGCATAATTTGCATTACCAACAGGTGGCACACCGTACTTCCATCTAACATCGTTTCTGAGTAGTTCACCGCTCCAATCACTGTCGTTAAAGGGCGGGTTGGCTATTACAAAATCTGCTTTTAAATCTTTGTGAGCGTCGTTTAAAAATGAGCCTTCAGGATTCCACTTTACCTGTGAGCTATCAATTCCTCTTATTGCAAGATTCATTTTGCAGAGTCTCCAGGTTGTCTGGTTGCTTTCCTGTCCGTAAATAGAAATGTCGTTAATCTTTCCTTGATGCTCTTTTACAAACTTTTCTGATTGAACAAACATTCCGCCACTTCCACAGCATGGGTCAAATACCCTTCCTTTGTATGGTTCAAGCATTTCAACTAAAAGTTCAACAACGCTTCTTGGGGTATAGAATTGGCCACCTTTTTTACCTTCGGCTAACGCAAACTGTCCCAGAAAATACTCAAACACATGCCCTAAAATATCCGATGTTTGTTCTTTTGCTTCATTAATGGCAATATTGCTGAACAGGTCAATTAGCCCACCGAGGTTTATAGGGTCAATGTTTCCCCTTGCGTATACCTTTGGCAAAACCCCTTTGAGTGATGTGTTTATTTTTTCTATAAGCTCCATTGCATTGTCAATTAGTTTCCCTATTTCAGGGTTTTTTGCGTGAGCTTTTAGATAGCTCCATCTTGCCTCAGGTGGGATAAAAAACACATTTTCAGCTTTGTATTCGTCTATGTCTTCCGGGTCTGCTCCTGCGTATTCTCCTTCACCTTTTTTGAGTTTTTCGTATAAATCCTCAAAAGCTTCTGATATATACCTTAAAAAGATAAGCCCTAAAACAACATGTTTATACTCTGCAGCATCAATGTTTTTTCTAAGCTTGTCTGCTGCCTTCCACAGGCTTTGCTCAAATGATTCTAAATTTTCTTTTTTCTTTACCATATGATTCACCTTTTTAAAATTTATTAACAAAATTTATATCACCATAATACACTAACTACAACATAAATTAAAGCTTAATCCTCTTTAATCTTAAAAAAACTTGACACTGATTTTTAAGAAGATTAGTTTTTTTTCTAAATCAACTTTGATAGGATGGGGTAGGGAATATGGCAAATCTTTTTTTTATTGTTAGAAGAGTTTGGCGTAGAATATAGCTTAAAAATAAAAAACCCGGGAATTTTTCCCGGGTTTTGTTATCTTTATTATGGTTTTTGTTTAGAATTGGTAGCTTATTTCCTCTAATTTGACAAGTCTTTTCCAGTTTGAATCAACCTGTTCCTGAATTGTTTTCAATGCATCTGTTGCATTTTCTTTAAATAGGTGTCTGAACCTTCCCTGAAGTTTGAGGCATTCTTCCACAGGAATTTCCTTTTTAGGGTAGTAGTTGATTTTTACCCTGTGATGTTCAACCTCAAAGAGAGGGAAAAGTTTTGTTTCAACAGCAAGCCTTGCTATTGAAATTGACTGGGAAGGGTCTGTTTTGTGCCCGGGAGGGCAGGGGCCGTCTATCATAAGAAAGCTGAAGCCATCTGCATTTTTAGCCCTTTCAACCTTTCTTCTGAAATCCTGGATAAAGGCAAGGGAGCAAGTTGCAGCATAGGGTATATTGTGAGAGGATACTATCCCCATTAAGTCTTTAGGCCACGTTTTTTTATAGCTTGGATTTGGGTTTGTTGTTGTTACTGCACCATAAGGGGTTGCAGTACTTGTCTGGATTCCTGTGTTCATGTATGCACCGTTGTTGTTGCAGACATATATTATCCTTTCTCCCCTTGACGCTGCTCCTGATAATGATTGAAGCCCTATGTCAAATGTTCCGCCGTCTCCAGCAAGAACAACCACATTTGCATCTTTGTTTCCCTGCCTGTCAAGAGCAGCCCTTACGCCAGTTGCCGTTGCAGGTGCTGCTGCAAACACAGTGTGAACTGTGCTTCCCTTTACATGGTTATATCCGTATGGCCCGGCAATAATTGAGTAACAGGAGGCAGGAACGACATAAACAGTATTTTCCCCTAAAATGCTTGCTATGTGTCTTACAAGCAGAGCCCAGCCGCAACCTCTGCAGCTTAATGCCCCGGGGTAAACCTTTTCTTCACCAATTAGGAACTTATATACTAAATCAGCCATTATCTCCTCCTTACTCAAAATCAATCCAGATTATTTCATCTGGATTGCTGCGAACCTTATCAATCATGTTCTCAATTGTAATGGGGGAAACATCTTTTCCACCCATACCCGCATAGATATCGTACATTTTAAAATACCTTTCTCCGTAAAGAGCCCTCTTCATCTCCTGCATTAATGCACCTTCTTTTCCACCTAAAAAGTTTCTTTCAATGTTTACTATTAAGGCGTTGTCGGATAAGGGCTTTAATGCTTCAAGAACACTTTTTTTCGGGAAAGGTTTCATTAGCCTTATTTTGAGGATTCCAATTTCAGGGTGAAGGTTAAGTATTCCTCTCACTGTTGTAGTAATTGTTGAGGTTGTAACAAATACCATTTCTGTTTTTTCGTTTATGTTTATTGCTTCAACAGCCTGGTAGTTTCTTCCGAATTTTTCTCCAAACTGTTTACCCACAGTGTTTACTAAATCTTCAACCTTTAGAGCATCTTTCCACCATGCGTATTCAAATGTTTCATACTCTTCTGGTGGTATAAGGCCGCCTATTGCTTTTGGGTGGTATCCGTCAATCTCAACTCCCTTTTTCTGCTTAGGTGGCAGGAATTCATCAACTAAAGATTGTTCTGGTACCCAGACATTTTCACTTGTATGGCTTAAATAGAATGCATCAAGCACAACCATTACAGGAATGTCAAGGGTTTCGGTAATTATGTATCCCTGAATAATGGTGTCAAGCACTTCTTGTGAGGTTTCAGTGTAAATCTGTATCCAGCCTGTATCTCTCTGGGCAAGGGAGTCTGTCTGGTCTGCCCATATATTCCACGGGATTGATGGCCTTCCAACATTGCAAACAACCATTGGAAGCCTGAAATGGGCTATTGCGTGTAAAACCTCATGGGCATAGAATAAGCCCTGTCCGCTTGTTGCAGTAAATACCCTTTCACCTGCCATTGCAGCTCCCATTGCTGCAGCAAAGACAGAGTGCTCACTGTCCATATTTACATAGGTTGCATCCATCTCTCCTGTTGCAACTTTTCTTGATAATTCTTCCACAATTGTTGTTTGAGGTGTAATTGGATATGCTGGGATAAACCCCGCTTTGCACAGTTTTGCAGCTTCTGCCGCTGCAAAGTTACCTTTAAGTATTTTGGGATTATGTCTCTTAAACTCAACGGCGTTTTCCATGTTTTTTACATCAGTCATTTTTCACCTCGCCTAAAGTAAAGTCAATTGCAGAGCACGGGCATTCATTGAAGCAGATGCCGCACCCTTTGCAATAGTCGTAGTTAATATAAAGCCTGCCATTTTCATCAAGAGCAATTGCTGCGTCCGGGCAGAAGTTGTAGCAGTTTCCGCATTCAAAACAGTCTCCGCAGTGTAAACACCTGCCGCTTTCCTGAACCACCTGTTCTTCAGTTAACCCTTCCACAACCTCTTCAAAGTTAAGGTAAAGGTTTTCATCAAAGTGTGTTTTATTTTTTATTCTCGGTACGGCGGGGTAGTATTCAAACTTAATATCTTTTGGAGTTACTGCCCTGTGTAAAACTTCATTTTCTTTATCGTAGAATGTGTTGCTGAGAAAAGCATCAACCTCTTTTGCTACAAGGTTTCCGCTTCCTATTGCCTCAACAACAGTGCCTCCCCATGCCATATCTCCGGCACAGAAAACAGGAACTTTTGAGTCATAATCAATTTTCCCCTGTTTCGGTTTAACCTTTTCACCAAAGACAAACTCGTCATACTCCTGTCCTATTGCTTTTATAAGTTTGTTTACGGTAACGGTAAACTCTGAGCCTTCAATTGGAATAGGTCTTCTCCTTCCAGATGCATCAGGCTCACCTAATCTCATTTTAATCATTTTAACTTCAATTTCATTGTCGTTTTTTCTGTTTAATTCAACGGGAGCAGTTAAAAATTCAAAGTTTACGCCTTCTTCAATAGCCTCTTCAACCTCAATGTGTATTGCTGGCATTTCATTTCTTGTTCTTCTGTAATAAACTGTTGGCTCTGCACCTAATCTTAAAGCAGTTCTTGATACATCTATTGCAGTGTTTCCACCGCCTATTATTGCAACTTTATCACCTTTTTTAACCCCTGATGTATTGTTGTTCAGTTTAAACTCTCTTAGAAAGTCAATACCGTCAAGGGCAAGCTCTTCATTTTTCATTCCCATTGTGTAGCCTTTATGGGAACCAACAGCAACAATTACAGCGTCAAAATCATTTTCAAGCTCTTTAACAGTTGCTTTTTTATTTGTGATAATTTTTACCCCGCTTTTTACAATTCTCTCTATCTCTCTATCAAGCACTTCATCAGGCAGCCTGAATTTTGGGATACCTGAGCGCATCATTCCACCTGGTTTTGGCATTGCTTCAAAAACTGTAACATCGTACCCTCTGTTTCTAAGCCTTAACGCAGCGGTTAATCCAGCAGGGCCACTTCCAATAACTGCAATTTTTTCCTTTTTTGTTATTTTAACCGGTTCCGGGAAGTAATCTTTGTTTTTATCTCCAAGAAACCTCTCAATAGAACCTATATTTAAACTTTCATCGTACTCTTTTCTATTGCAGTTTTGTTCGCAGTAATGAGGGCAAACCCTTCCGCAGATAGCAGGAAATGGATTATGTTCCAAAATCAACCTGAACCCTTCATCAAACTTTTTCTCATTTGCAAGTTTTACAAATTCTCTTACAGCAGTACCTGCCGGGCAGTTAAGAGAGCATGGTGCTTCGTTTGTATGGTATTCAGGGGTGAGAACTCTCCAGTTGCCGGTTTTGTTTTTCGACATTGGGCCGTACCACTCAGGGTACTTTGGAATTTCTGTATAATGTTTTTTCTCAAGGTGTTTTCTTTCGTCTAAAGTAAATTCAGAAATCTTTGGTTTTGTTGAATTAAATGCTTCAACAATGTAAGTGTAATCGTCTTTTAAGCCATTAACACTGTTAAAAGCAACTTCTGCAGCCTCAACATTCTTTTCAGGTTTTACTGGAACATTTGCGGCAATTATTTCCTTTGCAATGTCAAGATTTTCTCCTAAAACCCTTAAAATTGCCCCTATCATTGCTGAGTTAACAATAGGCAATGCCTTGCTTCCTAACCCTTTTTCAAGGGAAATTCTTGTTGCCGGTACTGTAAAAATGTTTTCAGTAAACTCTTTAAATTTGTCAATTGGTTTCTCTGTGTTTAAGAGAGCAGCTCCATTTTTTTCAAGTCCGTCAAAGATTGGAACCTGGTCAAGCAATGTTTCATCAAAAACAACAATTAGGTCTGGATTGTAAATTTTACTTCTGTTTAGAATTGGGGTTCTGGATACCCTTAAAAAAGCCTGAATTGGAGCACCGGTTCTTTCAACTCCAAATGCTGGAAAAGCCTGGACATAGTAGCCTTCCATCTGTCCAAAAATTTTTGCAAGAATTTCGAAAGCGGTAACCATTCCCTGACCGCCTCGAGCATGTCCTCTGATTTCTAACATATCTCCTCCTCTTTTATCTCAACCTACTTTTTACTTCAGGGCTATAATGTCGCACCATTTTGAAATTGTTTGTTTTGAGAGTTTCCTCTCCAATCAATTCTATCTCTTTGCTTAAAATAAAGTCAAGGGATAAGCCTAAAAAACGACATAGGTGTTTTTTCCAATTTTATATTATAATTACCAGGATTTTAAAAATGTAATATTTCTCTTATTTTTTCTTGAAAAAATGATTTAAAAGTTTTAAAATTATAAAGCCTGTGTGTATTTTTTTTGTTTAAATATAAAAGGAAATGGGGTGAGAGGCTAAATGATTACAGTAGAGGTTAGGGACGGCGAGAGCTTTGAAAACGCGTTGAAGAGATTTAAGAGAAAATGCGAAAAAGTGGGGATTCTTTCTGAAATCAAGAAGAGGCAGCATTACGAAAAGCCAAGTGAAAGAAAGAAGAAAAAGATTCTCGCTGCTCGTAAAAAGATGTTGAAGAAGCTCAGACTTGAAAGACGCCTTAATGGTGATTGATTTTGTTTTTGAAGAACTTGAGTTTGAATCTGCTTTAAAGCAGGTTAAAAAGCACTGCTTTACAGAGCAGGGCTTGAAATTTTTTGATAATTTAAAATTTTATACAAACCCAGATGAAATTGAGAAGGAGCAAAAAAAGCTCCTTCTTTTTTGTTCTGTAATTGAATCAGGTAAAGCTGTTAATCTGGGAGGCGGAAAAATAATTCCCCTGCCAGATTTTTTTTCTCCCCAATTTATACTTTCACCAGAAGAAATTATCTCCCTCTACAAAAACTATTTAATTGCAGAATCCCTTTACAAGAGGTTTTACCAGTATGATGAATTCAAAGAGTATTTTAAGGATTTTGTTCTTTTAACCGAGTTTAAAAATGCTGTGAAAAAAACCTTTGAGCAGGACGGCAGTTTCAAGGAAAATGCAACACCAGAGTTTGCTTCCCTCTATAAAAGTTTCAGAAAAGCTGAAAAATCAATAAAGCAGAGGCTTAATAAAATTCTTGAAAAATATAAAGACTATGTTTTTGAGCCAATAATAACCACAAGAAACGATAGATTTGTTATTCCTATAAACAGAAACTTTAAGGGAAGGCTTGAGTGCCTTGTTCATGATTTTTCTTCAAGCGGAGCAACTGCTTATGTTGAACCTATTGAGGTTGTTGACTTAAACAATAGCCTGATTGAGGTAAAAGGAAAGATTGAGGAAGAGAAAGGCAGGATTTTAAGAGAGTTAACAAAGGTAATTTTAGAGAATAAAGATACCTTTCAAATTGCAGATAAGGTTATTGAGTATTTTGACAGTTTAAATGCAAGGTACAGGTTTATGAAACAGTATAACCTGACTGTGCCTGTGGTTAAGGGTAGCGGAGATGTTTTTTTTAAGCAGGCTGCACATCCCTTGCTTTTGTTTTCAGGTCAGAAGGTTGTAAAGAATGATGTAATTTTAACCCCTGAAAAAAGAATTTTAGTTGTTTCAGGCTCAAACACAGGGGGTAAAACTGTTTTTCTTAAAATGGCAGGGCTTTTAATTTTAATGTCCCAGTGCATAATTCCTGTACCGGTTGAAGATGGAAGTTATTTTACTCCCTTTTCAGATATATTAACTGATATTGGAGACAGGCAGGATATTGCTCAATCTTTATCAACCTTTTCTTCACATTTGACAAGGATTAAGCTTATTTTAAACAGGGCAAATGACTCAAGCCTTGTTTTAATTGATGAATTGGGAACAGGAACAGAGCCGACAGACGGGGCGGCAATTGCAAGGGCTGTTGTGTTAGGGTTGATAAAGAGAAAATCATTTGCAATTGTTACAACTCATCATCAGGATGTTTCAGCTTTAGCCTTTGAATTTGATAAAGTAAGGCTTGCAAGCGTTGACTTTGATGTTGAAACCTTAACCCCAACTTATAGGTTAATTTACGATGTGCCTGGTTTAAGCCATGCGATAGATATTGCTGTAAAATTAGGCCTTCCTGAAGATTTCTTAGAGAATGCAAAAGAGTATTCAAAAAAGGCAAACAGGGATTATTCTCAGTTGATTTCTGTTTTGTCTGAAAAGGTGAAAAGATACGAGGAAATGTTAAAAGATATTGAAGGCAGAAGCAAAAAGGTTAAGGAGAAAGAAGAGAGGATTTTAGAGAGGGAAAAGAAGCTTGAAAAATTGAAATTTGAGCTTGAAAAAGAGATAAAGAGAGATTTTGAGAATTTTATTTCTGATTACAGGAAGGAAAAGGAAAAACTTCTCCACGGGATTAAGGGTGAGTTGAGAAAGAAGGCGGAACAATTTGAAGATAAGGCTATTGATAGGTTTAAACAGGATTTTGTGAAAAAGATTGAGGTTAAAGAAAAAGAGAAAAAGAAAAAAGAGATTAAAAAAGGCTATATGGTTAAACACTCTTTTTTTGGAATAAAAGGGATTGTGGAAGAGGTAAGCGGAAACAAGTTGCTGATAGTTAGTGAAGGTAAAAAGATGTGGGTAAGTAAAGGGGATGTTGAGGTTGTTCAGGAAAAAGTTAAAAAGAATTCTCAAGTTAAAATAAGAACTGGGGCAAAAGAGCAGATGTTTCCCCTTGAATTAAACCTGATTGGGAAGAGGGTTGACGAGGCAATAGACATTATTGAAAAGGAATTGGACAGGGCTATGCTTGAGGGCTTTGAAAAGGTAAGAATTGTACACGGGCATGGAACTGGAAGGCTAAAAAGCGGGATAAGAAGCTATCTTGCAAAGCTTCCATTTGTTAAAAAGATTGAATCTGATTCTAACGACGCAGCAACTGTTGTTTCTTTGTAAATCACTTACTGAAAATATAGTAAAGGTTTAATAGGTAAAAGAGAATAAGAAGGTATGCGTCTATTCTAAATTTTGACTTAATTCTATACTTTAACGAACCTATTGTTATTGAAACAAGGATAAAGAAGATAAGGATTGAAAAGAGAATTGACGGGGAGACGCTTGCAAACATATTTCCCGGATAGAAAAAAGAGGATATCCCTAAAATAAATATGTTGAATATATTGCTTCCAAAGACATTGGCATAAGCCATATCAATCTTTCCTATTTTTACTGCACTTATTGAAACAATTAACTCTGGAAGGGAGGTTGATATTGCTAAAAATAGTTGCCCAACAAAGGTTGAGCCTAAAACAATTGTTTTGGAGTTTATGTTAAATGGTGTTGTTGCCATTTTGTCACAGATTATAGTTAAATAGTATCCTGAAATAACGATAATTGCAGACAGAAATAGAAATAGCAGATACTCCTTCCATAATTCTTTAATTTTCAGGCTTGTTTTTTCTTCTTTTTTATTATGCTTGTTTTCAAATTTGAAGGAAAGATAAATAATGGCAATGTAAAAAATTCCCAGTATTACTCCTGAAATTTTAAGCTTTAAAAAGGTTAAAATCCCTGCAAGGGCAACTATGAAAAGCCCCATTGATGCGTTGAAGATGTTTTCACTTTTTGCTTCATGCATTTTTCTTGAGCCAAGCACCACAACGATTGCTATTACAACCATATTGAATATATTTGAGCCTATCATATTACCGAAGACAAGGTTTGCGCTTTTTAAATGTGCAGCTGAAATTGCAGTTACCAATTCAGGTAAGGATGTTATTGACGCAAGCAAAATAAAGCCAACCATGTTTGAGCCAAATCCAGTTTCATCTCCAATTCTGTCTCCAGATACTGTTAGTTTGTAGCCTGCAAATGTGATAATTATGGAAATTATAAGAAATTTTAAAAGGAGAATTGCCATTACTTAACCCCTCCGCTAAAGTTAACAGTCTCAAATACTTCAATCTTTTTTACTTTTATTTTGTCTTTAAGGTTTTGGTAAATAAAAAGGGCTATGTTTTCTGTTGAAGGAGTTTTTTCTTTGAAGAAATCAATTTCGTTTAGAATTCTGTAATCTAAAAGTTTTAAGGTTTTATCAAATTCCTTTTTTACCTTTTCAACCTTGTCTAACTCAAACTCCCCTATGCAGTAAAAATTGTGTCCGTGTATATCCTCTCCATTATGTATGTGTGAAGCAACAAAGTATTTTTTTAAAACAAAACTATACTCAGCCATTTATTCACCTTGATAAAATTTCTTAACCATTTTCATATAACCCCACGGTGCACCGTTTGACATAAAAAGAAAAACAGAATTTTCAAAATTTCCCTTTCCTAAAAATTCCTCAAAATCCTTTTTGTTATTTAAGTTTACGATATTTTCTCCTTCAGGTGGAGTAAAATTGTCTTTGACAGAATGCCTTTTTTTTGACGGTACAGGAAGAAAAATAGTTAAATCCGCCTGTTTAACAGAATTTTTTAGTTTTTTTCCAAATTTACCGCTTCTCATTGTATTTGTTGCAGGTTCAATTATTGCGATTATTTTTTTGTTCGGGTAAAGTTTTTTCGCTGTTTTTATTGTGTATTCAAATGCGGTTGGGTGATGCGCAAAATCCTGAATAACAGTAATTCCCTTTTTTTCATTTTCATAATAAGTTTCAAACCTTCTGCTTACCCCGTAAAAGCTTTCAATTGCTTCAATTATCTTTTCAGGCTGTAACCCTAAACTGTAACACACGGAAAATGCCGCTGTTAAATTTCTTGCATTGTGTTTGCCGTGAAGGTAAGAGGATAGTGTATATTCATTTGATTCTGTTTTAATTTTGTAAATTGATTTTCCGTTTTTAAATCCAGCGTATTTTACTTTAAAGTCTGAGTTTTTTTTGAAGCCAAAGAGTTTTATCTTTGAAAAGGAGTAATCCTTTAATGAAAGTGTTGTTTTATGGTCGTTATTTAAAAACACAGTCGAGTTTTTAGGACATTTTTTTAAAAGGTGAATAAACGATTTCTTTATATCCTTTAAACTGTCAAATATATCCCCGTGGTCAAATTCAAGATAATTTATAACAAGAAAGTCTGGTGTGAATTTTAAAAATTTGCTTGTTTTGTCAAAAAAGGCTGTATCGTATTCGTCTCCTTCAAGTACAAAGTACTTTGATTCTTCAGAATACTTAAATCCGCTTTTCAACTGAGGAACTATTCCTCCAATTAAAAATGAAGGGTTTAATCCACAGTATTCAAGTATGAATGCAATTAGAGATGTTGTGGTTGTTTTGCCGTGGGTTCCAGTTACCATAATTAATTTCTTGTTTTTTACAAAAAAGGAATTAACAGCTTCTGGAAGTGAAGTAAAAGGAATTTTGTTATCAAGCACAAACTCAACTTCAACATTCCCCCTTGGAATAGCGTTACCGATAATTACTAAATCTTTGTTTTTTACATTTTCTTCAGAGTATTCAAAAATTTCAATCCCGTTTTCTTTTAAAAAGTCACTCATAGGTGGATAAACTCCGCTGTCTGAACCTGTAATTTCGTAACCTGAATTCTTTAAGCCAACTGCTATGTTTCCCATTGCTGTTCCACAGATTCCTGTAAGATGAATCTTTTTGATTTTATCTGTGCAAATCATTATTTTTCCCCTTAAAAATCAGTTTCAGCATTGCAGGGAAGAAAATAATTGATGCTATCCAGCAAGCTGTAACACCAAAAATAGTTGAAAGGCCTAAACTTTTAAATCCTTCAAAGTGGCTTATAAAAAGTGAACCAAAGCCAATTATAGTTGTTAAAGAGGTGAAGGTAATAGCCTTTCCTGTGTGAATTACAGCTTCTGCAATGTTGTAGTCTTTTGAGTTTAAAACCCTGCTTAGTATGTGTATTCCACTGTCAATTCCAATTCCTATAATCATAGGGGTTGCAATAAAGTTGTACATTGATATGTTGTCTCCTGAAAGTTTCAATGCTCCAAGCATTACAATAATTCCTGATAAAAGGGGAATAAATGAAAGTAGAGAATGATATATATTTCTGAAATGGAGATAGACAATAAGGAATACAAGAAATAAAGAAAGCAAACTTGAAAACACAAAGTTCTCTTTTACAAGTTTTCTAATCTCGTTGATTACAACATCAATTCCTGTAATAAAGTCCTGGTTATTTCCTGTTTCTTTAAACACTTTTTCAACTGTCTTAACAATGTCGGAAGTAAATTTTTTGTGCCATAATCCTAACTCAGGGTATATTTTCACTATAATTTCATACTCTTTTTTTTCTTTTGAATACCTTATGTAGTTTTTAAGAAGGGGATAAATTTTTGAATTGACCAGCTTGTTAAATGTAAGAGGGCTGAGGTTGTCAAGCCCTGATTCAATAGAATTTATGTATTTTTTATGGTAATCGGTAATTGCAAATCCTTCTTTATCAAGGAGTTTTAAGAAGTTTTCAGAAATGTTTTTGGGTTTTTCTGTATTGTTGAGGTATTCAATATTTTTCATTTGCTCGTTTAATGGGGGGATAAATGAAAATATTGATTCAATCTTTGAGATTTTTTTGTTTTTTAATGACTTTGTTAAAACTTCAAACTGATTTTCAATCTCATTTTGATTTTTGCCTTTTAACACCACAATGAGGGGTCTCAATGAACCACCTAATTTTTTTGTTAGAAAAGTCTGGGTTTGTAAGGCAGGGTTTGTTCTGCTTCTTAAATCTCTTAAACTTGTGGCAAATTCAAGCCTTAAAGCAAAAATAAGGAAAAATATAACAAATAGAATTGATAAAATTACTATTTTTTTTGGATGCTCATCCACTATTTTGTGAAAGAATTTTGTTCCAAATCCTGATATTTTTTTGGGCTTGTAAACATTTTTCCTGAAAGAGAGGGTTAAAGGGATAATTAACAGGCATGCAAATAAAGTGGATACTATCCCTAAAGAAGCCACAATTCCAAATTCTCTTAACCCTTTGAAATTTGAGAAAAACATTGATGAGAATGCTGCAGCTGTTGTTAGCCCCCCTGCAATTGTGGCAAAGCCTGTTTCCTCAATTGTTTTTACAAGAGAACTGCGTAAATCCTTGTTTTTTAATTCTTCTTCTAAAAACCTTGAGTAAATGTGTATTGAAAAATCTATTCCCAATCCAACAAGAATTGCACCAACAATTGAGGTAAGAATATTGAGTTTCCCTATTAAAAGATAGGTGAGTCCAAAAGTCCATACTTCTCCTACAATTAATGGTACTGCAGCGTAAAAAATTGAAAATGGGTTTTTAAATCCTAAAATAAATATTAAAAGTACAAGAATGAATGAAAGATATAAAGATGAGAACATATCATTCTGTGCAACATCTTTGTCGTAAAAGGTAATTGCATGAGGGCCTGTAAAGTTAACACTTATCTTTAAAGAAGGGTTTTCAACTTCATCCTGAAAGTCTTTGTTGGTTTTTTTTATAGTTTTGAAAAGCAGGTTCATCGCCCCTGTTGTGTATTTAATGTTGTCAGCATGTCCTTTTGTTTTTACAAAAAATATTTGGAGTGATTTGTCTTTAGAAAAGTAATAGCCATCTACAAGGGAAATTTTTAGCTTACCTGTCATTTCTTTTGAATAAGATTTGAGAAAAGACAGAATATTCAGCGGGTCTTTTTTTATAAATGTCTCTAATCCGCTTCCTGTTTGTATAAGCATTTTATCCTTTTCAATTATTTCTTTCATCTTTTGGTATTTAAAAATGTTTATAAAGTTACTTAACTTGTTGTTTGGAATAATAACCCAGAGATTTTTCAGGAAAAATGGAGTAAACACCATGTTTAGTTTAGTTTCAATATTTGCATCAATTCCATTGAAGTAAGTTTTAAATTCTGGATTTGATTTAAGATTATCAATAAATATTTCTGAATAAAGTTCAATATTTTCAGGGTCACTTTCTCCATCTTTTCTTGATACAGCGACTACTATGCTATTAGTTAGCCCTATATTTTCAATTGTGTAAAGGTAATTTTTCACTTTTTTATTTGAAGAAGGAAGCAAGTCAACTATTCTTGTTGTGTATTCAATCTTTGATGAAAGATAAAGCATAAAAAATGTAAAAAATAAGACAATAAAAGCTAATGTTTTCTTATGTTTGAACACAAAATTTATATACTTTTTACTAAATTCACTTTTATTCATACAGGTTAATTTTATCAGAATATTAAAGATTTTTCTTTTTATTCAGGGAAAATTATCATTGTTATTGCGACTGTTTTTTTATTGTCATCAATTGTTATTGGCGAAAAGACTACATTAGCAGGCAAAACTTTATTTTCTCTGTCTTTTAGAGTTGTTTTTATATTTTGGGTTTGTTTTTCAGATACAACTTTTTTCAGGATATTTTGTATTTGCAAAAGATTTTCTTTTGGTATTAATTCAATAAAAGACATACTTTTTGCTTCTTTTACCGTGTATTTAAAATGTTTTTCGGCTGAGTTATTCCAGTTTGTAATTTTCCCTTTTAAATTAAAGGTTAAAATAGGTACGCCAGCATTCTGGAAAAGAGATTCAAGAAATTTTTTCATGTACTCGTTTTCTTTAAGTAGCCTTTCTAATTGCTTATTCTTGTTTTCAAGCTTATTTTTTAGTATGTTAACTTCTGCTAATTTTTCAGCGGTTTTTGTTGTGGTATTAAGGGCTGATTTAAGAATATCTTCTTCGTCTTTAATTTTTCCCCCTTTATTTTGGTAAATCATTTTAAGAAGCCTATCAGTGGGGTCTATTTTTTTATTTTTTGGTTTAACATAAGATTTTAGTTTTGAAACCTCATTTTTTATTTTTAGAATAATTTCAGGCAACTCTTTTTCAGAGACAACCTTGTGTTTTTCAGCAAAGTTTTTGAAGGTTTCAATTGCTATTGCTTCAAAGGTTTCAAGCACCCCTGTCCCTTCTATTGCAATTGCTTTAAAACTTGGAACTTTTCTGAAATTTAGTTTGTTTTCAAGTTCCTCAACACTTGATATATCAACTAAATCCCGCTTATTGTACTGTAAAACAAGGGGTATTGTTTTTATGTCAAGTCTATTTGCTCTTAAATTTACATGTAGATTGTTTAAACTCTGGACATTTTCTTGAAGTTTTGATTTTTGTGAGTCTGCGACAAAAACAACACCGTCTGCTCCGGCGAGTATTATTCTCCTTGTTGAGTCATAGTGTACCTGTCCAGGGACAGTGTACACCTGAAACTTTATCTTTCTGTTTAATGCCTCTATTTCAAAAGGCATTAAGTCAAAAAAAAGGGTCCTGTCCTCCATCGTGTTGATGGAGAACAGTTCCGTATATTGTATTTGATTAACTAATTCGTGAAGCTTTTGAAGATTTGTAGTTTTCCCGGATAATCCAGGACCGTAATAAACTATTTTTAATAGAACTTCTCTTGTTTGAGTATTTATTTGTACCAACTATGCTCCATTAAAAATTAGTATGCACACCATTGAGTGCCAGCGCCATCGTCATCACTATTATTGTATCTTATTTCACCTGTGCTTGGATTGTATAAATATCCATCAGCTGCAGTAACATCACTGCATGTGACAGGATCTGAATTGACTTCAGTTACAGAATTTGAGTTGTCGATAGGTGATTTTGGAAGTTCTCTTTCAACAAAAAGTGACTGTTGACCAGTAGCAGTTAATTCAGCAGTAGTTGGAAATACTGGTGTTCCGTTTAAAGCACTTTTAGCATAAAAGATCGCAATTGCGGATCTAATATTGCTTATAGTTGCCTTTGCAGAAGCTCTTAATGCTTCCTCTCTCATATCCTGATATTTAGGCATAGCAACAGCTGCTAATATACCAAGGATAACAATAACCATAACCAGTTCAATAAGTGTAAAACCTTTGTTTTTCTTCATTTTTCCCTCCTAAATTAAAATTCTGTTAGAAAATATAACATTTTTCTCAATTTTGTCAATAACAATTGTCGAGTTCTTTCCATAAATTGTTATAAATCACATTATTTTTTGAGTATTTTTTAATCAGTTGTTTGAATTTGTAATCCTCTCCTGTTCTGTCATAAATGCATAGGGTTAAAGCAATTTTTTTTACAAAAATAAAAAATTCTAAATCATTATAAATATTTGCAATTTTTATGGAATTTAGCTCCTTTAACGCTTTGATATAATTTTGATTTTTTATATCTTTTATTGCGTTTATTAAATTTTCAATTTTTTTATTATAAATTCCAGATTTTTTTAATAGGGTTATGTCTTTGTTTATTGGAAGATTAAGCCTGATTTTGCAATCAATATTTAATAGAAATATTTTGGTATTAATATTCTTATTATTGTAAATTTTGTCAAATAAAATATTATTTGTTGTAAATTTTTCTAATTGTGGAAGAAATTTTTCTGTCTCAAATATTACCTCATCATACAATCTATTTTCATAGAGAAAAGCAATATAGGTTAGAAAATTCTTTGGTGTGAAATAGTCTGAAAGGGATTTTTGGAAATATTTTTTAGCTTTAGATATGTTGTTTATATCAGCGTAAGCTTGAGCCATTAGCTTCAACAATGCAAATTCCTTATGAGGATATAGCTTTCCAATTGCTATAACCTCTTTATTAAATCCAAGTTTTTTTAAAATACGTACAGTCCCAAGAAAGGGGACAGTTCTATTAGGCGTTTTTAAAAGTTTTAGATACAAATTTAAAGCATCTTTCAGCTTCCCCTCTTTTTCTAATTCAAGAGCATAGTTTGTTTTTGCAACGATACTATTTTTATAGCTTTCATAATTCTTTTTAGTATAGTATGGCTTGAATGTCCATTTCATATTGTGAACAACTGTTACCCACATTGCATTTACAATTAAAATAATTACAATTACATTTCTAAATTTTGGTTTTAAATATGATAATAATTTGATAAAAGCAAGTATTATGAAAAAAGATGCAATGTAATTTCTATGAAAAAACATAAAGTATAAAGGTAAAAAGGTGGATTCAATACTGTGGAAAAGGAAAAAACTCAATATTCCAAGTGCAATAATTTTGTCTTTATTTATTGCTAAATATGAGATCAAAACTAATGCTAATAATAAAATTAAAGAAAACAAAGTTGAAATAGGAGTAAATAAACTTTTTGAATGAATAATATCGGCAAATAAGTAAATTTTATTTTGAAGAGGCAAGAAAATATTTTGAATGTATAAAATTAATATCCTTAATTCTGTGAAGAATCTTTCAAAAGGGGAAAATCCTCTCCTTATAAATGTAACTGCAAAAAAATTCTTGCTAAAAAAGTACAGGAAGATTAAAAATAAACCACCTGTTATATAAACCACGATTATGTCTTTTTTGCTTCCGTTTTTCAGATAATAATGGAGTAAAAAAAAGCCTATAAAAAGTATTCCACTTTCTTTTGAAAGAGTAGACAGAATTACAAAAAAAATTGCTAAAACTAAGTTTTTAAATTCCCTGTTTTCTTCCCATTTTAAATAATAGAGAGTGCCTATCCCCCCAAAGAAAGCCATTAAAGAAGTCATTCTCTGAACAATATAAGTTACACCAAAAAGATTAACTGGGGATACTGCCCAAAAGAGTGCAGAAAAAAAAGAGATTTCTTTATTTTTAGTTAATTTGAGGGCAATATGGTAAAAAATCATGGTGTTAAAAAAATGAATAAGCACATTAATTATAATAAATGAGTGAAGTTGTCCGTTAAAAATGTAATGGTTTAAATAGAAACTTAAATATGAGAGAGGCCTGTATCCACCCTGGTGAAAGGTTATTGCGTTAATCAATGAATGAATGTTAAATCCATTTCCTAATAAATTATAGTTAAAAACATTAATAAAATCGTCATAGTATATTTGAGGATTTTTTATGACATTGAAATAACAAATTATTATTGCAACTAAAAAAATAAGATAATTTATATAAATATTTAATTTTTTATTCATTTATATTTTCCTCTACTTAAACAAACTCATCATATTCCACATAGGCAAATAAATTGCCAGAGCAAAGAATAGCACAATTACAGCCAGTCCTGCAATGAGGATAGGTTCAATTAATGTTGATAAATTTTTTATTGTATAATCCACTTCTTTTTCGTAGTAGTTTGCCACTTTCATTAGCATATAATCAAGTTTTCCTGTGTTTTCCCCTATTGTAACCATCTGGACAACCATATCTGTGAAGTATTTACTTGCTTCCATTGGTTCGGCAAGGGTTTTGCCCTCAAGGATAGCATTTTTTACCTGGATTATAGCATTTTCAATAACAACATTGTTGGTAACACCTGCAACGATATCAAGAGCCTGAACAATAGGCACTCCGGATTGAATCATTAAAGAAAGCACTCTTGTAAATCTCTCTAAATATATCTTTAAAAACAAAGGGCCAAAAATATATATTTTTAGTTTAAACTTATCAAACTTCCGCCTCCCTTTTTCTGTATTAACCCATTTTCTAAAAAGCAGGTAGAGTAAAAGAATAATTAGAATTAAAAGCCACCAGTAATTTTTCAAAAACATATAGATTCCAAAAAGCATTCTCGTAGGTAATGGCAATTTTTTCCCGAATTTCCCGTACACTTTTTGAAATTGTGGAACCACAAACCACATTAAAATTAAAAATGCAATCGATAAGGCTGTAATGACTAATTTTGGATACCTTGTTGCTGTTTTTATTTTTTCTTTTGTTTCTTTTTCATTTTCTAAGATTAGTGCTATTCTGTCTAAAATCTCAGGTAAAACACCTCCTTCTTCAGCCACTAAAACCATATTAATTTGCATTCTCGTAAAAATATCAGGGTATAGGCTCATTGCTTCAGACAGAGATAGGCCTTCTTCAATTTTTTCTTTTACATTTGCAATGGCTTTTTCAAATTTTTCATTTGTCAATTGTTTTCTAATAATTTCTAAAGATTGAATTAGAGGGACTCCCGCATCAATCAATGTTGCCAATTGCCGGAAGAAAAGTATTTGCTCGGTAATGGTTATTTTTTCCGGGAAAATGTGTAGACTTAAAATCCCACTTTTTTTAATTTCCTGAATTTTAATAGGAATGTAATTTAATGAATTTAATTTTTCATAAAGTTGTTTTTCTGTTTCGGCTTCATAGGTGTTTTCTATAAGATTCCCAAATTCATCCCTTGCTTTTACAAAGAATTTAGCCATTTTACTCTGTTATCCTTGTTACTCTCAAAACTTCTTCCAAAGTTGTAATTCCATCCAAAACTTTCTGGAATCCATCCTGTTGCATTGTCTTGTATCCGGATAATTTTGCTTTTTGAATAATCTCATCTGGTGTTTTTTTCTCTACAATCATTTTTCTTATTTCACTATTTATAACTAAAATCTCATAAATACCCGTTCTTCCTTTATACCCGGTATTTGAACAAAAGGAGCATCCTTTACCTTTTTTTAATACTAATGGTTTATCAAGGGGATAGCCTAAAACTATTTTTTCATCGTCTCTTGCATTGTATTTTGTTTGGCAATTGGGGCAAATCTTTCTTACAAGTCTTTGCCCGATAATTGCTCTTATTGATGATGCTAACAAAAAGGGTTCTATTTCCATTTCAACCAGTCTTGAAATTGTGGAAGATGCGTCATTAGTATGAATAGTTGATAATACAAGGTGTCCTGTTAGTGCTGCTTGAACTGCAATCTCTGCAGTTTCCCTATCCCTGATCTCTCCAACCATAATAATATCCGGGTCCTGTCTGAGGATAGCCCTCAATCCGTTTGCAAAAGTAATACCAGCCTGTGGATTAACCTGCACCTGGTTAATATTGTCAAATTGATATTCTACAGGGTCTTCAACAGTAATTATGTTTTTATCTTCTGAATTTAACTCTTTTAAACAAGAATACAGGGTTGTTGTTTTCCCGCTTCCTGTTGGTCCGGTTACCAGAATAATGCCGTTAGGTTGCTTTAATAATTTTTTAATTATCTCTAAATGCTGTTTATTTAAGCCTAAAGAATGCAAGTCAACTGATGCAGATGATTTATCAAGCAATCTCATAACTATTTTTTCACCATATATGGTGGGAAGGGTAGATACCCTGATATCGTAATCTTTTGTCCCTAATTTTAGCTGGATTCTTCCATCCTGAGGTGTTCTTTTTTCTGCTATATCCATATTGGAAAGTATCTTTATCCTTGATATTACTGCAGATGCAAGTGACGAGGGAATGTTGAAATCCTGTTCTCTTAAAACTCCATCAATCCTGTATCTTACCCTTAATCTTGCTTTCCCTGGCTCTATATGTATGTCACTGGCTTCCTTTTGAGATGCTTGCATTAAAATATTGTTGACCAGTTTGATAACTGGTTTGTCCAGCAAATCACTTTCTGCCCCCTCTACTTCCTGATTTAAAACTTCCAGTTCTGTTTTTGCATAAAGATGCTCTAACGCCTGTTCAATTTCTCTTTCACTGCTTACCACTACATTAACCTTTTTCCCGGTCATTGATGCAATATCATCAATTAAATAAATGTTTAAAGGGTCTGCAACTGCAACAGTCAGGGTATCATCAACAAGAAAAAGTGGGATTACTTTGTTTCGTTTACAGAAGTTTTCAGGGAGAATTCCTACCACCTCTGGGTCAAAAAGCATATTGCCCACTTCAAGATAGGGGATATTTAATTGCTGGCTAATAGCCTTTAAAATATCCTCTTCACTTACAAAATTTAATTGAATTAATGCCTCTCCCAGCCTTAAATTGTGTTTTTTTGAGTAAGTTAAGGCTTCTTCAAGTTGTTTTTGAGTTATTAATCCAGCTTCAATTAATATTTGACCTATTTTTTTTCGTTCTTTTGCCATATATACACCTTTTTTTGATATATTTAAGTATAATGTAAAATAAATTTTGTTGTCAACAAAAGTATTGTATAATATTTTAAGAATAAAGAAATTAGGAGAGGTAGTATGTTATATGTAGAAGAAAATGCCGACAGTTTAAAAGGGTATGTCACTGTTTTAGTAAAAGGTAAAATAGACACGATAGGTAATGACATACTAAAGAATAAAGTTGAGCCTTTCCTTGAAGACCCTAATTTTAAAACAATAGAAATAAATTTAAAGGATTGTGATTTTATCACATCTGTTGGATTGGGAGCACTTGTTGCTCTTCATAAAAGAGCGGAAGAGTTGGGGAAAAAGATAATTTTTACTGAGTTGCATAAAAATGTGGAAAGTATTTTTAAAATAACAAACCTCTATAACTATTTTAATATAGAATAAGGATAATTTAATTTATGCTTCAATTTAAGAAAAGTGAATTAAGGGATTATTTTGAGACTATACTAATAGGAATTCTTGCGGTTACCTTTGCTAAAACATTTGTATTTCAAAATTTTAAAATTCCAACTTCTTCTATGGAAGATACTTTATTGATAGGAGATCATTTAGCAGTAAATAAATTTATATTTGGTCCGGTTAGTTTTGCATGGGAAAAGAAGGTTTTTCCCCAAAGGGATATTAAAAGGGGAGATGTGATAGTATTCAGGTCTCCTGAAAACACAGATATAGATTTTATAAAAAGGGCTATAGGGTTGCCTGGAGACATTTTAGAAATAAAAGATAAGCAGGTTTATATTAACGGGGAAAAACTCGACGAGCCTTATGTTGTTTTTAAAGATAAATACAATATTTATAGAGACGGACCTTTAAAAGTCAGGGATAATTTTGGGCCTGTTAGAATACCAAAAGGGTATTACTTTGCTATGGGGGATAATAGAGATAATAGTGATGATAGCAGATTCTGGGGGTTTGTCCCACGGGAGTACATAAGGGGAAGAGCAGTGGTTGTGTGGTGGAGTTACCCTGAAGAAAGAGGCGCCTATAGAAAAACAGGTTTGTTTAATTTTGTCAAAGATGTGCTTGATAAAACAATACACTTTTTTAC